>NZ_JBEXNO010000033.1:0-88901 GCF_040611175.1 Streptomyces sp. NPDC003036 | reverse complement strand
CAGGCGCCGGGGCGGCGCCGGGGCGTAGGCGACTTCGGGGGAGGGGGGGCTCGCGCGTACGGTGGCGCCGCTCGGCATGGGGCGTCACATGCTCCAGCGCAGCACCGCGCCCAGGCCGCCCGCCGGGCCCCGCATCCCGTCCGGGACGGTGAGGACCTCGCCACCGGCCGCCGCGGCGGACCGCAGCAGGGCGTCGTCGGCGCGCGCCCGCTCGGGCTTGGCGACCCCCATCGCCCGCACCTGGGAGCGCTGCACGGCGACCTGGTCGACACCCGGCCCGATCCACACCTCCCGCCGCGCGTCGGAGGCGTCCGGCGTGAGCAGCAGCGTGGCCACCTGGTGTTTGCGCATGGCGTCCACGACCGCCGGCATGCCTTCGGCGGCCTGCCCGGGGCCGGTGTCGACGGAGGCGGCCTCCCGGTGCTCTCCCGGCCTGCCGCGCCCGACGTAGAAGCGTTCGAGGGCGCCCTGGAGCCGCTCGTGCGCGAACCTCTCGCACGCCTCGGCGATCTGCTGGTCGAGCACCCGCTTGGAGGCGCCCGGCGACCTGCTGCCGTTCTCGGCCTCCACGGTGACGGCCCGCACGCGCTCCGGCAGCCGGTTGTGCACGGCCCTGCGCTCGCGCGGATCACCGGTCAGGACCAGCAGGTCGGCGCCGCACTCCGGCCAGGCGCGGGCGATCTCACCCGCGATGATCTCGGCGGTTTCGTTCCAGCCGTTCTCGACCTTGTTGCGGTAGTGCCACTCGTAGCGGTCCTCGGGAATGCTGCGGTGCCCGCGTCCCTGCCACTCCTTGCCCTGCGCCCGGCCCACGATCCGGCGGTCCGGCCGGTCCCGCAGCTCCAGATCGGCGCCCGTGTGGTCGATGTACGCGACCAGGCACCGCGGCTCGTCGCCCCGCAGGCCGGTGAGCGGCGCGATGTGCGGCAGGATCGACCATGTCGCCTGGATGGCGGGCGGCGGCACCGCGAGCGGGACGTCCAGCACCACCTCGGCGCCCGTGGCGAAGAGCGCCCGGCCGGGTGGCGCGCCGGAGACGGGTTCACGGGCGAGCGTCTCCGTCACCGCCCGCACGGTGTAGGCGTCGGCACCCGCGTCGATGAGCTGGGACGCGGCCGAGCGGTTGCGGAGCTCCTGCATCTTTGCCGCGTCCTCGGTCGCGCGCGTGGTGTCGACGTAGACGGAAGCCCATGGGCCTGGCCGGTCGAAGAGCGGTTTGAGGAAGCCGAGTTCCATGATTCCCCCAGACTCGGGAGTGTGAATACCACCAGGTTAAGTCGATATCCACCATTTCGTGCGGTGAAGCGGTTGCCCCCGGCCGGGCAGGCGCCGCCCGCGCCGACGCGCTGCTGGCCGTACGCGCCCGCCCGGTCGCACAGCGTGTCTCACCGGGGCGCCGGCAGCACGATCCCGGCCGCCTGGGCGGCCTTCCCCGGGCGGAGCGTCCACGGCACGGGTGCCGTGTCGGTGAGCCATCCCTCCGCCAGGAGCTGTTCCACGACGAGGGTGCGCACGTTCCGCTTCAGCTTCCAGCCCAGCCCGGCGCACAGCTGGGTGTAGGACGGGCCGTGGCCGTGCTCCGCGCGGAACGCGACCGTGAACCGCGCGGCCAGGGGACCGCGGTCGGGGTGCTTCTCCTGCCAGGTCTCGTAGGCCGCGCGTACGGACCGCGGCGACGGGACGGAGGGGCGGGTGGCGACGAAGGCGGTGGCGACCCGTTCGACGGGCAGCGCGCACACGGCGCAGTGCTCGACGGCCTCGGCGTGCCGCCGCAGGGCCGGGGTGGCGTCGGCCTTCCACTTGGCCCACTCGTCCGGGCCGACCTCCGGCCACGCGGCGGCACGCTGCGACGGCACGACGGCGGGCTCGCCCTGGTCGTCGGGGTGGGGCAGCTGGCCGGCGAGGTGCCGCACCCCCGGGTCGAGGCGGTAGCGGTCGCCGGAGAGCTCGGCGAGGAACCCCCTGCCCAGCAGGTCGGGGAGGACGGCGCGGCAGGCTTCGGGCAGCTCGTCGGGCACGGTCCCGTGCAGCTCGGGGGAGGTGTGGGCGGCCAGGAACAGCGCGGCGAGCCGCACGACCGGCGCGGTCTTCTTGACCGGCTTGGAGTTCAGGGTGCGGGCGGTCCACCCCGACACCCGGGAGCGCATGAACTTGCCGAAGGGCAGGGGGCGCTCCGGCCCGTCGGTGAGGCCCGGCACCGTGACGGGGACCGGGATGTCCGGCTCGCCGTCGAGGAGCGGGCCGGGCACCTGCCATCCCAGGCCGCGCAGCGCGGCGACGGCCTCGGCGGAGTCGGTCAGCCTCAGTGCCCGCAGGTCCATGCCCGAGATGTTGCCGATGCCGGTGCGGGCGGCCCGGATGGCGATGACCAGCGCGAGGAGCCGGGCGTCGGGTGACGGCAGGGGCAGCGCGGCCACGTACGACAGGAGGGTGCGTGCCGCGCCGCCCTGCGGTGCCGTCAGCAGGAAGGGCGGCGGCTCGGGCGGCGCGGTGGCGGCGGTGGTGCCGGTGGCGGTGGCAGGGGCGATGCCGGCGGCGGTGGCGGTGTTGACGGTTTTTGACACAAACGGCTTAACGCTCACCGGCGGCGTGCGTCACTCACCCTCGCGTGGCAGGCCCTTGCTCCGCATGAGGATCGCGTAAAGGGCCGAGGAGACGACGATCCCGGCGGGCAGGGAAAGATCCAGGCCGCCCAGCGCCTGGGCGACCGGCCCGGTGTAGAGCGTGTCGACGCACAGGGCGGCCGCGGTGACGCCTCCGCCCAGCGCCAGGGCTCCCGCCGTGTTGACACCGGCGGTGTACCAGAAGGGGCCGCCCGGGGTCTCGTCCGCCAGAGCGGGGCCGTCGTAGCGGTTGCGGCGCAGCAGGATGTCCGTGGCGTAGACGGCCACTGCGGGGCCGAGCAGGGCGACGGTCAGCTGGAGGACGTTGCCGACGGTGTCGAGGAAGTCGGAGACGAGAAGCCCGTACAGCGTGAGGGAGACGGCGGCGGCTCCGTCGGCGAGCACGCTGAGGGAGCGGCGGATGCGCAGGCCGACGGCCTGGAGGGCGAGCCCCGCGCTGTAGGCGGTCAGGGCGTTGATGGCGATCGTGCCGAGGACCAGGGCGAGCAGGAAGACCGGGTGGAACCAGCCGGGCAGGACCGTCCGCAGCCCGGCCTGGGGGTCCGTCATGTCGACCGCGGTCGCGGCGAAGGCCCCCAGGGAGCAGACGGCGACGCTGGGCAGGAAGCCGCCCAGGGCGGTCCAGCCCGCGATCGCCTTCGCGGAGGCCGTACGCGGCAGGTAGCGGGAGAAGTCCGCGCTGGTGGTGTACGACAGCGGGCCGGCGCCGACCAGGGTGACACCGGCGAGGAGGACCGCCCACAGCTCGGTGCCGGTGAGCGGTGCGGCCGGCGCGTACGCGAAGTCGGTGTGCCGGAGGACGGCGACCGCGACCACGGCGAAGACGGCGGTGAGGGCCAGGGTGATCGGGAGGTACAGCTTCACGATCGTGGCGTGGCCGTAGACGCCGATGGCCAGCGTGAGGGCGGCGATCACCAGCACCACGACCGTCTTCACGCCGGTGGTCCCGGTGACGCCGGTCTGCTCCACGAGGGAGAAGGCGGCGGTCGCGGCGGCGGCGAGGTTCAGGGCGAAGTAGCAGACGGAGATCATCCAGCCGACGACCGCGTTGTTCACGCGGTTGCCGCGGATGCCGAACATCGCCCGCGTGATCACCTCGCTCGGCGCGCCCGCCGCGGGGCCGGATATCGCGAGCAGGCCGGTGAGCCCCCAGAACAGGTTGCCCACCACGATCACCGCGAGGGCCTGCGCGAGGGTGAGGCCCATGAGGATCAGGGCGCCGCCGATCACCAGGCTCAGGTAGGTGACGTTCGCCGCCGCCCACACGGCGAACAACCGGCGGGGCCGGCCGTGGCGTTCGTGCTCGGGGATGTGGTCGATGCCGTGCGCCTCGATGCGTCCCGCCCCTCCCGACGGCCGCTCCTTCGTGTGTGCGTCGCGGATGCCTTCGTGCGGGTCGGGGATCGTGGACGCCATGCGGCCCTCCGGATGCTGGTCGGTTACCCACCTGCTTGCTTGTTGGTCGCACACTCAATAGCATGGATTCCATGCCGTCAAGCCTCCCCAACAAGCGAATCCGCAAGTCTCCCGCCGCCAGACGTGCGGAAATCGTCGACGCGGCCGCTGGCGTGGCCCTGACCGAGGGCCTGGAGTGCATCACCCTCCGGCGCATCGCCGAGGAGCTGGCCGTCCGGCCGGGCCTGATCAGCCACTACTTCCCTGCGGTGGAGGACCTGGTGGCCGAGGCCTTCGGCCACGCCGCCACCGCCGAACTCGACCTACTCCTCCCAGCCGACCCAGCCGACCCCGCCGACCGAGCCGACGGAGCCGACGCCACCGCCACCCGGCGTCTGGCCGCGTTCCTCGCCCGCACCACCGGAGAGGCGTACGACGACATCAGCCGGCTCTGGCTCAACGCCCGGCACCTCAGCCGCTACCGCCCCGCGCTGCGTGCCCGGGTCGCCGCCCAGGAGGCCGCCTGGCGCGACCGGCTCGAAGGGCTCATCCGCGACGGCGTCGAGCAGGGCGAGTTCCGCACCGGCGACCCGATGGTGACGGCCATGCAGATCCTCGTCGTCCTCGACGGCATCGGCATGCTCGTCAACAGCGACGACACCGGCGACGACCCGCCCGCCATCCGGGACATGCCCCTCACCACCGCGGAACGCGAACTCGGCCTGCCCCCCGGCACGCTGACCGCCGCCGCCCCGAACTGACCCCTCCCCAAGGAGCCCCGTGCGCACCTCCCTCATCCTGCTCTCGGCCCGGTTGCTCGACCCGGCCACCGGCGCGTACCTCCCGCAGACCGCGCTCGCCGCGGCCGGCGGACGGATCACCGCGCTCGGTGACGACCCGGAGATCCGCGCGCTCGCCGACGCTTCCACCACGGTCGTCGACCTCAAGGGCGCGGTGGTGACCCCCGGCCTGGTCGACGGACACATCCACCCCGTCTCCGGCGCCGAACTGACCCACGGCCTCGACCTGTCCGCGTGCACCGACGTGGAGCAGGTGCGCGCGGCGCTCGCCCGCGCCGTGCGGGACCTCGCCCCCGGCGCGTGGCTGCACGGCTGGGGCCTCGACCCCAACGCCTTCGCCGGCCGCCCCGTCGAGACGGCCCCCTTCGACACCGTGCTCGACGGCGTACCCGCCCTGCTCCAGCTCTTCGACGCGCACTCCGTGCTGGCCAGCCGGCGCGCGCTGGAGCTCGCCGGGGTCGACGGGCCGCGCGCCTTCGACCAGGCCACCGCCGAGGTGGTGTGCGACGCCGACGGCCGGCCCACCGGTCTGCTCCTGGAGGACGCCGCCTGCGAGCTCGTCGAGCGGGCCGCCCCGCAGCCCACCCGCGAGGAGCGCCGCGAACGCCTCGCCGCCGCGCTGCGCGCCATGGCCGCCGCGGGCCTCACGGGCGGCCACGCCATGGACGCCAACGGTGACAGCCTCCCCTTCTACACCGAACTCGACCGGGCCGGCCGGCTGCCGCTGCGCCTGCGGGTCGCGCCCTGGTGCCAGCCCGGCACCGACGCCGGCGCCGTACGCGCCCTCATCGAACAGCAGGGCACGGGCGGGCGGCTGTGGCGGACCGCGGGCGTCAAGCTCTTCATGGACGGCACCATCGACAACGGCACCGCCTGGCTCGAACACCCTGACTGCCACGGCGAGTCGCGGAACGCCTTCTGGCCCGACCCCGAGGAGTACACCCGCGTCATCGGCGCACTCCACCGGGCCGGCGTACCCACCGCCACGCACGCCATCGGCGACGCGGCCGTACGCCATGTCCTCGACGCCGTCGAGAAGGCCCGGGCCGGCGGCGGGCGGGAGGTGCGGCACCGGGTCGAGCACATCGAGACCGTCCCCGACGACACCCTGCGCCGCTTCGCCGAGCTGGGCGTTGCCGCCTCCATGCAGCCCACCCACTGCTGCGACTTCACCCGCGCCGACCACACCGACAACTGGTCGCGCCGCCTCGGCGAGGAGCGCGCCTCCCGCGCCTGGCGCTGCCGCGACCTGTACGACTCCGGCGCCGTCGTCGTCCTCGGTTCCGACTGGCCCATCGCCCCCTACCCGCCGCTGGGCGTCATGGCGGGAGCCCGCCACCGCCGGCCCAGCCGCGACCTCGCCCGGCCGCCGCACGGCCCGGAGCAGGCGCTCACCGCCCTGCAGGCCCTCCAGGGGATGACCGTCAACGCCGCCTGGGCGGCGGGTGAGGAGCACGAGGCGGGCCGTATCGCGCTCGGCCACCGCGCCGACCTGACGGTCTTCGCCGCCGACCCCCTCACCACCGCGGCCACCGACCTGCCGGACCTCCCGGTGCTGCTCACCGTCGTCGACGGCGACCCCACCCACCGCGACCCGTCCCTGTGACCCCGCACGCCGCACGGCGCCGCGCCATCCTTTCGGGCAGGGCCTGAACGATGGCCCGCGCTCCCCTCCGGCCCGCAGCATGCGGTCAGGCCCGCCGCGGACGCGCGGGCCCCGTTCGAGAACGACAGGGGAGAAACATGTCGCACGGCAACCCCGGCCCAAACCCCTCCGCGGTGAGCCGCCGTACCGTCACCGCGTCGGCCGTCCTGGCCACCGCGCTGACGGCCCTCGGCGGCGGCGCGGAGGCGCGACCGCGGCCACAGGCCGCCCGTGAGCAGGCCGCCCAGGCGCGGGCCGACAGCGGCGGCCTGGTCCTGCGGCTGCCGGCGCCGACCGGCCCGTACCGGATCGGGGCCGTCACGCTGCATCTCGTCGACCGCTCCCGGCGCGACCCGTGGAACCCCGGCATCCCCGTCCGGGAGCTGATGGTCACGGTGTTCTACCCGGCCCGCACCGTCCGCGCGTACCCCCGCGCCCCGCACATGACGCCCGCCGCCGCACGGTCGTTCACCGTGCTCGGCCCCGCGATGCGCCCGCAACTGCCGCACGCGGGGGTGGACTGGGCGGCCACCCCGACCCACGCGCACCTGGGCGCGCCCGCGCACCCCGTACCGCGGCCGGTGCTGCTGTACAGCCCAGGCGGCGGCGACCCGCGCACCCTCGGCACCGGGCTCGCCGAGGAACTGGCCGCCCGCGGGCACGTGGTGGTGGCCATCGACCACCCCGGCGACGCGAGCGAGGTCGAGTTCCCCACCACGACCGCGTACCGGGACGACGTCCTGCGCGACACCGTCCTCACCAAGGACCCCCGCACCGACCCGGCCCTCTTCCGGACCCTGATCGGCACCCGGGTCGCGGACACCCGGTTCGTCCTGGACCGGCTGGAGGAGCTGGCGGCCGGGCGCAACCCCGACGCGGCGGGCCGCGCGCTGCCGCTCCACCTCGGACGCGCCCTGGACCTGCGGCGCGTGGGGATCTACGGCCACTCCGCCGGCGGAACCACCGCGGCCCAGGCGATGTACGAGGACGACCGCGTCGGCGCGGCGGCCAACCTGGAGGGCTACCTCGACCACCCGGCCGAGGCGCCCGGCCGCGAAGGCGAGCTGTTCCCGGTCGCCCGGGACGGCGTGGACCGGCCGCTGCTCCTGCTGGGGACCGACGGCTTCACCGACCGGAAGGCGCTGGAGCGCTCCTGGGCCGCGATGCTCGCTCACCCGCGCGGACGCACCGCGCGGCGGCAGCTGGACGGTGCCGCGCACGGGGTGTTCACGGACTACGCCGCCTTCGCGCCCCGGCTGCAGGCCGCCGGGCTGATGACCGTGGAGGGCCGGGCCGAGCTGGTGGGTCCGCTCGACCCGGCCGTGTCCGTGCCCGCCGTGCGCCACCACGTGGCCGCCTTCTTCGGCCGGCACCTCGGCGCACGCCGGGCTCAGTAGGCCGTCGGCCAGCCCCCGCTCCAGTTCAGCAGGTTGACGCCCAGTTTGGGGGTGCCGCCGTCCTGCCCGTCGTAGTAGTGGTACACGAGCAGGTCGCCGTCGACGTCCCGCATCACCGACTGGCCCCCGGGGCCGATGTACCTGCCCTGGGACTCCATGACCGGCGTGCCGCCGCCGTTCGTCAGCGGCGTGCCGGTCCGGTCGACGTACGGGCCCGTCACGGCGGTCGCGCGCCCCACCTTGATGCGGTACGTGGACCGGACGCCGTCGCAGCACCGGTCGTACGACGCGAAGAGGTAGTAGTAGCCGTTCCGCTTCACGATGAACGGGGCCTCGATGCCCGCCCGGTCCGGCCGCGCCGCGATCGGGCGGAGCGCGGTGTCGCCCGCGAGCCGCTTGCCGGTGGCCGGGTCGATCCGGATCAGCTTCAGGCCGCTCCACCACGAGCCGAACGACAGCCACCAGGTGCCGTCGTCGTCCACGAACAGGTGCGGATCGATGGCGTTGTGGTCGTCGCCGGTACGGGAGGCGATGACGACGCCCCGGTCCGACCAGCTGCCGGGCAGGCCGGTCGACGACACCGCGAGCCCGATCGCGGAGGTGTTGGAGCCGAAGGAGGAGACGGAGTAGTACATCCAGTAACGCCCGCCGTGGTACGAGACGTCGGGCGCCCACGCCTCCGGGACGGGGGAGTACTCCTTCCACCAGCCGGGCCGGGTGGTGAAGGCGTTCCCGGCCCGGCCGAAGGTGATCCGGTCGGCGGACGTACGCACCTGGAGTCCCTCCCCGGTGGAGTGCAGGAGGTAGCGGCCGGACGGGTCGCGCAGCATCGACGGGTCGTGGACGACGATGTCGCCGGTGACGTGCCCGGGGGCGGGGTAGGCGGAGGCCGTCTGGGGGACGAGGGCGAGCAGCGCCGCGAGGGGGAGGGTGAGCAGCGCGCGGTGGGGGAGCGCGCGGCGCGGGCGGGGGGACGTACGGGAGGATCGGACACGGTGCGGAGAAGTGCGGCTCATGCGTTCTCCTTGCGGGGGATGGGTGAGGCGGCGTCACTGCCCGGCGAGGCCGGTGTGCGCGATGCCCCGGACGATCTGCCGCTGGAACAGCGTGAAGATCACCAGCAGCGGCAGTCCGGCGATCACCACGGACGCCATGATCTGTGCGTAGCGCACACCGAACGACGACTGGACGTTGACCAGTCCCACGGGCAGCGTCATGCCGTTCGGGTCGGTGGTCACCAGGAACGGCCACAGGAAGTTGTTCCAGGTGGAGATGAAGGTGAAGACGGCCACGGCCGCGAGCACCGGCCGCGACAGCGGCAGCACGATCGTCCAGAAGACCCGCCACCGCCCGGCGCCGTCGACGAAGGCGGCCTCCTCCAGCTCGCGCGGCACGCCGTCGAAGAACTTCACCAGGATGAAGACCATCGCCGGCACGGCCACCTGCGGCAGGATCACGCCCCAGTACGTGTCCACGAGCCCGAGCTGCACCATCTCCGCGAAGAGCGGCGCGATCAGCACCTGCGGCGGGACCATGATGCCGACGAGCACCAGCCCGTACAGCAGCTTGCGGCCCCGGAAGTCGGTGCGCGTGAAGCCGTACGCCGCCATCGCGCACAGCATGACGGTGAGCAGAGTCGTCATCACCGAGACGTACGCCGAGTTGAGCGTCCAGCGCAGCAGGTCGCCGGACTCCCACACCTTGGCGTACGCGTCGAAGGTGATCGTGGAGCCCAACCACTCCAGCGGGGTGCGGGTGGTCTCGCCCTCCGGTTTGAGGGAGGTGGCGACGGCCCAGGCGAGCGGCAGCAGCCACGCCACCACGAGCAGCAGGCCGACGGCGAGCAGCGCGATCCGGCCCGCGGACCAGCGACGCCCCGCGGGGGTGGGAGTACGGGCAGGGGTACGGGGGACGGCGGACGCGCTCACTTGGCGGCCTCCTCGGCTCGGTGTCGCCGGGACAGCCACGGCTGCACCAGGGAGACGGTCAGGATCAGGGCGAAGAAGAGGTAGGAGACCGCCGACGCGTAGCCGATCCGGTAGCCGGTGAAGCCCTGCTGGTAGACGTACTGGAGGATCGGGCGCGTCGAGTCGTCCGGGCCGCCGCCGGTCATCAGGTACACCTGGTCGAAGATCTTCAGCGAGGCCAGCACCTGGAGGACGACGATCAGTCCGGTGGTGCGGTGCAGCATCGGCAGCGTGATGTGCCACAGCCGGCGCCACGCGCCCGCGCCGTCCAGCTCGGCCGCCTCGTACAGGTGGAGCGGGATGGCCTGGAGGGCGGCGAGGTAGAGCAGGAAGTTGAAGCCGACGGTCCACCACACGGTGGTCAGGACGATGGAGAGCATCGCGTAGCGCTCGTCGGTGAGCCAGCCGATCCCCGGCTCCAGACCGGCCGAGGCCAGCAGCTGGTCGGCCAGCCCGAAGCCCGACGGGTAGATCATCTGCGCGAAGAGCAGGCACACCACCCCGGACGGCAGCAGGAACGGCGCGAACCAGCTCAGCCGCCACAGCCACTGCACCACCCGCAACTGGTGGGCGAGCAGCGCGAGTCCCAGGCCCACGACGACGAGCGGCACCGTGGACAGCACGGTGAACCACACCGTGTTCCACAGCGAGGACCACACCTCCGGGTCCCGCACCGCCTCCGCGTAGTTGTCCAGGCCCACGTAAGCGGCGCCCGACGCGGTGATGTTCTCGCTGGTCAGGCTCATCCCGATGCCCGAGAGGAACGGCCACACCAGGAACAGTCCGTACACGGCGAGGAAGGGCGCCACGAACACGAGCCCGTGCTCGGTCCAGTGGCGGCCGGTACGGCCGGCCCGGCGGAGCGCGGCGGAGGACGGCGCCCCCGCGCCGGGCCGCGCGGGCCGTGGCACCTGAGGCACCTGCGGCGCGGTGGGGCTGACGGTGCTCATGAGGCCGCTCCGGAGAGGGGGTCGCGGGTGTCGAGGAGGCGCCGCAGCCGCCGCTTGGCCTCGGCCAGCGCGGCGCGCGGGGTGCGGGAGCCGGTGAGGACGCCCGAGAAGACGCCGCCCAGCTCGATCCACATGCGGGAGGCGGAGCCCGTGAACCACGCCGGGTCGTCGAGCACCACGTCGTCCACCACGTCGCGGTACGCGGACTGCGGATGCAGCGCCAGGTAATCGGGGTCGTCCAGCACGGGCAGATAGGCCGGTACGTGCCCGCCCTGCGCCCAGGCGACCGAGTGCTTCAGCATCCAGGCGACGAGGGTGTGCGCCGCCTCGTCGGGGGCGCCGCCCCGGCCCGCGATGTGCGGCAGGACGAAGGCGTGGCAGTCGGCCTGGGCGGTGGGCCGGCCGAAGAGCCCCGGGACCCGGGTCATCGAGAACGGCAGCCCGGTGGTGCGGAAGGAGGTGACCTCCCACTCCCCGTTGAGGTGGAAGGCGGTCTTCCCGCCGTTGAAGATGCCGACGGACGCGGCGTAGTCGGCGCGCCGCACCCACAGCCCCTCCTCGACGAGCCGGGCCATGAACTCCAGCACCGTCAGCGCCTTGGCGTCGTCCAGGGCGAGCCGCCTGCCGTCCTCGGAGAGGACCCGGCCGCCGGTCTGCGAGTAGAACGTGGCGAACAGCCGCCACGGTGTGATGCAGTCCGGGCCCAGGGTCTCCGTCACGAGCCCGGGCTGCCCGGTGGCCTTCTTCGCCGCCCGCAGCGCGTCGGCGAACTCGGCCGCGCCGCGCAGGGGCTTGAGGGTGCCCTTGCCGTCGAGCAGCCCGGCCTTCTCGCACACCTCGGTCTGGTAGTAGAGCACCATCGGGTGGGTGTCCAGCGGTACGGCGTACTGCTTGCCGCCGGCCTGGCCGCGCCGCCAGATGTCGGAGGGGAAGTCGGCGGCGCGGACGCCGAGTTCGCCGAGGAGGTCCACGTCGAAGGGGTCCAGCAGCCGCCCGGGGGCGAACCCGGCGAGGCGGGCGAGGTGGAGGACGGCCAGTTCGGGGGCGCGGCCGCCCGCCCCGGCCATGCCGAGCTTGGTGTAGTACGGGGCACCCCATTGCAGGGTCGCCGCCTCCAGGGCTATCCCGGGGTGTTCGGCGCGGAAGGCGTCGAGCATGCCGCGCATGGTGACGCCGTCGCCGCCGCCGAACAGGTGCCAGAAGCGCAGCCGGGTCCGGCTCCCGGCGGCGGCGGAGGGCGCGGCACAGCCGGTGGCCAGCGCGGTCGTGGCACCGGCGGTCGCCAGCGCGCCGAGCCCGCCGAGGCCGCCGGCCAGGGCGCGGCGCCGGCTGAGGTGAGGTGGTCGCATGCTCTCGTCTCGTCTCGTCTTGTCGTGCTCTCGCGAAGCGTGGGGGAGGGGGTCAGGCGAGCCGGAGCATCGTCCAGGACAGCGGTTCGAGGGTGACCTCCAGTACGCCGTCGGCCAGCCGGGCGCCCTCGCCCTCGTGCGGGACGACCCGCTCGGGCTCGGCGAGGGTGTTGCGGGCGTCCGGGTCGGCGTCGGCGAGCACGCTGTGCTCCACGATCCCGGTGACGCCCAGCCCGCCCAGCGCGACCCGGAGCGGCAGCGGCTCGCTCTGGCTCCGGTTGACGGCGAAGACGGTGACGGCTCCGGTCTCCGGGTCCCGTACGGCGGTGGCGTGCAGCAGCGGCACCTCGCCGTACTTCGCCGTCCGGTGGCGCGGCGCGTCCACCCGCACGTCCAGCACCTCGCCGCGCCCGTGGCGGGCGGCCTGCGCGAACGGGAAGAAGGTGGTCTGCCGCCAGGCCGGCCCGCCCGGCTCGGTCATGATCGGGGCGATGACGTTCACCAGCTGGGCGAGGCAGGCCACGGTGACGCGGTCGGCATGCCGCAGCAGCGCGATCAGCAGCGAGCCGAACACCACCGCGTCGGTGACGCTGTAGGAGTCCTCCAGCAGGCGCGGCGCCTCGGGCCAGTCCAGCGGACTGGCGTCCGCCTCCGCCTGGAACCGGCTCATGTACCAGACGTTCCACTCGTCGAAGGAGAGGTTGATCCGCTTCGGCGACTTCAGCCGGGCGCCCACGTGGTCGCAGGTGGCCACGACGTTCTCGATGAAGGACTCCATGTCGACGGCGGAGGCGAGGAACGAGTCGCGGTCGCCGTCCTGCTCCTCGTAGTAGGCGTGCAGGGAGATGTAGTCGACCAGGTCGTACGTCTCCTGGAGGACCGTCGCCTCCCAGGCGGCGAAGGTCGGCATGGCCTGGCTGGAGGAGCCGCAGGCGACGAGCTCCACGTCGCGGTCGATCTGGCGCATGGCGCGTGCCGTCTCGGCGGCCAGGCGGCCGTACTCCTCGGCGGTCTTGTGGCCGGTCTGCCAGGGGCCGTCCATCTCGTTGCCGAGGCACCACAGCCGGATGCCGAAGGGGTCCTTGTCGCCGTGGGCCACGCGCAGGTCGGAAAGGGCCGTGCCGGAGGGGTGGTTGGCGTACTCCTGGAGCGCGATGGCGTCGGCGACACCGCGCGTGCCGAGGTTCACGGCGAGCATCGGCTCCGCCTGCGGGCCGACCTTCTTCAGGAACGCGATGAACTCGCCGAGCCCGAAGCGGTTGGTCTCGGTGGACCGCCACGCGAGGTCCAGGCGGCGCGGCCGCTCCTCGACCGGCCCCACGGAGTCCTCCCAGCGGTAGCCCGAGACGAAGTTGCCGCCCGGGTAGCGGATCGTGGTGACGCCCAGTTCGCGGATCAGCTCCAGTACGTCGGTGCGCAGCCCCGCCTCGTCGGCGCTGGGGTGGCCGGGCTCGTAGATGCCGGTGTAGACGCAGCGGCCGAGGTGCTCGACGAAGGAGCCGAAGAGCCGGGGGCTGACCTCGCCCACGGTGAAGGCGGGGTCCAGCGTGAAGCGCGCGGTACCGGCGGCGGAGGCGGAGCGGGACATGGTGACCTTTCGACGGGTGCGGGGGGAGGGGTGCGGGGGCGTCAGCGGCCGACGGCGGGCCAGCCGGCGTCGTCCCAGCGCAGGGCGCGCAGAGCGAGCTTGGGGACACCGCCGTCCTCGGCGTCGTAGTAGTGGTGGACGAGCACGTCACGGCCGGCGCGGCCGCCCCGGTCGCGCAGGACGGACTGCCCGCCGGGCCCGACGTACCGCCCCTGCGAGGCGAGCAGCAGCTCGCCGCCGCCCTCCGTCATCGGCGTACCGTCCCGGTCGGTGTAGGGACCGGTGGGCGAAGTGGCGCGCCCGACGCGGATGTTGTACGTCGAGTCGGTGCCGGCGCAGCAGCGGTCGTACGACACGAACAGGTAGTAGTACGCGCCCCGCTTGACGAGGGAGGGGGCTTCGACGGCGTACGGGGCGTCGGGGCGGGTCGCCAGGTGGTGCACCGGGGCGCCGGGCTTCACCGTGCCGGTGCGCCGGTCGAGTTCGACCATGCGGATGCCGGTCCAGTGCGAGCCGAAGGACATCCACAGTCGGCCGCCGCCCTCGACGACGCCGGGGTCGATGGCGTTGTAGTCGTCCGTGGTGGTGGAGGAGAACACCACCCCCCGGTCCTCCCAGGTGCCGGGGAGGCCGGTGGGGGAGGTGGCCAGGCCGATGGCGGAGTGGTTCGAGCCGAACGACGAGACGGCGTAGTACAGCCAGTACGTGCCGCCCCGGTGGAGGACCTCGGGCGCCCAGGGGTCGCTCTCGGCGGAGTAGGCGCGCCACCACGCGGGCTGCGAGCGGAAGGCCGAGCCCGCCCGCTTCCAGTGGACGCCGTCGGTGGAGGTGCGGGCCTCGATGCCGTTGTGGGTGGAGTAGACGACGTACGTGCCGTCCTCGAGCCGTATCGCGGACGGGTCGTGGACCTCGATGTCCCCCGTGACGGCGCCGGTGACGTCACCCGCGACGGGTCGGGGGCCGGGGCGGTCGTCCGCCGCCTGCGCGGTGGGCGGCGGACCCAACAGCAGGGCGGCGCACGCGGCGGCGGTGAGGGCGGCGCGTGGGCCGCGGGGGTGACGACGTCGTCCGGGCATGGGCAGCGGCTCCTTGGGCACGGGGGCGCGGAGGCGCGTCCCGGCGCCCCTCGGCTGTTCGATATGACGAATGCTGCTCGTGTGTGCGAACGGGACCGTAGACCGGCTGAAATGCGCCGTCAATGGTCCTGGCAAAATTACGAACGATGTGCGACATATCGAACAAGGAGCCCCCTTGGGGGCTTCTCAGCCCAGGGGTTCCGCCGTCACGCGCCCCCGTCCCCCGGTCCGCTGGAAGGCGCGGCGGGCGGGGCGGGCGGGGTGAAGCACGCCGTGATGGTCTTCCCGTCCTCCCGGGCGTGGGAGTGCCAGTGGTCGCAGACCGCGTCCACGAGGGCGAGGCCCCGACCGCCCGGTGACGTGGTGTCGGGTGAGCGCGGGGCCGGCACGCCGCCGCCGGAGTCGTGCACGCTGACGTGCAGACACCGGTTGTCCCACGTCAGGACGAGATGGGCGGTGCTGTGCGCGTGGACGTGCGCGTTGGTGATCAGCTCCGACACGGTGAGCAGGATGTCGTCGACCGTCTCGGAGGCGTACTCCGTCCACCCGAGCGTCTCCAGGTGCTCGCGCGCCCAGCGCCGCCCCGCGCGGACGCCCCCCGCGATCGGGAACGACCTGGCCCAGCCCACCGCCCTCATCGAGGAGTCCGTCATGGTGTCTCCTTTCGCCGGTTTGTCCTCCTGTCGGCGCGCGTACCCGCGAACGCCGAGGACACCGCTCGGGACACCGTCGGAAAGGAACCGGCTCAGGCCGGGTGGCCCGGCTCCAGTCCCCGCGTGTCGTCGAACATCAGCAGCCGCGGCCGGCCGCCCGGCACCGGCGGCGACTCCTCCACGGGATCCAGGAGGAAGCCCACGTGGTCCCCGCCGTCGATCCGCTCCCGCACCCGGCCCACGAACCACGCGGGGGCGTCCCGCAGCACCGGTGTCTCCCCTTGCCGGGCCTCCCAGGCCACCTGCGCGAACTTGTCCACGTCGTCGTCGGCCGTCCGGCTCCCGAACAGCCGCGCCAGTTCGCGCTGTTCACGGGTGAGCAGATGGACGCCGAGGTGGGTGGCGCGGCGGGCCACCCGGTACGTCCGGTTGGCGGTGGACAGCCACACCGCGAACCGGACCGGATGAATCGAACACTGCGAGGCGAAGCCCACCAGACAGCCGGCCCGCTCCCCGCCCGCCGCGGCCGTCACCACGTACATCGGATAGTCGAGCAGGCCGGTGAAAACGTCGAGTTCCAAGTCCGCCATACGTCCGACCCTAGTCACCGCCCCTCGCCCGAACAGGTAAGGCACGGCCCGTCGACCGGAATTGGCCTTGCCCGGGCAGAGTCCGCGCGGGATATAACCCTCATGACGGAATCCCCCCGCCTTGAATCCCCCCGTCCGCAATCCCCCCACCCGCGTCGCCGCACCCTCCTCGCCGGTCTCGGCACCGTCCCCCTCATGGGCGGACTGACGGCCGGTCTGACGGGCGCCACCCGCCCCACCCCCCACCGACAGCCCCAGCAGAGACCCGGCCTGCCGCGCACCACCCTGCTCCGCGGCGCCGAGCTCGTCCTCACCATGGACCCCGACGTCGGGGACGGAACCCTCGGCACGCTCCGCCACGCCGACGTGCTCATGCACGACGGCGCCATCACCGCCGTGGGACGGCGGCTCGCCGCGCCGGCCGGGGCGCGCGTGATCGACATAACCGGCCGGATGGTGCTGCCCGGCTTCGTCGACATCCACAACCACCTGTGGCAGTCCAGCATCCGCGGCGGCTGCTCCACCCAGGACCTGTACGGCTGGCTCGCCGACTGCAACAGCGCGACCCTCGCGAAGATCGGCCCCGACGACATGTACCGCTTCGTCCACCTCGCCGCCCTCGACGCGCTCCAGGCCGGTGTCACCACCCTCGTCGACTGGGTCCACCCCATCCCGTACGCCACCAGCGAGCGCTACATCCAGGCGCTCGACGACTCCGGGCTCCGCTTCGTCTACGCGATGATGCAGAGCGAGGCCGACGCCGACCTCGTACCCCGCGTGAAGAAGGAACTCCTCGACCCGCTGCCCCTCGCCTCGGCCCAGGTGTCCGTCCACGCGGGCATGTACGCGGTGAACCGGATGCGCCGCTTCCGCGAGATCGCCCGCGACCTCGGGGTGATGGTCAACTCCCACGTCCTCGAACACCCCGACGACCGCAGGGACGACCCGATCCGCGCGCTCCGCCTCGCCGGGGCCTTCGGCCCCGACCTGCTGATGAACCACGCCATCCACCTCACCGACGACGAGATCGCCCTCACCGCCGAGCACGACGTCCGCGTGGCCCACTGCCCCCTCAGCAACATGCGCCTCGCCTCCGGCATCATGCGCCTGCCCGCCCTCCACGCGCGCGGCGTGAAGGCCGGGCTCGGCCACGACGGCGGCACCAACGACACCTCCGACATGTTCAACGTGATGAAGGCGGCCGTGGGACTCCAGCGCGCCCTGCACCAGGACGCCGAGGTGCATCCCACCATCCCGGCCGTGCTGCGCATGGCGACCCTGGGCGGCGCCGAATGCGTCGGCATGGCCGACCGCGTCGGGTCCCTCACCCCCGGCAAGCGCGCGGACGTCATCGTCCTCGACCCCGGCACCCTCAACTTCGCGCCCCGCTTCGACTGGATCAGCCAGATCGTCCTCAACGGCCAGCCGCCCAACGTCAGCCACGTCTTCGTGGACGGCCGCGCGCGCAAGGCGCACGGCGCGCTCGTCGACGTCGACACCGACACCGTGATCAGGGAGGCCGAGCTGGCCGCCGCCCACGTACGCGACACGTGACGTCGGACACGTGACGTCGGGCAAGTGACGTCCGACGAGTGACGCGCGAGCGCGCAGGCAGTGCGAGGATGGTGTCGTATTCCCGCCAGCCCCGCGCGCTCCGCTGCTGAATGCTTGGACCATGCACACCGCCTTGCAGCCCGCCATGCACACCGACACCGATCGCTGCGTGCGGGCCGTCCGCTCCAAGGACGCCCGGTTCGACGGCTGGTTCTTCACGGCCGTCCTCACCACCGGGATCTACTGCCGCCCCAGCTGCCCCGTCGTGCCGCCCAAGCCCGAGAACATGGTCTTCCACCCCAGCGCCGCCGCCTGCCAGCAGGCCGGTTTCCGGGCGTGCAAGCGGTGCCGCCCCGACACCAGCCCCGGCTCCCCCGAGTGGAACACCCGCGCCGACACGGTCGCCCGAGCCATGCGCCTCATCCAGGACGGGGTCGTCGACCGCGAGGGCGTGCCGGGGCTCGCGGCCCGGCTCGGCTACTCGACCCGGCAGATCGAGCGGCAGCTCCTCGCCGAGCTCGGCGCCGGACCGCTCGCCCTGGCCCGCGCCCAGCGCGCCCAGACCGCGCGGCTGCTCATCGAGACGACGGCACTGCCCATGGCGGACGTGGCGTTCGCCGCCGGGTTCGCCTCCATCCGGACCTTCAACGACACCGTACGGGAGGTCTTCGCCCTCGCCCCGAGCGCGCTGCGCGCCCGCGCCGCCCGGAGCTCTGCCGGCACGTCGAAGACACCGCACACCCCCGGCGTCCTCGCCCTGCGGCTGCCCTACCGCGCCCCCCTCAACCCCGACAACCTCTTCGGGCACCTGGCCGCCACCGCCGTCCCCGGCGTCGAGGAGTGGCGCGACGGCGCCTACCGGCGCACCCTCGCCCTGCCGCACGGTCACGGCATCGTCTCCCTGGCGCCCCGCCCCGACCACATCGCCTGCCGCCTCGCGCTCACCGACCCACGCGACCTCACCCTCGCCATCAGCCGCTGCCGCCGCCTGCTCGACCTGGACGCCGACCCCGTCGCCATCGACGACCAGCTGCGCGCCGACCCGCTCCTCGCGCCCCTCGTCGACAAGGCGCCCGGCCGCCGGGTCCCGCGGACCGTCGACGCCGCCGAGTTCGCCGTCCGCGCCGTCCTCGGACAGCAGGTCTCCACCGCCGCCGCCCGTACCCACGCCGCGCGCCTCGTCACGGCGCACGGCACCCGCGTCGAGGACCCCGAGGGCGGCCTCACGCACCTCTTCCCCGGCCCCGAGGCGCTCGCCGCGCTCGACCCGGAGGCCCTGGCCCTGCCGCGCAGCCGCCGCGCCACCCTCACCACCCTGGTCGGCGCCCTCGCCGACGGCTCGCTCCGGCTCGGCCTGGACACCGACTGGGACGAGGCCCGCGCCCGCCTCGCCGCGCTCCCCGGCTTCGGCCCCTGGACGGTCGAGGCGATCGCGATGCGCGCCCTCGGCGACCCGGACGCCTTCCTCCCCACGGACCTCGGCGTCCGCCGCGCCGCCGCGGGCCTCGGCCTGCCGTCGACCCCCGCCGCGCTGACGGCGCGCGCCGCCGCCTGGCGCCCCTGGCGCGCGTACGCCGTCCAGTACCTGTGGGCGACCGACAGCCATCCGATCAACCACCTGCCCGTAGAACCCGTAGCGCCCGTAGAACCCGTAGAGGACTGATCCCGGTGAACCGTCAGCACACCCTCGTCGACAGCCCGTACGGCCTCCTCACCCTCGTCGCCACCGACGGGGTCCTCAGCGGGCTCTACATGACCGACCAGCGCCACCGCCCCCCGGAGGAGGACTTCGGCGATCCGGACCCGCGCCCGTTCGCCGAAGTCGTCCGCCAGCTCGACGCGTACTACGCGCGCGAACTCACCGTCTTCGACCTGCCGCTGCACCTCGACGGCACACCGTTCCAGCGCAGCGTCTGGGAGCAGCTGCGGAAGATCCCGTACGGCGAGACCCGTTCGTACGGCGAACTGGCCGAGGCCCTCGGCAAGCCCGGCGCCTCCCGCGCGGTCGGCCTCGCCAACGGCAAGAACCCCATCGGCATCATCGTCCCCTGCCACCGGGTGATCGGCGCGAGCGGCGGCCTGACCGGGTACGGCGGCGGCCTGGAGCGCAAGCAGCGCCTGCTCGCGTTCGAGAGCGGTGTTCCGGAGCCCGACGCGCTCTTCTAGGGCTCCAGGCGGGTGCGGAGTTGCTCGTTGATGCGCTGGGCCTCTTCGAGCTGGTCCTCAAGGATGACGATGCGACAGGCGGCCTCGATGGGGGTGCCCCCGTCGACGAGTTCGCGGGCGCGGGCGGCGATGCGCAGCTGATAGCGGGAGTACCGGCGGTGACCGCCTGGCGAGCGCAGGGGCGTGATCAGGCGGTGTTCGCCGAGGGCGCGGAGGAAGGCGGGGGTGGTGCCGAGCATCTCGGCCGCCCTGCCCATGGTGTAGGCGGGGTAGTCGTCGTCGTCGAGATGGGCGACGGCGCGGGAACTGCCAGGGGGCATAGACCTCTTCTTTCGGGGACGCGTCGGGGGGCCCGGGTGCCGTACTGGCACCCGGGCCCCGAGCTTTCAACACCATCTACCGGCGCCCTTGCGCCGGCCTTCTTGTCCGCAGGTTCCGCCCGGGAGGGCGGGGCTGCGGGGATCGCGGATGCGTGACCGGGGACCACCTTCCAATCCGGGGCCTGCGGTACCCGGGCGGCTACGTCCTCGCCCGGGCGATCCTGATGGCGTTCTGCTCCTTACCTTCGGTTACACGGTTGTACTGCTGGATAACGCGGGTACTGCTCACGACCCTGAGGTCGTGTCCTTCTTGACCTGCTCGCACGGCAGTTCGTCTCTGCCGTGCCCACTTCGACTTCCTGGGTACGACGAAACAGTATCCCCGACGCAGGGCAATGTCTACTGTCGCCACGGCAGATTTTCTTCAGTGCGGAGGGCCGGTCATGCCGTCGGTCATCCCGTCGAGCCGTGCGCGCCGCGGTCGTGGCGCGCGGCCGGCAGCGCCGGGCCGCCGGTGACACCCATCACGAGGGAGTAGAGCGTGGTGTCGGCGGTGATGAACAAGCGGTTGCGCTTGGCACCGCCGAAGCGGATGTTCGACACGGCGTCGGGGATCAGGAGGCGGCCGAGGAGTGTGCCGTCCGGGTCGTAGCAGTGCACGCCGCCGTCCATGGCGGCGGCCCAGAGCCGGCCGTCGTCGTCGAAGCGGATGTTGTCGAAGTTGCCGATCTTGCAGGCGGTGAAGACGTCCCCGCCGGTCAGGGTGCCGTTGTCGTGGACGTCGAAGACGCGGATGTGGTTGGCCCGGCTGTCCGAGACGTACAGCCGCCGCTCGTCGAGGGAGAAGACGAGGCCGTTCGGCCCGCTGAAGCCGTCCGCGGCCAGCCGTACCTCACCGCTGCGGGGGTCCACGCGGTAGACGTTGCAGGCGCCGATCTCGCTCTCGGCGCGGTGGCCCTCGTAGTCGCTGGTGATGCCGAAGTCGGGGTCGGAGAACCAGATCGAGCCGTCGGACTTCACGGCGGCGTCGTTCGGGCTGTTGAAACGCTTGCCCTGGTAGCGGTCGGCGATCACGGTGAGGGAGCCGTCGTGCTCGGTGCGGGTGACGCGGCGGTTGCCCTGCTCACAGGTGATCAGGCGGCCCTCGTTGTCCAAGGTGTTGCCGTTCGGGTGGCCGGCGGGCGAGCGGAAGACGCCGACCGTCCCCGTGGTCTCGTCCCAGCGGAGCAAGCGGTCGTTGGGGATGTCGCTCCACACCAGATACCGCCCGGCCGGCACGTAGACGGGCCCCTCCGCCCAGCGGCAGTCCGTGAAAAGCGTCTCCAGCCTCGAGTCGCCCGCGGTGCACTTGCCCGTGCGGAACCGGTCGTCGAGGACCTCGTACACCTGCGGTCGCTCGCTCTGCATGTCGCCACCTTCACCCTCGGTCGAACGCCTCAAGCCGAATGTTAATCTGACTAATGCTCACTATGTCGAACCGCATTCGGCATCACAAGATCTTCTCCGAAGGATATTCGTGGACGACATCGATCGACAGCTGCTCGCCCTCCTCCAGCAGGACGCCTCGCGGTCGTACGCGGCGCTGGGGCAGGCCGTCGGGCTGTCCGCGGGGGCCGCGCACGAACGCGTGCGCAAGCTGCGTGAGCGCGGCGTCATCCGCCGGACGGCCGTCGAAGTCGACCCCGCGGCGATCGGGCGCGGCGTGCTCGCCTTCGTCATGGTGGACTCCACGGCGTGGGTCGGCGACTCCGGCGACCGGTTCTCCGCCATCCCGGAGATCCAGGAGGCGCACGTCATCGCCGGCAGCGCGTCGGTCCTGGTCAAGGTCAGGACCTCCACGACGGAGCAGCTCCAGGACGTACTGCGCCGTCTGTATGCCATCGACGGGGTCAGCGGCACCCAGGCGACCATCGTCCTGGAGACCTTCTTCGAACGCCCCGTCACCCCGTAGGTCGTGTGCCTACGGCTCCAGGCGGGCCAGCAGCGCCGGCAGCGCCGTGCCGATCGGCTCGCGCACGACCTCGTCGGCGAGTGCGTCGTACGGCGTCGGCTCGGCGTTCACGATGATCAAACGCGCCCCGTGCTCCGCGGCGATCCCCGCCAGCGAGGCCGCCGGCTGCACCTGGAGCGTCGAGCCGACCGCGAGGAACACCTCCGCCGCCTTGGCGATCGACATCGCCTCGCCCAGGACCACCGGGTCGAGCCGCTGCCCGAACATCACCGTCGCCGACTTCAGGATCCCGCCGCACCCCGCGCACGCCGGGTCCTCCTCGCCCGCCTCCACTCGGGCCAGCGCGTCCGCCATCGACGAGCGCGCGTGGCAGCGGGTGCACACCACCGCCCGCGCGGTGCCGTGCAGTTCGAGCACCTTGCGGTCCGGCATCCCGGCGAGCTGGTGCAGGCCGTCCACGTTCTGCGTGAGCACCCGCACCGAGAACCCGGGCGTGCGCTCCAGCTCCGCGACGGCCCGGTGCGCGGCGTTCGGCTCCGCCCGCAGCGCCGCGCTGTCGCGCCGCATCCGCCACGAGCGGCGCCGGATCTCCGGGTCGGCCATGTAGTACTCGTACGTCACGAGCTTCTCGGCCTCCGGGTCGCGCCGCCACAGGCCGTTCGGGCCACGGTAGTCACTGATGCCCGAGTCCGTGGAGATGCCGGCACCGCTGAGGATCGCGACGAGAGTCATACCGCGAGCGTAAGCAGCACCCGGCCGCCCCCGCGAACGCGTTTCGTACGGTGCTAGGGTCCGCCCATGGCCAAGGTCACCGTCACGCTCGATGCCGAACTCGTCGTGGAAGTCATGGTGTTGGCGGGTGCCGGCAGCCCCCAGGACGCCGTCGAGCTCGTCGTGCGCGACTACATCGCGCGCGGCCACCGCACCGAGGCGCGCGTCGCCTCCCCCGACGAGCAGCGGGCCCCGGTCGAGCCCGCACCGCAGGACCAGGGCTGAGACAGACTCCCGCCGGTCAGCGCGGCGGGCGCCCGCTCTCCAGCTCCACCGGACCGCCGCCGTCCGCCAGCACGTCGAGGGCGTGCAGCACGCGCGGACTGAGAGCGCCCGGCAGATACGTGGGCAGCTCCGCGCGCTCCACCAGCTTCCAGGAGATCAGCTCGTCCTCCTGGAGCCGGATCGCCCGGAACTGCTCGCCGCTGAGCACGCCCCCGTCGTACACGTACGCCACGATCGGCGGCCGCCCCGGCCCCGGCACCCAGTCGACGGCGAGCAGCGGACCCAGCTCCACGTCGAGGCCGATCTCCTCCAGGGTCTCCCGCCGGGCCGCCTGCCGCGGGGTCTCGCCCGCGTCCGACTCGATGGTCCCGCCGGGCAGCGTCCACCCCTCGCGGTAGTTCGGCTCGACGAGCAGCACGCGCCCCTCGGCGTCCCGGAAGAGGGCGGCGGCCCCGGCCAGAACGCGGGGCAGACCGGCGATGTACGTTGCGTAGTCGCTCACGACGGCCAGCCTAATCGTCGTCGACCAGGCGAAACGTTCCCGGAACCGGCTCGCGGATAATCCGTGGCGCTCGAACAGGTGACTGCCTACAGTGATCGATGTCCAGGTGCGAAGGCAGGACCTACTTCCACTGTTAATGGGGCGGTCGCGGGTTCGAGTCCCGCCATCGGCTATCAGGCCGGTGTAGCTCAGTCGGTAGAGCACCTTGTCGGTTCCGCCGGCCTTGATCTCTGGACGCCTTACGTACGTCACGCACCTCCCGGTGCGCCGGACCGCGGCTACTTCCTCCAAAGAATCCACGCCGCGGCCACTTTGATCTCGGGAGGCGCGGCGGTGCGCTCTGCCGCGCGTCCCCACCGAATTCGGGGGGATTCACCACATGGCTCGCTTCAACACCCGTGCCTCGGCCGCTGTGGCCGCCGTGGCCCGCGCGGTCTCGCCCGTGCGCTCGACCGGACGCGCCACCACCCACCAGGGCGGCGCCGGCGTGCTGCGGGACCCGCGCTCCGAGCTGTTCCTGCTCGCCGTCGCCAACTTCGTCACGCAGACGACCTTCTACGAGTCCGCCGGCGACCGCGACGACCGCTTCGCCGCGCTCGTCCGCGAGCTCGCCGTCGAGGACCCCGAGTGGACCGCCGGCCTGCTGGGCTGGCTGCGCGGCGAGGGCAACCTGCGGACCGCCTCGCTCGTCGGCGCCGCCGAGTACGTCAAGGCCCGCCTCGACGCCGGCGCCACCGACGGCCCCGCCAACCGCCAGGTCATCGACTCCGTCCTGCTGCGCGCCGACGAGCCCGGCGAGCTCCTGGGCTACTGGACCTCCCGCTACGGGCGCAATGTGCCCAAGCCCGTCAAGCGGGGCATCGCGGACGCCGTCCGGCGCCTCTACACCCCCCGGTCGCTGCTGAAGTACGACACGGCCGCCAAGGGCTACCGCTTCGGCGACATCCTCAACCTGGTGCACGCCGCGCCCGACCCGGCGAAGCAGCCGTGGCAGGGCGAGCTGTTCCGGTACGCCCTCGACCGCCGCCACCACCCCGAGACCGCGCTGCCGCCCGCCTCGAACCGCATGCTCACCGCCCACCGGGCGCTGATGGAGCTGCCGGTCGACGAGCGGCGCGCCGTGGTCACCGGGCCGGACGGGGCCGAGCGGCTCGCCAAGGCGGGCATGACCTGGGAGGCCCTCGCCGGCTGGCTCCAGGGCCCGCTGGACGCGGCCGCCTGGGAGGCCGTCATCCCGTCCATGGGTGTGATGGCGCTCCTGCGCAACCTGCGGAACTTCGACCGGGCGGGCGTGAGCGACGAGGTCGCCGCGCGCGTCGCGGCGAAGATCTCCGACCCGGAGACCGTCGCCGCCTCCCGCCAGTTCCCGTTCCGCTACCTGGCCGCGTACCAGCACGCCCCGTCGCTGCGCTGGGCCTACCCGCTGGAACGGGCGCTCGGCCACTCGCTGGCCAACGTCCCGGCGCTGCCCGGCCGCACCCTCGTCCTGGTCGACCGCTCCGGCTCGATGTGGGCGCCGCTGTCCGACCGCTCGGAGCTGAACCGCGCCGACGCGGCGGCCCTCTTCGGCACGGCGGTGGCGCTGCGCGCCGCCGAGGCGGACCTCGTGCAGTTCGGCACCACCAGCAGGCCCGTGCCGTACCGCGCGGGCGAGTCCGTCCTGAAGGTGCTGGACCGCTTCGGCGACCTGGGCGGCACCAACACCACCGAGGCGGTCCGCGCGCACTACCGCGGCCACGACCGGGTGCTGATCGTCACCGACGAGCAGGCCTCCTACAGCCACTACGGCGACCCGACCGCGCAGGTCCCGGCGGACGTCCCGGTCTACACGTGGAACCTCGCGGGCTACCGCCCCGGCCACGCCCCCTCGGGGCGGGACAACCGGCACACCTTCGGCGGGCTGACGGACGCGGCGTTCCGCATGGTGCCGCTGCTGGAGGCCGGGCGGGCCGCGGACTGGCCCTGGTCACGGGCCTGACCAGCGGGTCCGTACGCCGGACAGGGGTGGCACAGCCTCAGGCTGTACGGATAGGGTCGGCCTCGGCGCGACTGCCTGTTCGATAGCAAGGGATGCAAGGGTGACGGACGGAGCAGTAACTGAGGCCGCGCGTGTACTCGTCGCGGCTGACAAGTTCAAAGGTTCGCTCACGGCCGTACAGGTCGCGGAGCGGGTGACGGCCGGGCTCCGGCACGTCGTCCCCGGGCTCGAGGTGGAGACCCTGCCCGTCGCCGACGGCGGCGACGGCACGGTCGCGGCCGCCGTCGCGGCCGGGTTCGAACGGCGTGAGGTACGGGTGACCGGCCCGCTCGGCGAGCCGGTGACCGCCGCGTACGCGCTGCGCGACACCACGGCCGTGGTGGAGATGGCGGAGGCCTCCGGTCTCCAGCTGCTGCCCGAGGGCGTCTTCGCGCCGCTGACCTCCACCACGTACGGCTCCGGCGAGCTGCTGCGCGCCGCGCTCGACGCGGGTGCGCGCACCATCGTCTTCGGCGTGGGCGGCAGCGCCACCACGGACGGCGGCGCCGGGATGCTCGCCGCGCTCGGCGCACGCTTCCTCGACGCGGACGGCAAACCCGTCGGCCCCGGCGGCGGCGCCCTGCGGGACCTCGCGACCGCCGACCTGTCCGGTCTCGACGCCCGCTTCAAGGACGTGGAGCTGGTCCTCGCGAGCGACGTCGACAACCCGCTGACCGGGCCGAAGGGCGCGCCCGCCGTGTACGGGCCGCAGAAGGGCGCCTCGCCCGACGACGTGGCCGAGCTCGACGCGGCCCTCGCCCACTTCGCCGCCGTCCTCGCCGACACCATCGGCCCCCGGGCCACCGAGCTCGCCGCCTCCCCGGGCGCGGGCGCGGCCGGCGGCATCGGCTACGGCGCGCTGGTCGGCCTCGGCGCGAGCTTCCGCGCCGGTATCGACGTCATGCTCGACGTCCTCGGCTTCGGCCCGGCGCTCGCCCGCGCCAC
Source organism: Streptomyces sp. NPDC003036 (assembly GCF_040611175.1). Lineage (NCBI taxonomy): Bacteria > Bacillati > Actinomycetota > Actinomycetes > Kitasatosporales > Streptomycetaceae > Streptomyces > Streptomyces sp. NPDC003036. The sequence continues at coordinate 62,416 of NZ_JBEXNO010000033.1, read as the reverse complement.
CCTCGTCATCACCGGCGAGGGCTCCCTCGACGAGCAGACCCTCCACGGCAAGGCCCCCGCCGGTGTCGCGGCGGCCGCCCGCGCCGCCGGCATCGAGGTCGTCGCGGTCTGCGGCCGCCTCGCCCTCCAGCCCGAGGCCCTCGGCAAGGCGGGCATCCGCCGCGCCTACCCGCTGACGGACCTGGAGCCGGACACGGCGAAGTGCATCGCGGAGGCGGGCCCCCTGCTGGAGCGCCAGGCGGCGAACATCGCGCGCGACTTCCTGACGTAACCCCGGAAGTACCCACACCGCCCCCGGACCGGCTACTGCCGGACCTCGGGGGCGGTGGCGTATCGCGGGAGCGGCCGCGCACGACCCGGCCGACGGCACGGCGGCGCTGGTCACCGCCCTGACCGACCGGTGCGCCTTCCACATCGCCGGCCGCGACCTCGCCCCCGCGCTCGCCGACTCCGGGAAGCCCTGGGCCTTCAGACCGCAGGCTGCGGGACGATCCGGCCCCGCTCGTCGAGGGTCTTGTCGTCCCAGTAGCGGTCCCACTCGTCGCCCAGGTACTCGGGGACCTTCCCCTCCGGATAGCGGGCCCAGCCCTTCGGGGGCTCCTCGCCGTCGGGGACGCAGTCGCGGCCCGAGTCGTTCACCGCGAGGACCGGGTAGTGGTCGGGCTGGCAGACCCGCTCCCGGTAGGCGCACCCGGTCAGGAGCAGCGCCGCGACGGCGCCCGTGAGGGCGAGGCAGGGGAGGGTGCGTCGGTACGGCGGCATGGTGCGGGAGCCTCTCTCGTCGGTGTGCGCCCAGTGTGGCCAACCTGCCCGCCCGCGGGGTGAGTACGCGTACTCACATGGCGTACTCACCCCGCCGTCAGCCGGAACGCGTCCAGCGCCAGCGTCATCTCCGTCAGGTCCCGCGGCCGCGACAGGGACCGCGAGGTGAGCTGCTCCAGGCGGCGCAGGCGGTTGAAGACCGTGTTGCGGTGGCAGTAGAGGCGGCTCGCCGCCCGCCCCGCCGAGCCCTCGCAGTCGAGCCACACGTCGAGGGTCTCCAGCAGCACCGCGCGGTCCGCCGGGTCCAGCTCCAACAGCGCACCCAGGACCTCGGAGACCAGGAGGGAGGCGAGCTCCGGCTGGCTGACCACCAGCGCGCCGGCCATCCGGCGGTCCAGCCGCACGATGGACGGCGCGTCGGCCGGGCAGGTGCGCAGCGCCAGTTCCGCCAGGCGCCGCGCCCTGCCCAGCTCCGTCAGGCCCGACACCACGGGGCTGACGCCGCCCGGGCCGGGGCAGCGGCCCTCCATCAGCTCCACCAGCGCGTCGAGCCCCGTGCCGTCCGCAAGCGACACCACGCCGATCTCGCAGTCCGTCCGCATCCGCCAGACGAACCGCAGGCCCGGCCCCGCCAGCCGCCGGTGCGCCACGTCGCGCCGCTCGGTGCGCAGCACCACCACGGCGTACCGGCCCCGCTCCGGCAGGTCCAGGCCCGCCGCCGCCCGCGCCGAGACCTCCGGCGACCGGCCGCCGTCCAGCAGCGCGTCGAGTAGCGCCTGGAGCTGCTCGTCGGTACGGCGCCGCAGCTCCAGCTCCGTGATGCGGTACGCCTCCGACGCGGTGTCGGTCTGCGCGTCCACCGCCGACCACACCATCGTCGCGGCCTGCATCAGCGCGGCGAGCCGCCCCGCGTCCGCACCGGCGTCCTCCAGCAGCGCGTCCCACACCAGGTGCCCGGCCAGCCGGTAGGCGTGCACCACCAGCTCCAGCGGCAGCCCCTGCTCGGCGCGCCGCCGCCCCATCCACTCCGCGTGCTCCAGGTCGCGGCGCGGCGCCGCCCGCGGCGCCGAGATCATCTCGATGCCGATGCGCATGGCGTCGCGCGCTTCCTGCCAGTGCTGGTCGTAGCCGATGACCCGCTCGTAGGCGGGGGAGTGCGCGTGCAGCTCCCGCACGTGCTGGTCCACCAGCTCCGGCAGCCGCCCCAGCAGCGCCGTACACGCCTGACCGAGCAGCTTCCAGTCGTCTCCGGTACGTGGTCCGCGGGCTCCCATGGCCGGAGGATGCCACCTCCGCGCCCCATCCGGCATGCCCCTGACACGTGGTGTTGTGCGCGTGCACAACCCGCCGCCGCGCCCGCTGGGCACCGGCAGCGATTCGGCCACCGAACGTGGACGGGGCACCCGCCCCGGTGCTGGGGTGAGCGCCACCGAACGAGCATCGAGGGGGATCCATGAGTGCTGCCGCCCTGCGGGTGCGGGGTCTGACAGCCGGGTACGGCAAGGTGCGGGCCCTGCGCGACGTCTCGCTGGACGTACCGGAGGGCGCCGTCGTCGCCGTCCTCGGCGGCAACGGCGCCGGCAAGTCCACGCTGCTGCGCGCCCTGTCGCGCACGCTCGCCTTCCACGGCGGCGCCGCCACCGCCGGCACCGTCACCTTCGCGGACCGCCCCCTGCACGGCCTGCCGCCCGACCGGGTCGTCGCCGCCGGGCTGTGCCACGTCCCCGAGGGCCGCCAGGTCTTCGCCCGCATGAGCGTCGAGGACAACCTGCGCGCGGGCGCCCTCGCCGCGGGCAGAGGCACCAAGGCCGAAGCCCTGCGCCGCGTCCACGCCCTCTTCCCCGTCCTCGCCGAACGCGCCCGCCAGCGCGCCGGCCTCCTCTCCGGCGGCGAACAGCAGATGCTCGCCGTCGCCCGCGCCCTGATGGCCTCCCCGCGCCTGCTCCTCCTCGACGAGCCGTCCCTCGGCCTCGCGCCCCTGATGGCCGCCCGGATAGCCGACACCATCCGCGAGATCCACGCCCAGGGCACCTCCGTCCTCCTCGTCGAGCAGAACGCCGCGCTCGCGCTGCGCCTGGCCGACCACGCGTACGTCCTCGAAGTCGGCGAGGTCACGACCGAAGGGCCCGCCGCCGAGCTCGCCGCCTCCGACGAGGTACGCCGCCGCTACCTCGGTGTCGTGGACGAGCGCGCGGCCGATGACGCGTCCGCCGCCGAGGCCCGGCACCTGGTGCCCTGGGAGGACGCGTGACCACCCTCGAAGTCCGCGACCTCACCGTACGGTTCGCCGGCCTCACCGCCCTCGACGGCGTCGGCTTCACCGTCCGCCCCGGCACCGTCCACGCCGTCATCGGCCCCAACGGCGCCGGCAAGTCCACCACCTTCAACGTGCTGTCCGGCGTCTACCGCGCCACCTCCGGCAGCGTCCGCTTCGACGGCCACGAGCTCACCGCCCTGCCCCCGCACCGCATCGCCGCGCTCGGCGTCGCCCGCATCTTCCAGAACCTGGCCCTGCCGCCCCGCGCCACCGTCGCCGACGCGCTGATGCTCGGCCGCCACCGCCTGACCCGCGCCGGCTTCCTCGCCACCGGGCTGCGGCTGCGGTCCGCCACCCGGGAGGAGGCCCGCCACCGCGCCCGCGTCCGCGAGATCGCCGCCTTCGTGGGCCTCGCCGACCAGCTGGAGCAGCCGGCCGCCTCCCTCCCGTACGGGCAGCAGAAGCTCGCCGAACTGGCCCGCGCCCTGTGCATGGAGCCGAGGCTCCTGCTCCTCGACGAGCCGGTCGCCGGCATGACCGCCGACGAACGCCGCCGCACCGCCGCCGTCATCGCGGGCGTCCGCGACAGCCTCGGCATCTCCATCGTCCTGGTCGAACACGACATGGGCGTGGTGATGCGCCTCGCCGACACGGTCACCGTCCTCGACTTCGGCCGCCGCATCGCCGACGGCGCCCCCGCCGACGTACAGAACGACCCGGCCGTCGTCCGCGCCTACCTCGGAGAGGACACCGCCGAGTGACCACCTTCGCCGAACTCCTGCTCAACGGGCTCTCCCTCGGGTCCGTCTACGCCCTCATCGCGCTCGGTTTCGTCGTCATCTTCCGCGCCACCGAGGTCGTCAACTTCGCCCACGCCTCCCTGCTCCTCGCGGGCGGATACGTCACCGCCGTCCTCCATGACGACATCGGCTTCTGGCCCGCCCTCGCCGCCGGGATCGCGGGCGCCGCGCTCGTCGGCGCGGCCGTCGAGTTCCTGGTGATGCGCCGCCACCGGGGCGCCGACCACAGCGTCCTCGCCATCGTCACCATCGGCGTGGACATCGTCCTCACCACCGAGCTCACCCGCCGCATCGGTACGGAGGTGCTCGCCCTCGGCGACCCGTGGGGCGACGCGGTGGTGAGCCTCGGCCCCGTCACCCTCGCCCAGACGCGGATCGCCGCGTTCGTCGCCGCAGCGCTGCTCATCACGGCGTTCCTGCTCGCCTTCCGCTTCACCTCCTGGGGCGTCGCCATGCGCGCCGCCGCCGAGTCCCCGTCCACGGCCGCGCTGATGGGCGTACGCCTCGGGCGGGTGTCGCTCGGCGCGTGGGCGGTGGCCGGGGGACTCGCCGCCGTCGCGGCCCTCTTCCTCACCGTCTTCCCGACGCCCGGACTCGAGCGCTCCACCTCCCTCGCCGCGCTCAAGGCCTTCCCCGCCGCCATCCTCGGCGGCCTCGACTCCACCACCGGCGCGCTCGTCGGCGGCCTGCTCGTCGGCGTCACCGAGTCCCTCGCCACCGGCTACCAGAGCGACCTGACGTTCCTCGGCCGCGGCATCGGCGACCTGGCGCCCTACCTCGTCATGGTCGCCGTCCTGCTGATCCGCCCCGCGGGGCTCTTCGGTACGAAGGAGCTCGCCCGTGTCTGAGACCGTCTCGAAGAAACTCACCCGGCCCCGTACGTACGCCTGGGCCCTCGGCGCGGTCCTCCTGCCCGCCCTGCCCTTCTACCTGGAACGCTTCTGGCTCCAGGCCGGCCTCTTCGCGATGGCCGCCGCGATCGGAGCCATCGGCATCAACCTCCTCACCGGCGCCACCGGGCAGCTGTCCATGGGCCACGCCTTCTTCCTCGCCGTCGGCGCGTACGGCTACTGCGCGCTCGCCGGAGACGGCACCGACGGGCTCACCGGCCTCGGCCTGCCCGGCTGGCTCGCCGCCGTGGGCGCGGTGGCGCTGGCGGGCGCCGCCGGCGGGCTCTTCAGCCCGATCGCGGGGCGCCTGCGCGGCGCGTACCTCGGCATCGCCACCCTCGCGCTGATCTTCATCGGCCAGCACGTGCTGTTCAACGCCCACGACCTGACCGGCGGCTTCAACGGCCGCGCCGTCCCGCCGCTCAGCCTCCTCGGCGTCACCTTCGACGACACCGAGCTCGTCGTCGCGGCGGTCCCGTTCGGCGCCGCCGAGAAGCTCTGGTACCTGGGCCTGGTGCTGCTGGCGGCCTCCGCCCTCTTCGCGCGCGGCGTGCTGCGCGGCAGGCCCGGGCGGGCGCTCAACGCCATCCGCGACCACCGCATCGCGGCCGGGGTGCTGGGCATCCCGGTGGCCCGCTACCGCGCGGCGGCGTTCGTGCTGTCGTCGATGTACGCCGGGCTCGCCGGGGTGCTGCTGGCGCTGGTGTTCCAGCGGACCGTGCCCGAGTACTTCGGCATGCTGCTCTCCCTCGAGTACCTCGCCATGATCGTCATCGGCGGCCTCGGCTCGGTGGCGGGCGCGGTCGTCGGCGGCGTCTTCGTCTCCCTGCTGCCGCAGCTCCTGAACCGCTACAGCGACGCGCTGCCCCTGGTCTCCGCCCCCGGCACGGGCGGCGTCGCCCCGGGCGAGGCCTCGCGCTACCTGTACGGCGCCGCCGTCGTCGCGGTGGTGCTCTTCCTGCCCGGCGGCCTGGCCGGCCTCGCCGCCCGGCGCCCCCGACGCACCCCCCGTACCGCACGCATCGCACGCACCCCAGCGGAGGAACGATGACCACATCCAGGCACCGGCGGCTCGCCGCCGCCCTCACCGCGCTCGTCGCCCTGACCGCCGGGGCCGCGGGCTGCAGCGCCAAGGCGAAGACCGGCACGGACGGCGCGGCCGGCGCCGACGGCGTGAAGACCGGCACGGGCGTCGACGCCAAGACGATCCGGCTGGGCGCGCTCACCGACATGACCGGCGTGTACGCCACTCTCGGCAAGAGCATCACCCAGGCCCAGCAGCTGTACGTCAAGCAGCTCAACGCCGCGGGCGGCGTCTGCGGCCGCACCGTGGAGCTCACGGTCCGCGACCACGGCTACGACCCGCAGAAGGCGCTCGCCGCGTACACCGAGCTGGAGCCCGAGGTGCTGGGCTTCCCGCAGTTCATCGGCTCGCCGTTCGTGGCGGCCGTGAAGCAGCGGCTCGACGGCCGGGACAAGGCGCTCGTGCTGCCGCAGGCGTGGTCGGCCGAGCTACTCGGCAGCCCGTACATCCGGGTGATCGGCACCACGTACGACGTCGAGACGATCAACGCCATCGACTTCCTGATGAAGGAGAAGGGCCTGAAGAAGGGCGACAAGCTCGGCCACGTCTACTTCGAGGGCGACTACGGCGAGAACGCCCTCCACGGCTCGAAGCACATGGCCGGGCAGGCCGGGCTCACGGTCGTCGAGCAGAAGATCAAACCCACGGACAACGACATGTCGGCGCAGGTGGCGGCGCTCAAGCAGGCCGGGGTCAAGGCGGTCCTCCTCTCCACGGGCCCCCGCCAGGCCGCCTCCTTCGTCGGCGTCGCCGCGGCCGTGAAGCTCGCCGTGCCGGTCATCGGCAACAACTCCGCCTTCTCCCCGCAACTGCTCGGCACCCAGGCCGGGCCGGCGCTGGAGAAGACCTACTACGTCGCCACGCCCAGCCTGCCGATCGGCGCCGACACCCCGGCCGCCAAGAAGCTCGTGGCGGACTACCGCGCCGCCTACCCGAAAGACTCCCTCGACAACGGCGTCGTCGCGGGCTGGTCCGCCGCCGAGGTCTTCGGCGCGGCCCTGAAGAAGGCGTGCGCGGACAAGGACCTGACCCGCGAGGGCGTCGGCAAGGCGCTGCTGACCCTGAACGCACTCGACGGGGGCTTCGGCGTGACCCACGACTTCTCCGACCCGAAGGCACCCTCCTCACGACAGACCGTCGTCTTCCAGCCCGACAAGTCCGTGCCCGGCGGCGCCCGGGTGGTGCGGCAGCCGGAGGCCGCAGCCGCGGCGCAGGGCTTCACCCCGGGCGGCTGACCGGACGGGAGGCCCCCGTCACCGCGCCGAAACCCGGCCGTGTGAAGCTCGCCCCATGAGTGATCACACAGATCCCCACCACCGCATCGAGCCCCTCCCCGCGCGGCGGATCCACGCCGACGCGGCCGAGGGGCTCGCCGCGCTGCTGGTGGACGCGGTCGACAGCGGCGCCTCCGTCGGCTTCCTCGCCCCGCTGAGCCCCGCCGAGGCGGCCTCCTGGTGGCGCGCCGCCGCCGAGGAGACCGAGCGGGGCGTACGGACCGTCTGGGCGTCGTACGGGCCCGACGGCGCGGTCTCGGGCGTGATCAGCCTGGCCCGGGCGGGCATGCCCAACCAGCCGCACCGCGCCGACATCGCCAAGCTCCTGGTCCACCGCGCGGCCCGGGGCCGGGGGCTGGGCCGCCGCCTGCTGGAGACGGCCGAGCGCGCGGCCGCCGCCGAGGGGCGCACCCTGCTGGTGCTGGACACCGAGACGGGCAGCGGGGCCGAGGCCCTCTACCGGAAGGCGGGCTGGACGCGGGCCGGCTCGATCCCCGGCTACGCCCTCACCCCGGACGGCGTCCCGCACCCGACGACGTACTACTACAAGGTCCTGGAGCGTGGCCGGGACAGTGGCTGAGACAGCGGAAGGGCCCGGGTGCTTGGGGAAGCACCCGGGCCCTTCTCACATCCGTACGAGGACTACGGCAGCTGCGCCGCCCGCGCCTCGCGGCTCACGCGCCGGTTGTCGCGGAAGGTGTTCACCCGCCGGGCCGTCGCGAAGAGCGGGATCACGGCGCCCAGCACCACCTGGAGCGCGCAGCCGGTCTGGAGCAGCAGCTGGCCGCCCGGCGCGTCGAACGCCCACGCCGCCAGCAGGCCCATCGCCCCGACGATCCAGCTGAGCATCGCCACCGCGAGGATGCCCCGCGGCTTGGGGTACTCGACCCGGCTGACCATCAGCCACGCCGTGCCGATGATCGCCAGCAGCGTCGGGATGAACGGCAGCTCCAGCAGCACGATCGAGACGACCGTCAGTGCGCCGAATGGGGAGGGCATGCCCTGGAACATGCCGTCCTTCATGGTCACGCAGCTGAATCTCGCGAGCCGCAGCACCACCGCGAGCAGCACCACGATCGCGGCCACGGCCGAGACCTTCTGGTGGGCGTCGTCCGCGACCATCCCGTACACGAGTACGAAGTACGCCGGGGCGAGCCCGAAGCTGATCAGGTCCGACAGGTTGTCCAGCTCCGCGCCCATCGGCGAGCTGCGCAGCTTGCGCGCCACGAGCCCGTCGAAGAGATCGAAGATCGCCGCGAGGAGCATCAGGATCACGGCCGTGGCGGCGCTGTGCCGCGCCATGCCGGTCTCCTGGCTGCCCGTGAGGTGCGGGATCAGGATGCCGGTGGTGGTGAAGTACACCGCCATGAAGCCGCACGTGGCGTTACCCAGCGTGAGCGTGTCCGCTATTGAGAGACGCAGCGACAGCGGCATCTCCTCGGCTTCCTCGACGATGTCCGCCTCGGCGTCGGCGACCCAGTCGGCCCGTGTGTCGGGATCAATCACGGTCAATTCGAGTCACCCCCGCGGTCGTGGTCTGACCGACCTCGACTGCGACGTCGACACCTTCCGGAAGGTAGATGTCAACGCGCGATCCGAAGCGGATCAGACCGATGCGCTCGCCCTGCTCGACCTTGGTCCCCTGCGGCACGTACGGCACGATGCGGCGGGCGACCGCGCCCGCGATCTGCACCATCTCGATGTCGCCGAGCTCGGTGTCGAAGTGCCAGACAACGCGCTCGTTGTTCTCGCTCTCCTTGTTGAACGCCGGCACGAAGCCGCCGGGGATGTGCTCGACCGACGTCACCGTGCCCGCCAGCGGGGCGCGGTTCACGTGGACGTTCAGCGGGCTCATGAAGATGGCGACCCGGGTGCGCCCGTCCTTCCACGGCATGATGCTCTGCACCACCCCGTCGGCCGGCGAGATGACCCTGCCCTGCGCGATCTCGCGCTCGGGGTCGCGGAAGAACCACAGCATGCCCGCCGCCAGCGCGGTGGTGGGCACGGCGATGGCCGCGGCACGCTTGGAACGGCGCGCGCGGGCAAGACTGAGTGCTGCGGTGGCGACGGTCGGCAGAAGCCACGGCGATGCTCCGCGAGCGATACGCACGCCAAATCGGCTGTCGCGAGGTGCAGAGGTTTGGCTGTGGGGCATGGATGACCTTCGTAGCGGATGATGCCGCGCGGATGCGGGGGACGGCGGCTTTTCGGCGATGCTATCGGTTGCGGGCCGCAACTGGGCAAGCCAGAAGCCGAGTCGACGGCCGGAAGAAGATGACAGGGTGTGATCTTCTTCGCGGCCGAACCGACCTAAAAGCGACAATCAACCCTGGAACCGGTACTCCTCGAGCAGCCGACGCCCAATGATCATTTTCTGGATTTCGGCGGTACCTTCACCGATCAGCAGCATCGGAGCCTCTCGGTAGAGACGCTCGATCTCGTACTCCTTGGAGAACCCGTAGCCACCATGGATACGGAAGGCATCCTCCACGACCTCTTTGCAGTACTCGGAGGCGAGGTACTTCGCCATCCCTGCTTCCAGGTCGTTTCGCTCCCCGGAGTCCTTTTTGCGAGCTGCGTTGACCATCATGGCATGAGCGGCCTCGACCTTGGTAGCCATTTCGGCCAGCTTGAACTGGATCGCCTGGTGCTGAGCGATCGGCTTGCCGAAAGTGTGACGTTGCTGGGCATACGAGACACCCAGCTCGAAGGCACGCTGAGCGACGCCACAGCCACGCGCCGCCACGTTCACGCGCCCGACCTCGACGCCGTCCATCATTTGGTAAAACCCTCGGCCGGTGACCCCGCCGAGCACACGATTGGCCGGAATGCGCAGTCCGTCCATGATGAGCTCGGTGGTGTCGACCCCCTTGTAGCCCATCTTGTCGATCTTCCCGGGGATGGTCAGGCCGGGCCGGACCTCTCCGAAGCCGGGCTCCTTCTCCACCAGGAAGGTCGTCATCGACTTGTGGGGGGCGGTGCCCTCGGGGTGTCCTTCGTCACTTCGGACGAGGACGGCGACGAGCGTTGACGTTCCGCCGTTCGTGAGCCACATCTTCTGGCCGTTCAGGACGTACTCGTCGCCGTCCTTGACCGCCTTCGATGTGATCGCCGACACATCGGAGCCGAGCCCCGGCTCCGACATCGAGAAGGCGCCGCGCACCTCGCCGGCCGCCATCCGGGGCAGGAAGGTGTCCTTCTGCTCCTGGGTGCCGTGCTGCTTGAGCATGTACGCGACGATGAAGTGGGTGTTGATGATGCCCGAGACGGACATCCAGCCGCGCGCTATCTCCTCCACGCACAGCGCGTACGTGAGCAGGGACTCGCCCAGGCCCCCGTACTCCTCCGGGATCATCAGGCCGAAGACACCCAGCTCCTTCAGCCCGTCGACGATCGCTTGCGGGTACTCGTCGCGGTGCTCCAGCTCCGTGGCGACCGGAATGATCTCCTTGTCGACGAAGTCACGGACCGTGGAGAGGATCTCCTGCTGGACATCGGTCAGACCGTGGGTCTGGGCGAGTCGGGCCATGGCTACTTCTCCTGGGCCTTGAGTTCCGGGCGGCCCGGCTGCTCGCCGCCGCGCTCCTTGATGTACTGCTCGGTCGGCACCATCACCTTGCGGCGGAAGACGCAGACCAGCGTGCCGTCCTGCTTGTAACCCTTGGTCTCGACGTACACGATCCCGCGGTCGCTCTTCGACTTCGACGGCGTCTTGTCGAGGACGGTCGTCTCGCCGTAGAGGGTGTCGCCGTGGAAGGTCGGCGCCACGTGGCGCAGCGACTCGATCTCCAGGTTGGCGATCGCCTTGCCGGAGACGTCCGGCACGGACATGCCCAGCAGCAGCGAGTAGATGTAGTTGCCGACGACGACGTTCTTCCCGAAATCGGTCGTCTTCTCCGCATAGTTCGTGTCCATGTGGAGCGGGTGGTGGTTCATCGTCAGCAGGCAGAAGAGGTGGTCGTCGTACTCGGTGACCGTCTTCCCGGGCCAGTGCTTGTAGACGGCACCGACTTCGAACTCTTCGTACGTACGTCCGAACTGCATCGTGCTCACGCCTCCGGGGCTTCGAACTTCGACGTACGGGTCATGCCGGCGGCGCGGCCCTTGCCGGAGATGACGAGCGCCATCTTGCGGCTGGCCTCGTCGATCATCTCGTCGCCGAGCATCGCGGAGCCCTTCTTGCCGCCCGCCTCGGACGTGTAGTACTCGTACGCGTCCAGGATCAGCTCGGCGTGGTCGAAGTCCTCCTGCGAGGGCGAGAACACCTCGTTCGCCGCGTCGACCTGACCCGGGTGCAGCACCCACTTGCCGTCGAAACCCAGCGCGGCGGCGCGGCCGGCCACGGCGCGGAAGCCGTCCACGTTCTTGATCTGAAGGTAGGGGCCGTCGATCGCCTGGAGATCGTTGGCGCGGGCCGCCATCAGGATCTTCATCAGGATGTAGTGGTACGCGTCGGCCGGGTAGCCGGGCGGCTGCTCGCCGACGACCAGCGACTTCATGTTGATGGACGCCATGAAGTCGGCCGGGCCGAAGATGATCGTCTCGATACGCGGGGAGGCCTGCGCGATCGCGTTGACGTTGTTGAGGCCCTGGGCGTTCTCGATCTGGGCCTCGATGCCGATCCGGCCGACCTCGAAGCCCATCGTCTTCTCGATCTGGGTCAGCAGCAGGTCCAGCGCCACCACCTGCTCTGCGTTCTGCACCTTCGGCAGCATGATGCAGTCCAGGTTCGGGCCCGCGCCCTCGACGACCGTGACCACGTCGCGGTACGTCCATTCGGTGGTCCAGTCGTTCACCCGCACGACCCTGGTCTTGCCCGTCCAGTCGCCCTCGTTGAGGAACTTGACGATGGTGTGCCGCGCCTCCGGCTTGGCGAGCGGCGCGCACGCGTCCTCCAGGTCCAGGAAGACCTGGTCGGCGGGGAGGCCCTGGGCCTTCTCCAGGAAGCGCGGGTTGGAACCGGGGACCGCCAGGCACGAGCGGCGCGGGCGGAGACGGTTGACGGTCGTCATGCGGGGACCTCCACAGGGTCGAGCTTGTTCGCTTTCCGGATCTCGTCGACGATACGGCCGATGATCTCCGTGATACCGAAGTCCTTCGGTGTGAAGACGGCGGCCACGCCCGCCCGCTTCAGTTCGGCGGCGTCGGCGTTCGGGATGATCCCGCCGACGATCACCGGGATGTCCGACGCGCCGGCCTCACGCAGCCGGGCCAGCACGTCGGGGACCAGCTCGGCGTGCGAGCCGGACAGGATGGACAGTCCCACGCAGTGCACGTCCTCCGCCAGGGCGGCGTCCACGATCTGCTCGGGCGTCAGCCGGATGCCCTGGTAGACCACCTCGAAGCCGGCGTCGCGGGCGCGGACCGCGATCTGCTCGGCGCCGTTGGAGTGCCCGTCCAGGCCCGGCTTGCCGACCAGCAGCCGCAGCCGCCCGGCGCCCAGCTCGGACGCCGTCCGCGCCACCTTCTCGCGTACGGCGGCGAGCGGGGTGCCCTCCTCGGCGGCGATCGCGACCGGCGCCGACGACACGCCCGTCGGCGCCCGGAACTCGCCGAAGACGTCCCGCAGCGCCCAGGCCCACTCCCCGGTGGTGACGCCCGCGCGGGCGCACTCCAGGGTCGCCGGGAAGAGGTTCTCGTCCCCCGCGGCCGTGGCCTTCAGCCGGGCGAGGGCCTCCTGCGCCCGGCCCTCGTCGCGGTTGTCGCGCCACTCGTGGAGCCCGGCCACGACCCGCGCCTCGTTGGCCGGGTCCACCGTCATGATCGCGGTGTCCAGGTCGGCGGTGAGCGGGTTGGGCTCCGTCGTCTCGAAGATGTTGACGCCGACGATCTTCTCCTCGCCGGCCTCGATCCGGGCCCGCCGCTCGGCGTGCGAGGCGACCAGCTGCGACTTGAGGTAGCCCGACTCGACGGCGGCCATCGCGCCGCCCATGCCCTGGATCCGCTCGATCTCCGCCAGGCACTCGGTGACGAGGGAGTCCACCTTGGCCTCGATGACGTGCGAGCCCGCGAAGATGTCCTCGTACTCCAGCAGGTCGCTCTCGTGCGCCAGCACCTGCTGGATGCGCAGGCTCCACTGCTGGTCCCAGGGGCGGGGCAGGCCCAGGGCCTCGTTCCACGCCGGGAGCTGCACGGCACGCGCGCGGGCGTCCTTCGACAGCGTCACGGCCAGCATCTCCAGGACGATGCGCTGGACGTTGTTCTCCGGCTGCGCCTCGGTCAGTCCGAGCGAGTTCACCTGCACGCCGTAGCGGAACCGGCGCTGCTTGGGGTCCTCGATGCCGTACCGCTCGCGGGTGATCGTGTCCCAGATGCGGCCGAAGGCGCGCATCTTGCACATCTCCTCGATGAAGCGGACGCCCGCGTTCACGAAGAAGGAGATGCGCGCCACGACCTCGCCCTTGCGCTCCTCGGGCACCTGGCCGGAGGCGAACACCGCGTCGAGGACGGCGATCGCCGTCGACATGGCGTACGAGATCTCCTGGACCGGTGTGGCGCCCGCCTCCTGCAGGTGGTAGCTGCAGATGTTGATCGGGTTCCACTTCGGGATGTGGTTCACCGTGTAGGTGATCATGTCGGTGGTCAGGCGCAGGGACGGACCCGGCGGGAAGACGTGCGTCCCGCGCGACAGGTACTCCTTGACGATGTCGTTCTGCGTCGTCCCCTGGAGCCTGGTGATGTCCGCGCCCTGCTCCTCGGCGACCACCTGGTAGAGCGCCAGCAGCCACATGGCGGTGGCGTTGATGGTCATGGACGTGTTCATGCGTTCCAGCGGGATGTCCTGGAACAGCCGGCGCATGTCACCGAGGTGCGAGACCGGGACCCCGACCCGGCCCACCTCGCCGCGGGCGAGGATGTGGTCGGGGTCGTACCCGGTCTGCGTCGGCAGGTCGAACGCGACCGAGAGGCCCGTCTGGCCCTTGGCGAGGTTGCGCCGGTACAGCTCGTTGGACGCCTCGGCCGTGGAGTGACCGGCGTACGTCCGCATGAGCCACGGCCGGTCCTTCTGACGCTCTGTCATCTAGGAAACCTCAGACCTCAGACGTTGCGGAAGCGGTTGATGGCGTCGACGTGCTGCGCGCGCTTCTCCTGGTCGCGCACGCCGAGGCCCTCCTCCGGAGCGAGGCAGAGCACGCCGACCTTGCCCTGGTGGAGGTTGCGGTGGACGTCGTACGCGGCCTGGCCGGTGTCCTCCAGGGAGTACACCTTCGACAGGGTCGGGTGGATCTTGCCCTTGGCGATCAGACGGTTGGCCTCCCACGCCTCGCGGTAGTTGGCGAAGTGCGAGCCGACGATCCGCTTCAGCGACATCCACAGGTAGCGGTTGTCGTACTCGTGCATGTAGCCCGAGGTCGAGGCGCAGGTGGTGATGGTGCCGCCCTTGCGGGTGACGTACACGCTCGCGCCGAAGGTCTCGCGGCCGGGGTGCTCGAAGACGATGTCGATGTCCTCGCCGCCGGTCAGCTCGCGGATGCGCTTGCCGAAGCGCTTCCACTCCTTCGGGTCCTGGGTGTGCTCGTCCTTCCAGAACTTGTAGCCCTCGGCGTTGCGGTCGATGATCGCCTCGGCGCCCATCGAGCGGCAGATCTCCGCCTTCTGGGGGCTGGAGACCACGCAGATCGGGTTGGCGCCGCCGGCGAGGGCGAACTGGGTGGCGTACGAGCCGAGGCCGCCGCTCGCGCCCCAGATGAGCACGTTGTCGCCCTGCTTCATGCCGGCGCCGTTGCGCGAGACCAGCTGGCGGTACGCGGTCGAGTTCACCAGGCCCGGCGCTGCCGCCTCCTCCCAGCTGAGGTGGTCCGGCTTCGGCATGAGCTGGTTGGACTTGACCAGTGCGATCTCTGCCAGGCCGCCGAAGTTGGTCTCAAAGCCCCAGATGCGCTGCTCCGGGTCCATCATCGTGTCGTCGTGGCCGTCGGGGCTCTCCAGCTCCACGCTCAGGCAGTGCGCGACGACCTCGTCGCCCGGCTTCCAGGCGTTGACGCCGGGGCCGGTGCGCAGGACGACACCCGCGAGGTCCGAGCCGATGATGTGGTACGGCAGGTCGTGGCGCTTGGCGAGCGGCGAGAGCTTTCCGTAGCGCTCCAGGAAGGAGAAGGTGGAGACCGGCTCGAAGATGGACGTCCACACGGAGTTGTAGTTCACCGAGGACGCCATGACCGCCACCAGGGCCTCGCCCGGGCCCAGTTCGGGCAGCGGCACGTCGTCGAGGTGCAGCGACTTGCGCGGGTCCTTCTCGCGCGTGGTGAGACCGGCGAACATCTCGGTCTCGTCCTTGTGCACGGTCACCGCGCGGTAGGACTCGGGGAGCGGCAGGGCGGCGAAGTCGGCGGCGGTGGTGTCCGGCGACTGGATCGCGTCCAGGATTTCCTTCACGGTGTTGCCTCCGGCGAAGAAGCGTCTTGAGGGGGAGACGCTGGGTTGAACGTCGGGGAAGTGCTGCTCTGGGAGGTGTGTGCCGTCGGTTCGGCGGGTGATGCTCGGCTTGGCAGCGCTGGGTGGTGCGCGAAGAGTGCCTGTGACGCAGGCGTCCGGGCGCGCGACAACGATGTTGTGCGGGGACAGCCGGCGTACGAGAAGTTCTCTGCACGCCGGCCGCCCGGACAACATCAACGTATGACACCGCGTGCCAGGCCGCAAGACACTGAGTGCCAACAATTTCTCTCAGATGTCATCTGCCGGTCACAGATGAGCGATGATCGATCGGTCAGCGCTTTTCCGGCATGCAAAACGCCCGCCGGGGCTCGATGAGAAGTCGAGCCCCGGCGGGCGATGCGGAACCGGGAACGGCTAGCCGTGTTCCTTGAGGGTCCGCTCGATGCTGCGCATGATCTCCTCCAGCGGCGCGTCCGTGCGGGCCACCGTCACCAGCACGTCGCCGGTGGTGCTCGCCGTCGCGGCGGGCGCCGGGGCCGGGGCGCTCCCGGCGCCGGAGCGGCCGGCGCCTATGCCGGTGCCGAAGGTCTCCCGGACGATCGCGAAGGCGTGGTCCAGCTGCGCCTCCACGTCACCCTGCCCGCCGGCCCGCAGCCAGCGGCGCAGCACGTGGTTGTGCGCCGTGACCACCGCCGACGCGGCCACCTCCGCCAGCAGCGGGTCGTCGTTGCCGTCGTGGTGGTCCCGCTCGTCGAAGTGGCCCAGCAGATAGCGCGTGAACAGCCGTTCGTAGCGGGCCACCGAGGCGATCTCGCGCTCCCGCAGGGTGGGCACCTCGCGGGTGAGGCGGTAGCGCGCGACCGACACCGAGGGCGACGCCGCGTACATCTTCATGACTTCCTTGATGCCCCGGCAGACCGTGTCCAGCGGGTGCTCGTGCGGCGGGGCGGCGTTCAGCACCGCCTCGGCGCGCACCAGGGTGTCGTCGTGGTCGGGGAAGATCGCCTCTTCCTTGGAGCGGAAGTGGCGGAAGAACGTCCGGCGGGCGACCCCCGCCGCGGCGGCGATCTCGTCGACCGTCGTCGCCTCGTACCCCTTGGTCGCGAACAGTTCCATGGCCGCGGCCGCGAGCTCGCGGCGCATTTTGAGCCGCTGCGCGGCGGCGCGGCTGCCCGCGGCGCTCTCCGGCGCGTCGGACGAGGAGGCGGCACGAGCGGTTCGGCGGGCGGCATCAGCGGGCTGGGACATGACCTGAACGTACTGCATCGGTGCAGGAGACCGCGCCTGCGGGGCCGGGCCGCCCGACCTCTCGGCCGCCCCGCCGAGCAGCCCGCCCCACTCCCCGTACGGCTCAGCGCCGGGCATATTCGCGGAAACCGCGCCCCGTCTTCCGGCCCAGGCAGCCCGCCGCCACCAGGTGCTCCAGGAGGGGGGCCGGCGCCAGGCCGGGGTCGCGGAACTCGCGGTGCAGCACCCGCTCGATGGCGAGCGAGACGTCCAGGCCCACCACGTCCAGCAGTTCGAACGGGCCCATCGGGTAGCCGCCGCCCAGGCGCATCGCGGCGTCGATGTCGTCGAGCGAGGCGTAGTGGTTCTCGACCATCTTGATCGCGTTGTTCAGGTACGGGAAGAGCAGCGCGTTCACGATGAAGCCGGCCCGGTCGCCGCAGTCCACGGGGTGCTTGCGGATCTTCGCGGTCACCTCGCGCACGGTGGCGTGGACGTCGTCGGCGGTCAGCACCGTACGGACGATCTCCACCAGCTTCATGGCGGGCGCCGGGTTGAAGAAGTGCATCCCGATCACGTCCTGCGGGCGCGAGGTGGCGCGGGCGCAGGCGACCACGGGCAGGGAGGAGGTGGTGGTGGCGAGCACCGCGCCCGGCTTGCAGACCTTGTCGAGCGTGGCGAACAGCTGCCGCTTCACCTCCAGGTCCTCGGCCACCGCCTCCACGGCGAGGTCGACGTCGGCGAAGGCGTCGAGGGAGCCGGCCGGGGTGACGCGGGCGAGCGCCTCGTCGGCCGCCTCGGCGGTCAGCCGGCCCTTCTCGACGGAGCGCGCGAGCGACTTCCCTATGCGCCCCTTGGCCGTCTCGGCCTTCTCGAGCGAGCGGGCGGCGAGCACCACGGCGTACCCGGCCTTCGCGAAGACCTCCGCGATGCCGCTCGCCATGGTGCCGGAGCCCGCGACGCCGACGGAGCGGACCTCGCGGACCTCACCCGTGGCGGCCGTCTCCGACGGCGTGAGCGCGTCGCGCACCACGACACCGCTGCCCGGCTCCTCGTAGGTGTAGAAGCCCCGGCCGGCCTTACGGCCCGTCAGGCCCGCGTCGCTCAGCTGCCGCAGGATCGGCGCCGGGGCGTGCAGGCGGTCGCCCGACTCGGCGTACATGGCCTCCAGGACCGTACGGGCCGTGTCGACGCCGATCAGGTCGAGCAGGGCGAGCGGGCCCATCGGCAGGCCGCAGCCCAGCCGCATCGCGGCGTCGATGTCCTCGCGGGAGGCGTACCGCGACTCGTACATGGCCGCGGCCTGGTTCAGGTAGCCGAAGAGGAGGCCGTCGGCGACGAAGCCGGGCCGGTCGCCGACGGCGACGGGCTCCTTGCCCAGCTGGTGGGCGAGGTCCGTGACGGCGGCGACGGCCTGCGGGGCGGTCAGCACCGAGGACACGATCTCCACAAGCTTCATCGCCGGGGCGGGGTTGAAGAAGTGCAGGCCGAGCACGCGCTCGGGGCGCGCGGAGTCGGCGGCCAGCCGGGTCACCGACAGGGCGTTGGTGCCCGTGGCGAGGATCGCGTCCGGGCGGACGACGGCGTCCAGCTCCCGGAACACCTGCTGCTTGAGCTCGTACGACTCGGGCACGACCTCGATCACGAGGTCGGCGTCGGCGGCGGCCCGGAGGTCGGAGAAGGTGCGGAAGCGGGCGAGGATGTCGCGCCGCTCCTCCTCGGTGATCCGCTCGCGGGCCACGGAGCGGGCGGTGGCCGCCTCCAGGCAGCCGACGGCGCGGCGGGCGGCGGCCTCGCTGACGTCGATGCCGATGACCTCACGGCCGGCCCGGACGAGAACCTCGGCGATGCCGGAGCCCATCGTGCCCAGACCGACGACGGCGATGGTGGAGAGAGGGGTGTCCATCACGGGACTCCAGGGATGAGTGACGACTGATGAGGGGCGCGGGCGCGCACGGGTGCGGTGCGTCGCCTCGCGGAGCGCGTGCGTTCTCGGCGTGAGCGTGAACGCGGGGGCGGGCGCGTGGGCACCGCCGTGCGTGCGTTCGCGCTGCCGCGCGTCGCGCGCGGGTCGCGGTGGAGAAGCGACGGACCCTGTCCCGGAGCCACGTCGTACAGATGTGCCAGGTGTGCCGAACCGACGGACACGGCGCTCGCGGCGGCTGCGTCACCAGGCCGCCGTGAGTGCGTTCGCGGGTGTGTCCCGCTCACTTGAGATTAACCGGCGGGTAACGAGCGCGCCAGCCCTGGGAACTCCCCGGACGATGTGACGCTCGCTACGCTGACGGCCATGACGGCCGTGGATGAGGAGTTCCGCTCGCTCGTGGACCGGTTGCGGGACGAGGCGGAGGGGGCGGGCGCGTCGGAGGCGTACGAACGGCTCGTCGCCGTCGAGGACCCCGAGGAGCTCGCGGCGGTGCTCACGCGGGGCGGCCAGCCGCTCTGGGCGCGCGAGCTCGCGGCGTTCCGGCTGGGGCTCGCCGGTGACCGGCGCGCCTTCGAGGCGCTCGTGCTGCTGCTGAACCACCGGGACCCCGAGCGCTGCGTCTCCGCCGCGTACGCGCTGGCGCGGCTGGGCGATCCGCGGACGGCGCGGGCCGCCGCCGCGCTCGCCACCAACGAGCTGCGCGTCGCCTACGCGCTCACTCCCGTACGGCTGTTGGCCCGGCTGCGGGCGCCCCAGTCCGTACCGGCGCTGGTCACGGTGTTGGAGCGGCGCCTCGCCGACCCGGGCGATCCGTACTGGCGCGTGGCGGTCGCCTGCGCGGAGGGCCTGGGCGACCTGGGTGACGCCCGCGCCCGCCCGGTCCTGGAAGCCGCCCGCCTCCGTCCGCGCCTGGCCCGGGCCGCCACGGAGGCGCTGGCCCGGCTGCGGCCGGAGGCGTAAGGCGTCAGGGCGTAAGGGGTGTCAGCCGCGGTGGGCGGGGTGGGGGAGCGGGGCGGCCGCGCGGGTCGTCCGGGGCTTCGGCTCGGGCGTCGCGGCGCAGACCGCGTCCGCGTCGGCGGTCGTGCCGGTTCCGGTGCCCTTGTCCGCGCCGCCGGTGGTGGCGCGGGGGACCTGGCCGGTCTCCAGGTAGCGCGCCAGGTGGCCGTCGAGACAGGCGTTGCCGGCCAGGGTGATGGCGTGGTTGCCGCCGCCCTCTTCGACGACCAGGCTGGAGCCGCGCAGAGCGCGGTGGACGGTGAGGCCGCCGCCGTACGGGGTGGCCGCGTCCTCCGTCGCCTGGAAGAGCAGCACCGGGGGCAGCGCGTCGTTGGCGATGTCCGGCGGGGTGGACGAGCCGACGGGCCAGAAGGCGCACGGCGCGTTGTACCAGGCGTTGTTCCAGGTGGAGAAGGGCGCCTTGGCGTGGACGGCCCAGTTGTCGCGGTGCCACACGCTCCAGTCGCGGGGCCACGCGGCATCCCGGCACTGCACCGCCGCGTAGACCGAGTAGCCGTTGTCGTCCGTGGGGTCGGACGCCGCCAGTGACGCGTACGCCTCGGCGAGCGGGGCGGTGTCCTTCTCGTTCACGTACGCCGAGAACGCCTCGGCCAGCGCGGGCCAGTAGCCGTTGTAGTAGCCGCCCGGCAGGTAGGTGTCCTCCAGTTCGGCCGGGCCGACCTTCCCCGCCGCCGGGGCCTTCGCCAGCGCGGCGCGCATCGCGTACCAGCGGGCCTCGACCTTCGCCGGGTCGGTGCCGAGGCGGTACGTCGCGTCGTGCCGCGCGACCCAGGCCAGGAACGCCTTGTGGCGGGCGTCGAAGGCGAGGTCCTGCGCGAGGTTGGCCTGGTACCACACCGCCTGCGGGTCGACGACGGAGTCCAGTACGGCCCGCCGCACGCGCTGCGGGAAGAGCTTGGCGTAGACGGCGCCGAGGTACGTGCCGTACGAGTAGCCGAAGTAACTGATCTTCTCCGCGCCGAGGGCCTGCCGGATCACGTCCAGGTCCTTCGCCGCGCTGACCGTGCCCATGTGGCGCAGCAGGGCGCCGTACTTGTCGTCGCACGCCCGCGCGAAGGACGCCGCCCTGGTGAGGTTGGTGCGCTCGGTGTCGACGTCGCGGGGCAGGGAGTCGGGGCGTACGGGCGCGAAGTAGCCCGGCTTGCAGTCGAGCGAAGGCTTGCTCGCGCCCACGCCGCGCGGGTCGAAGCCGATGATGTCGTACTGCGCCGCGACCTTGGCGGGCAGCGACGCCGCGACGAACCCGGCCATGTCGAGACCGCTCGCGCCCGGGCCGCCCGGGTTGACGAGCAGCGGGCCCTGCGAGGTCTTCGCGGTGTGCGGGATCCGCGACAGCGCCAGCGTGACCTGCTCGCCCCTCGGGTCCTCGTGGTCCAGCGGTGCCCGGACCGTCGCGCACTGGAGCTTGGGGTACTGCTTGGTGGCGCACGCCTTCCAGGTGAGGGCGGCGGCTTGCGGCTCGGTGGTTCTGGGCTCCGCCGTGGAGGGGGCGGCGGTGACGGCGCTCGCCATCACCGCCCCGGCGGCGATCAGCACTGCGGCGCGTTTCTGCATATGGCCTCCCGAGCCGGACGGAACGGTCCCTCGGCGGATCGTCCCCGCATTCCGGCCCGGAAGGTCCGCTTCCGGGCAGACTTGACCCGATCAGAGGACCTGATCAACACACCGTTCACAGCAGGGTGAGCTGGGTGGGCTCCTCCGCGACCGGGACGGGGGGCGCTCCGCCCCGGCGGCGCGCGGGCCCTATGCCGAACTCGTCGGCGAACTCGTGCACCTGACGGGTGATCCGGCGCTGGTACCACTTCGGGGCGTAGGCCCCGTCCGCGTACAGCCGCGCGTAGCGGCCCACCAGGTGCGGATGGTGGCGCTGCAGCCAGGCCATGTACCACTCGCGCGCACCGGGCCGCAGGTGCAGGGCGAGCGGGGTCACGGAGGTCGCCCCCGAGGCGGCGATCGCGCGGACGGTGGCGCGCAGCTGGTCGGGGTGGTCGCCCAGGAACGGGATGACCGGTGCCATCAGCACCCCGCACTCGATGCCGTGGTCGGTGAAGGTCCGTACGACGTCGAGGCGGCGTTCGGGCGCGGGCGTGCCCGGCTCGACGGTGCGCCACAGCTCGTGGTCGGTGAAGCCGACCGAGACCGAGAGGGAGACGTCGGTGACCGCGGCGGCCTGGAGGATCGGTTCCAGGTCGCGCAGGATCAGCGTGCCCTTGGTGAGGATCGAGAAGGGGTTCGCCCGGTCGCGCAGGGCGCCGATGATGCCCGGCATCAGCTGGTACCGGCCTTCCGCGCGCTGGTAGCAGTCGACGTTCGTGCCCATCGCGATGTGCGCGCCGCGCCAGCTCGGGGAGGCGAGCTGACGGCGCAGCAGGTCGGGGGCGTTGATCTTCACCACGATCTGCGAGTCGAAGCCGAGCCCGGTGTCGAGGTCGAGGTAGCTGTGCGTCTTGCGGGCGAAGCAGTACACGCAGGCATGGGTGCAGCCCCGGTAGGGGTTGACCGTCCATTCGAACGGCATGCGGGAGGCGCCGGGCACCCGGTTGACGATCGAACGGGCCCGCACCTCGTGGAAGGTGATGCCCCGGAACTCGGGGGTGTCGAAGGTACGGGTGGTGACGGCGTCCGTGCCGAACAGCACGGCGTCGGGGGAGCGGTCGCTCAGATGGTCCCAGCGCATGACGCAGACAATAGAACAAACGTTCCCATGATCGCTTCTCCCCGCTCATCGATTTGGGCGTGTCCGGTCCAAGTGGTTGGCTGGGTCCCCCCTTATGGAACGAGTGCTGGAGGACAAGGCATGGCGCAGGTCGAGGCCACGACGGAGCGGGTCATCGCGGCGGACGCGGAGACGGTGTTCGACGCGCTGGCCGACTACAAGGACACCCGCGCGAAGCTGCTGCCCGAGCACTTCAGCGAGTACCAGGTGCGCGAGGGCGGCGACGGTGAAGGGACGCTCGTCCACTGGAAGCTCCAGGCCACCAGCAAGCGCGTCCGCGACTGCCTGCTGGAGGTAACCGAGCCCAGCGACGGCCGCCTCGTGGAGAAGGACCGCAACTCCTCCATGGTGACCACCTGGACCGTCACCCCCGCCGGCGAGGGCCGCTCCCGGGTCGTCGTCACCACCGTCTGGAACGGCGCCGGCGGCATCGGCGGCTTCTTCGAGCGCACCTTCGCCCCCAAGGGCCTCGGCCGCATCTACGACGAGGTGCTCGCCAAGCTGGCGTCCGAGGTCGAGAAGTAGGGCCCACCGGCAGAGGTCACCGATTCGGGTGATCTTGCCGTCCGCTCCCCGGTGTCGCGCACGCCGGGGAGCGCGGCAAAGCCCCTGATGACCGGGGGCCGCTCTCCCTCCCACGCCCACCGTCACCCCAGTTGGGCGGCTTGCTCCCGCTGAGCGCGTAATGCGAAGAATGGCGCCGCGCAGGCGTCAGAGCGGGCGCCCGAGCGGACGCGACGGAGGGGAGCAGGTTCGTGGGTGGGATCACGCTGACCGATGACGAGCAGGCGGCCGCTCCCGAGGACGCGCCGCCACCGGGTCCGGACCACCCGGCCGACGCCCCCGCACAGCGGCACGTCCGCCTCGTCTTCGGGGCGCTCGTGCTCGCGCTGCTCCTCGCGGCGCTCCAGCAGACCGCCGTCGCCCCCTTCCTGCCGGGCATCGCCGACGAACTCGGCGGCACCGCGCGGTCGGTGTGGGTGATCGCCGCCCCGGTGCTCGCCGCCGCCGTGACCCTGCCCGTCCACGGCAAGCTCGGGGACCTCCGCGGCCGCAAGGGCGTCTTCCAGACCGCCCTCGTGCTCTTCGTCGCCGGATCCGCGCTGGCCGGCTGGTCGCGCACCATGGACCAGCTCATCGCCTGCCGCGCCCTCCAGGGCATCGGCGGCGCCGGACTGCTCGCCGGAGCCCACGCCCTCACCGCCGACCTCGTCCCCGCCCCGGCCCGCGCCCGCTTCCTCGGCGTCCTCGGCGCGGCGCTCGGGGCCGCCACCGTGGCCGGGCCGGCGGTCGGCGAGGCCGTGCGGGTCTCCTGGCGCTGGGTGTTCTACGCCAACGCCCCCCTCGGCCTGCTGGTGCTGATCGTCGTCGGCGCCGCGCTGAGGCCGATCCGGCCGCCGTACGCGGACGAGCGCCGCCGGTTCGACGTCCTCGGCGCGCTGCTGCTGGCCACCGCCTCCACCTCTCTGGTGCTGCTCGCGATCTGGGCCGGTACCCGGTACGCCTGGGACTCCCGCGTCATCCTCGGCCTCGCCTGCGGCGCCGCCGGAACGCTGCTGCTCTTCTTCGTCGCCGAGCACTACGCCGCCGAGCCCCTGGTGCCGTTCGGGCTCGCGCGCCCCCTCCTCCTGACCGGCCTCGTGGGGGCGGCGGCCGGCACGGCGCTGTACGCCGCCGCCGGCTGGCTGCCCGCGCTCCTCCCGCCGGGGGGCGCTCTGCCGCCGCTCGTCCCGCTCGCGGGCGGCATCGTGCTGGGCTCGCTGGTCTCCGGACAGCTCATCGCCCGCACCGGGCACCACCGGATCCACCCGGTGTTCGGCAGCGCCGTCGCGGCCGTCGGCGTGGGACTGCTCTCCCGCCTCGAACCCGGTACGCCGGTCCTCGACCACAGCGTCTGGCAGGCCGTGCTCGGCACCGGCGTCGGCCTGGTGCTGCCCGCGCTCGTCGCCGCCGTCCAGCAGGCCGCGCCCCCCGCCGACCTCGGCGCCGCCACCGCCGCGCACCTCCAGGTCCGACTCCTCGGCGGCTGCCTGGGCGCCGCCGCCGTCTCCACCCTGGCCGGGGGCGGACACGTCCAGGGACACGAGGGCGTGACGCCGCGGCTCTTCGTCGTCGTCCTGGTGCCCGTCCTCGTGCTCGGCCTGTCGCTCGCCTGCTTCCTCAAGGAGAAACCGCTGGTGTCCCAGAACGTCCCCACCGCGTCCACGGCCTCCGTCCCCGCGGCGCGCACCCCCGCCAACGCCGCCGCTCCCGCTTCTGCTCCCGCTCCCGACGGACCCGCGTGGCCGTCGTCCGCGCCGTACGGCTCCGGGGTCCCCGTCTGCGGTGCCGTCCAGCACCACGACGGCAGCTGCGTACCGCGCGCCGCCCTCACGCTCGTCGACGACCACGGGCGGCAGATCGGGCGCGGGGCGAGCGGCGACGACGGGCGGTACGCGCTCAGCGTGCCGGGGCCCGGCGCGTACGTGCTGATCGCCGCGGCCCCCGGACACCAGCCGCAGGCCGTCAGCGTCACCGTCACCACCGGCGACCGGCCCGTCGAGCTCGACATCGTGCTCGGCGGCGCCGGGCGGCTCGCCGGAACCGTCGTCACCGCCGACGGCACGCCCGTACGGGACGCCGCCGTCACCCTCACCGACGTCCGCGGCGAGGTCGTGGCCGCCACGCGCAGCGGGCGCGACGGCGGCTATGTGATGGCCGACCTGGTGGCGGGGGAGTACACCCTGGCCGCCAGTGCCCCGGCCTTCCGGCCCGTCGCCCTGCCGGTGAGCGTGCAGGCCTCCCGCGAGACGCGGCAGATCATCGAACTGGCCGGCGGCGCGCTGCTGCGCGGGACCGTACGGGCCACCGGCGGCCGCCCCGTGGAGGATGCCCGCGTGACGCTGCTCGACGCCGCGGGCAACGTCGTCGACACGCTCATCACGGGCCCCGACGGCGCCTTCCGCTTCGCGGACCTGTCGTCCGGCGCGTACACGGTCATCGCCTCCGGCTACCCGCCCGTGGCCACGGTCCTCCAGGTGGCGGGCGGCGGGCGCACCGAGCGCGACCTCCAGCTGGGACACGGGGGCTGACGCGCGGAACAGGCCGCGGGCGTGGTGCCGCAGGCCCCCCGGCGGCGATCACCGCCCTGGCGTTCTCGCCCGACGGCCGCACCCTCGCCGTCGGAGACACGGCGGGAACGGTGCAGCTCTGGGACGTACCGTCCCACCAGCCCGTGGGCGCGCCGCTGCCCGGGCCGGGCGACGCGGTCCTGGACCTGGCCTTCGCTCCGACGGGCGCAAAGCTGCACGTCGCCGGCGCCCACACGGAGGCCCGCGTGCACGACCTGGGCGCCGAGACCGTCGTCCGGGCCCTCTGCCGCCGCGTGCCCGCCCCCCTCACCCGTGCGGAATGGGCGGCTCTGGTCCCCGACGCCCCCTACGGCGGGGGACGTGCTGAGGGCCGCCGGGTGATCCACCGGGCGGCCCTCAGCTCGCTCGGCTCAGCTCTTGCCGCGGCCGGTCATCATGTCGCGGAGGCGGTCCACCATCCCGGCACCCGGGGCGAGGAGCTTGTTGGCCGGGGGCTTGTCCGGCGCCGAGGGGTGCGGACGGGTCGGGGCCGTCTTCTTCGCCTGGCGCACCTTGTCGCCCAGCTCCATCAGCATCTCGGGCGAGCACGCCTCCCGCAGCCGCGGGAAGAGGTTGTTCTCCTCGTCCACGATGTGCGCCCGGATCTCCGTCATCAGCTTGTTCATCAGCATGTCGAAGCGGGGGTCGTCCGCCGCGCAGCCCTCCAGGTCCTTCATGGTCTGCTCGGCGGCGGCGTGGTCGCGGAGCTCCTTGTCGGCGAGGGCGTCACCCCCGGTGATGTGCTCGCGCACCGCCGGGTAGAGGTACTCCTCCTCCGCCACCGAGTGCCGGACCAGCTCCATCGTGACCTGGTCCGCGTACTGCTTCCGCTGTTCGTCACCGGACGGCAGCTCCTCGATGGTGCTGAAGAGTTCCTCCACCTCCTCGTGGTCGCTGGTCAGCTCCGCGATCACGTCTCCGCCGTGTCCCATGACCTCACTCCTCTGCGCGCCTGTGCGGGAATTCGGATGCCCATGATGTGGTTCAAGCCACGCACTTCCCGTGAGCCACGCCATTTGTCGCCGCGAATGGCGGCGATAGCGTTCCGGCGTGACCGCAGACCACCTCACCCCGCTCATCACGGCGACCGCGCAGTGGCTGACCCGCGCCTACCCGTCCGGCAGCGGCGCGCTGGAGACCGCCCTCGCCGGCGTACAGGCGCGACAGGCGGTGACCGTCGCGGCGTGGCTGCGCTACCCCACCGACCTCGACGCCGCGCTCGTCGCCATCGCCGGACCCGGCGGCTCGGCCCGGCTCGACTGGATCACCGGCGCGGACGACGCCGCCGGAGACGCCTGGCGCACCTGGGTCGACGAGGTCGTCGCCAGCTGGGCCGCCGTCCTGCTCTCCACCCCGGGGCTGGCCGCGACCGCCATGGAGGCGCTGGCCGCCTGCGGCCGCCTGTCCGGGGCGCCCGTCGACTTCCGCCGGCTGGTCACCCCCGACGAGCACGACCGCCGCGCCGCCGCACTGCTGCGCCACCCCGACCTGCTCGCACCGATAGCGGACCTGCACCGCGCGGAGCTGCTGGACCGGCTGGAACTGGCCGTCTGAAGGGGACAACGCCGCACGACGGCGTGATCCTGGATCCGTGAAGGACCAGGAATTCGGTGAACCGCCCACCGTCGGCGTCGAGGAGGAGTTCTTCCTCGTCCGCCCGGACAGCGGCGAGGCCGCGGCGGCCGGTACGCGCGTGGTCGCACGCGCCGCACCCCGGCTCGGGCACGCCGCCTCGGGCGAGTTCACGGAATACCAGGTCGAGGGGCGGACCGAGCCCTGCCACCGCATGGACGAGCTCCGCGCCCAGCTGCGCGGCGTCCGCGCGGGCCTGGCCGCCGCCGCGCGGGCCGAGGGCCTGCGCCTGTGCGCGTCCGGCACGCCGGTCATCGGCGGCGACGGCGGGCGCGCCGATCTCGGCGACCACCCGCGCTACCGGGCGGGCGCATGGCAGTACCGCGCGATGCTCGACGACTTCGCCGTCTGCGCCTTCCACGCCCACGTCCACCTGCCCGACCGCGAGACGGCCGTCCTCGTCGGCAACCACCTGCGGCCCTGGCTGCCGCTGCTCGTCGCGATGAGCGCGAACTCGCCCTTCCACCGGGGACGGGACACCGGCTACGCCAGCTGGCGCTCCGTGATCCGCGGCCGCTTCCCGTGCCTCGGTCCGCCGCCGTACGCCGAGTCGCTCACCGAGTACGAGCGGCTCGCCACCGCCATGGCCGCCACCGAGGCGATGCTGGAGCCCGGGATGCCCTTCTGGGACATCCGGCCCAACCCGCGCCTGCCGACGCTCGAGGTCCGCACCATGGACGTCCTGTCCGACGTGGACGACACGGTGGCGCTCACCGCCCTGATCAGGGCGCTCGTCGTGACGGCCGCCCGGCGCGCGGCGGCCGGCGATCCCGGGCCGCGCACCGGCGCGGAGCTGCTGCGCGCGGCGTACTGGCGCGCCGCGCGGGACGGCTGGCCGGGCCACGGCGTCGACGCGCCGACCGGGCGCGTGCTGCCCTCGTCCGTCCAGGCGCGCAACCTCCTGGAGCACGTACGCCCCGCACTGCGCGCGTACGGGGACGAGGGGGAGGTCACGGCCTTCCTGCGGCGGCTGGAGCTGCGCGGGTCCGGTGCCGAGCGCCAGCGGTCCCGCTTCGCCGCCGAGCCGCGCCTGGGCGCGGTGGTGGAGGGCCTGGTTGGCGAGACGTGCCCGGAGGACGGGCCGTGACCCTGTGGGCCCAAGGCGTACGGCCTCAGCCCGGCGGAAGCAGCGTCGTCACCAGGACGTCGCGGCGCGCGGGCCGCTCGGGGGCGAGCGGGCGGATCGGAGACACCTCGTGCAGGGTGCGCCGGTCGTCGCCCAGCAGCAGGCTGCCCGGTTCGCCGAGCGTCGTCGTCAGGAGGTGCTCGCCGTCCTCGCCGTACACGGAGCTGGCGCCGCCCGCGGCGTTCTCGCGGCCGATCAGCAGCGAGGTGACGAGCGTGACGCCGTCGCGGTGCCGCCCCTCGGGCGTGGGCCGACCGTCCTGCCCGGCGGAGGCGAGCACGCGGAACGGGTGCACCTTCACCTGCCACTCGTCCCGGTCGTCCAGACACCCGGCCACCCGGCCGAGCATCCTGATCAGGGACGCCAGCAGGGGGTCGGCGGTGAACGCGTCGGTCAGCGGCTCGAAGTGCCGGTCCACGCCGACGTACATCGGGTTGGAGGCCTCCGGCTGGACGAACGCGTCGTGCGGCCGCGGGGTCAGCCGTCCGTCGCGCGTCAGGGCGAAGGTGCCGTAGCGGCGCAGGCGCACCGTGCCGCTCTCGGCCGCGTACGGGTCCGGCGCCAGGTCGTCCCAGTGGGCGGCGAACCGCGCCCAGCCGTCCCCGTCCGTCCCGACGCACGCCGACACCTCGGCCGGCTCCATCGCGTACGTCCCGGTCGACACCAGGGCCCGCCGGGCCGCGTCCACGGCCGCCGCCGCGCTCGTCGTCCTGTCTTCTCCGATCACGTCATCCATCGTCCGACGACCCCCGGTCCCGCGCATCCGCGCGCGCCGCACTCAGCGTCCTGACCACCTCGTCATCGCTCACCTGGTCGAAGTCCAGATACCACTGGCCCACCGAGGAGAACGGCCGCGGCTGGTGCAGCCAGATCAGCTCGTCGGCCTCCGCGCCCACCAGCTCCGCCGCCTCGCGGGAGCACACCGGCACGGCCATGATCAGCTCGGCCGGCTCCAGGCCCCGCGCGGAGCGCAGCGCCGCGCGGGCGGTGACACCGGTGGCCAGGCCGTCGTCCACCACGACGACCGTACGGCCGTGGACGTCCGGCATCGGCCGGCCGCCCCGGTAGAGGTCCTCCCGCCGGTGCAGCTCGGTCCGCTCGCGCGCCACCGTCGGCCCGAGGCGGTCCTCCGTCAGGTCCAGCATGGCCAGCGTCCGCTGGTCGTACAGCGGCGGCGCGTCCCCGGCCACCGCGCCGACGCCCAGCTCCGGATTGAACGGCGCGCCGATCTTGCGGACGACGAGCACGTCCAGCGGCGCGCCCAGCGCCTTGGCGATCTCGACGGCGACCGGCACCCCGCCGCGGGGCAGGGCCAGCACCACCGGATCCGTCAGCCCGCCCTCGCGCTGCCGGTCGGCGAGCCGGGCGGCGAGCTCGCGCCCGGCCTCGGTGCGGTTCCGCAGAAGCACGGCTCCCTCACTCCCCTCACGGCCCGTCCGGCGCGGCGCCCGGCACGGCCATCTGGCCGAACCAGTCCCGCGCCGCCACGGCGACCTCCTCCAGCGCGCCCGGCTCCTCGAACAGGTGCGTGGCACCCGGCACGACGTGGATGCGGTACGGGGCCCTCAGCCGCTCGGCGGCCTCCTCGTTCAGCCGCAGCACCACATCGTCCTCGCCGCCCACCACCAGCAGGACCGGCGCGCGCACGGCGGGCAGCACCTGCTCGCCCGCCAGGTCCGGGCGCCCGCCCCGCGACACCACGGCCCGGACGCCGGCCGGCCGCTCGGCGGCCGCCACCAGCGCCGCGGCGGCCCCGGTGCTCGCGCCGAACAGCCCCACCGGCAGCCCGGCCGTGCCCGGCTCCCTGCCCAGCCAGTCCACCGTCGCGGTCACGCGCCGCCCCAGCAGCGGGATGTCGAAGCGCAGCTCGGCCGTCATCATGTCGACGCGCTCCTCCTGCTGCGTGAGGAGGTCGAGGAGCAGGGTGCCGAGCCCCGCCTCCCGGAGCGCCTCCGCGACCGCCCGGTTGCGGGGGCTGTGCCGCGAGCTGCCGCTGCCGTGGGCGAAGGCCACCACGCCCCGCGCGTCCGCCGGCACCGCCAGGTCGCCGACCAGGGTCGCGTCACCGGCGTCGATACGGGCGGTCCGCGATGCCGTCGTCATGGCCCACACCTCCGTCGTCCGGCCCGGCCGAGCCCCTCTCCCGCCGCCCGGGGTACCCGCCGGCGCCCGTGACATGCGGCCCGCAGGGTCTGTTTCCCGCCCCGGGACGGTCGGTAGGGTCGGACTTCTCCGCCCCACGGAGCACGGAACGCACCAGGGAACGCAGCACGGTACGCACGACGGAACGCAGCACGGAAGCACGACCGAACGGACCACGGAACGGAGCGGCACGCCAGTGGGCTTGAAGATCCTCATCAGCGCCGACATGGAGGGCGCCACCGGCGTCACCTGGCCGGCCGACGTGCTGCCGGGAACCCCCCAGTGGGAACGCTGCCGCGCCCTGTTCACCTCCGACGTGAACGCCGCGGTCCTCGGCTTCTTCGACGGCGGCGCCGACAGCGTCCTGATCAACGAAGCCCACTGGACGATGCGCAACCTGCTGCTGGAACGGCTCGACGAGCGCGCCGAAATGATCACCGGCCGCCACAAGTCGCTGTCCATGGTGGAGGGCGTCCAGCACGGCGACGTCGACGGAGTCGCCTTCGTCGGCTACCACACGGGCGCCGGCAGCGAGGGCGTCCTCGCCCACACCTACCTCGCCAACTCCATCACCGGCGTCTGGCTCAACGGCGTACGCGCGAGCGAGGGCCTGCTCAACGCCCATGTCGTCGCCGAGTACGGCGTACCCGTCATCCTCGTCACCGGCGACGACCTGACCTGCGACGACGCCCTCGGGTACGCGCCCGAGGCCCGCAAGGTCGCCGTCAAGGACCACGTGTCGCGGTACGCCGCCGTGTGCCGCACCCCCACCCGTACGGCCGCCGACATCCGCGCCGCGGCCAAAGAGGCGACCGCTCTCGCCGTACGGTACAAACCGGTGCGCGGCGGGCCGTTCACGGTGGAGCTGGAGTTCGACGCCGAGCACCTCGCGGCCGCCGCCACCGTCGTACCCGGCGTGGCGGTGAGCGGCGAGCGGCGCGTGGCGTACACCAGCGAGACGATGTACGAGGGCATCCGCGCCTTCAAGGCGGTCACCACGATCGTCTCGGCCGCGGTGGAGGAGCAGTATGGCTGACGTGACGTCCCAGGGCACCCCGGCGAACGGGCCCTTCGACACCGACTCCGAGGCGCTCGACGAGGTGGTGGCCTTCACCTCCGAGCTCATCCGGATCGACACCACCAACCGGGGCAGCGGTGACTGCCGGGAGCGGCCCGCCGCGGAGTACGTCGCCGAGAAGCTCGCCGAGGCCGGGCTGGAGCCGGCCCTCCTGGAGCGCACGCCCGGCCGCACCAACGTGGTGGCGCGGATCGAGGGCACCGACCCGTCCGCCGACGCGCTCCTCGTCCACGGCCACCTCGACGTCGTCCCCGCCGACGCCGACGACTGGGACGTGCACCCCTTCTCCGGCGAGGTCCGCGACGGGCTGGTGTGGGGCCGGGGCGCCGTCGACATGAAGAACATGGACGCGATGATCCTGGCGGTCGTCCGCGAGTGGGCGCGCCACGGCATCCGGCCGCGCCGCGACATCGTCATCGCGTACACCGCCGACGAGGAGGCCAGCGCCATCGACGGCGCCGGCTACCTGGCCCGCCACCAGGCGCACCTCTTCGAGGGCTGCACCGAGGGCATCGGCGAGTCCGGCGCCTACACCTTCCACGCCGGGCCCGATCTCGCCCTCTACCCCATCGGGGCGGGGGAGCGCGGCACCGGCTGGGTGAAGCTCACCGCCGAGGGCCGGGCCGGCCACGGCTCCAAGGTCAACCGGGAGAACGCCGTCAGCCGCGTCGCGGCGGCCGTCGCCCGCATCGGCGAGCACCAGTGGCCCGTCCGCCTCACGCCCACCGTGCGCGCGGCCCTCACCGAGATCGCCGCCCTGTACGGCATCGAGGCCGACGTCGACGCGCCCGACTTCGACGCGGACGCGCTGCTCGCGAAGCTGGGCCGCGCCGCCGCCCTCGTCGAGCCGACCGTCCGCAACAGCGCCAACCCGACGATGCTGCACGCCGGTTACAAGGTGAACGTGATCCCGGGGACCGCCACCGCCCACGTCGACGGGCGGTTCGTCCCCGGCGGCGAGGACGAGTTCGCCGCGACCATGGACCGGCTCACCGGTCCGGACGTCGAGTGGGAGTTCCAGCACCGGGAGATCGCCCTCCAGGCACCCGTCGACTCGCCCACGTACGCCAAGTTGCGCGCCGCCCTGCTGCACTTCGACCCGGACGCGCACGTCGTGCCGTTCTGCATGTCCGGCGGCACGGACGCCAAGCACTTCGCCCGCCTCGGCATCACCGGCTACGGCTTCTCACCGCTGAGGCTCCCCATCGGCTTCGACTACCAGGCGCTCTTCCACGGCGTCGACGAGCGCGTCCCCATCGAGGCGCTCCACTTCGGCATCCGCGTCCTCGACCGCTATCTGCAGACCGCGTAACGACCGTACAGAGGGGGAGCACCCGGAATGGTACCCACGGGGGCTTACGGAACCTGGCCGTCACCCATCGACGCCTCGCTCGCCGCCGCGCACGACGGCCGTCCCGAGTACGTCGGCGTGGTCGGCGACGAGGTGTGGTGGACCGAGCCCCGGCCCACCGAGGGCGGCCGGCGCGCCCTGGTGCGCCGGCGCGCCGACGGCACCGAGCAGCCGGTGCTGCCCGCCCCCTGGAACGTCCGCACCCGGGTCGTCGAGTACGGCGGCCGGCCGTGGGCGGGGACGGTGCGGGAGACCGGGCCGATGGTGGTCTTCAGCCACTTCCCGGACCAGCGGCTGTACGCGTACGAACCCGGCGGCGACACCCCGCCGCGCCCCCTCACGCCCCTCTCCCCGGTCGGCGGCGGGCTGCGCTGGGCCGACCCCGTCGTCCACCCGGAGCGCGGCGAGGTGTGGTGCGTCCTGGAGGAGTTCACCGGCGAGGGGCCGGGGGAGGTGCGGCGCGTCGTCGCGGCCGTCCCCCTCGACGGGTCGGCCGCCGGCGACCGGGCCGCCGTACGCGAACTCACCGACGGACGGCACCGGTTCGTCACCGGACCCCGCCTCTCGCCGGACGGGCGCCGCGTCGCGTGGCTCGCCTGGGACCACCCGAACATGCCGTGGGACGGCACGCTCCTGATGACCGGCGAGGTGGGCGAGGACGGGCCCTTCACGGGCGTACGGCGGGTCGCGGGCGGCGGCGACGAGTCGGTCTGCCAGGCCGACTGGGCGGCAGACGGGTCGCTGCTGTACGTCTCCGACCGGCGCGGCTGGTGGGAGCCGTACCGGCTGCGGTCCGGCTCGTCGGAGCCGGTCGCCCTGTGCACCGGCCCCGCGGAGGAGTTCGGCGGGCCGTTGTGGAAGGTGGGCCTGAGCTGGTTCCACCCGCTCGACAGCGGCCTCGTCGCCGTCATCCACGGCAGGGGCGCCACCGCCCTCGGCATACTCGACCCCGAGACCGGCGAACTCGTCGACGCCGCCGGGCCCTGGACCGAGTGGGCGCCCACCCTCGCCGCCCACGGCAGTCGCGTCATCGGCGTCGCGGCCAGCCCGCGCAGCGCGTACGAGGTCGTCGAGCTCGACACCGGCACGGGCCGGGCCCGGGTCATCGGCTCCGCGCACGACGACCCCGTCGACCCCGCGTACTACCCCGAACCGCAGATCCGCACCTTCACCGGCCCCGACAACCGCGAGATCCACGCCCACATCTACCCGCCGCACAACCCGGACCGCAGCGCCCCCGACGACGAGCTGCCGCCCTTCGTGGTGTGGGCGCACGGCGGCCCCACCGACCGCGCCCCGCTCGTCCTCGACCTGGAGATCGCGTACTTCACCTCGCGCGGCATCGGCGTCGCCGAGGTCAACTACGGCGGCTCCACCGGCTACGGGCGCGCCTACCGCGAGCGGCTGCGCGAGCAGTGGGGCGTGCTGGACGTCGAGGACTGCGCGGCCGTCGCCGAGGCGCTCGCCGCCGAGGGCACCGCCGACCCGGCCCGCCTCGCGATCCGCGGCGGCAGCGCGGGCGGTTGGACCGCCGCCGTCTCGCTCGCCGTCACCGACGTCTACGCCTGCGGCACGCTCCTCTACCCCGTCCTCGACCTGGAAGGCTGGGCCGAGGAGACCCACGACCTCGAGTCGCGCTACCTGGAGTCGCTGATCGGCCCGCCCGGTGACGTGCCCGGCCGCTACCGCGAGCGCGCGCCGATCGAGCTGACCGAGCGGATCACCGCGCCGTTCCTGCTGCTCCAGGGGCTCGACGACGTCGTCTGCCCGCCTGCCCAGACGGAACGTTTCCTGGCTCGGATGGCGGGGCGTGGGGTGCCGCACACGTACCTCGCCTTCGAGGGGGAGGGGCACGGCTTCCGGCGGGCCGACACCATGACGCGGGCGCTGGAGTCCGAACTCGCGCTGTACGTCCAGGTCTTCGGCGTGACCCGCTTCGACGTGCCGCTGCTGGAGCTGCGGAAGTGACGGAACGCATACGGCCGTTGGAGCGGCCGCACCGGCTGAGGCCCGGGGACCGCGTCGCGATCGTCGCGCCCAGCGGCCCGGTGGCCGAGGAGCGGCTCCGGGCGGGGCTGGACATCCTGCGCGGCTGGGGCCTCGATCCGGTGGTGGCGCCTCATGTCCTCGACCGGCACCTGGGCTACCTGGCGGGGGACGACGCCGCACGCGCCCGCGACCTGACGCGGGCCTGGTGCGACCCGTCCGTCGCGGCGGTGATCTGCGCGCGCGGCGGTTACGGCGCCCAGCGCATGGTGGACCTGGTCGACTGGGCGGCGATGCGCGCGGCCGGGCCCAAGGTGTTCGCCGGCTACAGCGATGTGACCGCGCTCCACGAGGCGTTCGCCGTACGGGGCCTCGCCACGCTGCACGGCCCGATGGCCGCCGCCGTCACGTTCCTGCACGACACGCGTACGCAGGAGTCGCTGCGCGCCACGCTCTTCGAGCCCGAGTCCGTACGCACCCTGGGGCTGGAGACCGCCCGCCCCCTGGTGCCGGGCCGGACGCGGGGCGTGACCCTGGGCGGCTGCCTCACCCTTCTCGCCGCCGAGCTCGGCACGCCCGGGGCGCGGCCGTCCGCGCGGGGCGGCCTGCTGCTCCTGGAGGACACCGGCGAGGAGCCGTACCGTCTGGACCGCGCGCTCACGCAGCTGCTGCGCGCCGGGTGGCTGGACGGCGTCTCGGGCGTCGCCCTCGGCTCCTGGCAGGACTGCGGCCCGTACGCAGCGGTCCGCGCGACCTTGTGCGACCGGCTGGCCGGGCTCGGCGTGCCGGTCGTCGAGGAGCTTGGCTTCGGGCACGGCCCGACGAACCTCACGGTGCCGCTGGGCGTGCCCGCCGTCCTGGACGCGGAGGCGGGCACGCTGACGCTGGAGGTGCCGGCGCTGCGATGAGGCCTCGCGGGGTGCCTCGCGGGACTCCGTTCGGGCGCACCCGGGTATGGCCGGTGGGCCGGGCGGTCACCCTGTCACCATGAGCCAAACCGACGAAGAGGTCGCCGAGCGCCTGGTACCCGTATGGCTGGAGGAGGCCGCGCGGTTCGAGCCGCGCGCCGCCGAGGAGGCGCGGCGCGGCTGGGAGCAGGGGCGGCTGTCCCCCGATGCCGCCCGGGAGCTGGCCGACTGGGTCACGGCGCGCGTGACCGAGACGGCCTTCAACAGGGACGAGGGCCCCGCCCGGCGGGGCCCGGTGCGCGTGACCGTCGCCGACAAGGCCGCCGTGCACCGGTGGCTGGCGGCGCAGGGGTACGACGTCTGACGCCGCGCAGACCTGGCTGGACCGCTCGCCGTGGATGGGCCCGCACCGAGCCGCCCCGGTTGTGCACGTTGACGCCCGGCCATTCCTGGTGCGGGCCTTGGCTGCCGGTTCCGAGCCTGCGGGCAGGAGTGTGACAGAGGACACAGCAGAGGTGCGGCATGTGGCCGGGGGGAGAGCTTCCGCTGCCCGCCGCCCCACATGACCGCAGGTCACCGCGGTGGTCCGGGGGGAGGCGATAAAACATCCGCACGACGGACCACGTTCGACGCTCCCTCCGACACCGCGGCCGCGTATTCCGCTTTCGTCGGAGGCGATCGGCGCTATATGGTCAACCGAGTTGACGATCACGGGGGGTGTTCGATTGTCTGCTCCATCAGCGCGTCCGGACGCGAACGACATCGCGGACTGGCTGGCCGCTCAGCTCGGTGAGGAACTCGCCCTGCCCGAGGCGCAAGTCGACCGCACGGCGACGTTCTCCTCGCTCGGCCTCGGCTCCCAGGCCGCCGCCGCTCTGATCGGCCGTCTGGGGCAGTATCTGGGGGGCTCCTTGCCCATAGCCCTGCTGTGGGCCCACCCTACGGTGAACGGCCTCGCCGCCGCAGCGGCGGGAGAGACCGAGGAGCCCGAACCGCCGAGTGCGAAGCGGTCCTTGGGCGGGCACACGGCCGAGCCGGTGGCCGTGGTCTCCATGGCCGTACGGCTCCCGGGCGCCGACTCCCTCGCGGAGCTGTGGGACTTGGTGACCGCCGGCGCGGAGGCCATCGGTCCGCCGCCGCCCGACCGGTTCCCGGAGGCCGGCGCGTCCCTTCCCCACGCGGGCTATCTCCGGCAGGGACTCGACGCGTTCGATCACCGGTTCTTCCATCTCACCCCGCGCGAGACGGCGGACCTGGACCCCGTGCAGCGGCTGTTCCTCGAAGTGTGCTGGGAGGCCGTCGAGGCGTCCTCGCTGCCGCGCACCGGCCTGGCCGGGCGTCGTCCGCGACTCCGGGGCACCCCCGCTGGACGCCCTGGAGCGGGAAGTGCACGCCCAGCTCCCGGCGTACATGGTCCCGCGACGGATCATCGGACTGGACGCCCTGCCGGTCACCGCCAACGGCAAGGTCGACCGCGGCGCGCTGGAGGCGTACGCCCAGGAGTCCGGCACCCGGCCGGCCGCCGAGGCGCCGCGCGACGACATCGAACGCTTCCTGGCCGAGGTGTGGGCGGAGTTGCTGCCCAACCCGCCCGTCGGCAGGGACGACGACTTCTTCGCACTGGGCGGGAACTCCCTCCTCGGCGTGCGGCTGATGTCCCGCGTGCGCAAGGGCCTCGGCGCCACGCTCCCGCTCTCCGTGCTGTTCACCCACTCCACGGTCGCCGCCATGGCCGAGGCCGTCCGCGACGGCCGGGCGGGGCGTACGACGCTGGTGCCGATGGCGTCCGGCGGCACCGGCCCCACCTCGTACTGGATCCATCCCGTCGGCGGTGACGTGATGTGCTACCGCGACGTGGCCCGCCTGCTCGGGGGTCCGGTGACCGGCGTCCAGGTGCCTGACGGGCCGGCCTCCGGGACCGGACTGGCCGGACTGTCCGGACTGTCCGGGCTCGCCGACCTCTACGCCGACGCGATCGCCGCGGACGCCACCGGGCCCGAGGTGCGGATCGCCGGCTGGTCGATGGGCGGGGTGCTCGCCCTGGAGGTCGCCGAACGCCTGTCCGCCCGAGGCCTCACCGTGGCGCCGGTCATCGCACTCGACCTCATGGAGCACCCCGACGCACGGACGGACGAGCCGTCCCACGCGGACCTGCTCGCCTGGTTCGCCCGGGACGTCGCTCAGGTGGCCGGGGTCCCCGACCCCCTGGCGGGCTTCGACCCGGAGCAGGCCGACGACCCCGTGCACGCCGTGACCGAACGGCTCCGCGGGTGCGGGCTGCTGGGCGTCGACACCGACGACGAGACCCTCGACGCGCTGCTGTCCCGCTTCACCGCCAACGCCCGTGCTCTCGCGGCCCACCGGCCGGGCACCTACACGGTGCCCGCCGTCCTGATCCGCGCCCGCGAGGGTGCCACCGAGGAGGTGACGGCGGCGTGGGCGGAGCACCTGTCCGGGCCGGTGACCGTCCACGTCCTCGACGGCGACCACTACTCGGTGCTCAGGCCGGACCGGATCGAGGCCCTCACCTCGCTGGTCCGCGCGGCCTGGGACATCCCCGACTTCCGGAAGGCGAACCCGTCATCCGGCCAACACCGTCCCGAAAGGACGTCATCATGAGCGAGTTCACCCGCCACGACATCGACTCGGCCCCCGAGAAGGCGCGACCCATCATCGAGAACACCGCCAAGGGCTTCGGGTTCGTCCCCGCCCCGGTCGCCCTCATGGCCGAGTCGCCGGAGCTGCTGGAAGGCTTCATGACGGGCAACGGGCTGTTCAACAAGACCACGCTGAGCCCGCTTGAGCGTGAAGTCCTCATCCTCACCATGGCCACCACGGTGGAGTGCCACTACTGCGTGGCGATGCACTCCGCGATGCTCACCCGGCAGGGCGCCGACCAGGGCCTGATCGAAGCGCTGCGCACGCGCACGCCTCTGGAGGACCCGAAGCTGGAGGCCATCCGGGTGTTCACGCTGGCCGTGATGGAGGGCCACGGCAACGTCGCCCCCGAGGTCATGCAGAGCTTCCTCGACGCCGGCTACACGCGCCGCAACGCCCTCGAAGTGGTCCTCGGGCTCGGCGTCTACACCATCTCGACCTACGCGAACCGCATGACCGAGGCGCCTGTGGACGAGCCGTTCAAGGCGTTCGAGTGGCACGGCAAGCACTGACCGGGCACTGACCGGGACTGACCAGGAACTGACATGACGAACCCGAGGAAAGGTGCCGTATGAGACGGGCCACCCTGCGTCTGACCCGCGCCCCATCCCGTGCCCGTACGGCTCACCACGACGAGTCGTACGGGCACTTCGCGTCATGGCGGAGCCGGCGCAGGCTGGCGTCGCGTCAGGCGCCCAGCCACCCCACGAACCGGTCCAGTCCGTCGTGGCCACCGACCTGGGCCAGGACGTCCTCGACGAGGAGCATCTCCCGTTCGCCCACCGTGTCCGCCCATTCGGCCCGCAACTGGTTGAGGATCTCGCCCGACGCCGTGAGGGCGTCGACGCCCCGGGGCGTGAGGAACACCTCGATCTGCCGCTGGTCCAGGTCACTGGGCCTGCGCTGCACGTAACCGAGGCTCTCCAGCCCGGCCACCGTCTTGCTGGCGGCCTGCTTGGACACGCCCAGCCTCCGCCCGAGGTCGGAGATGCTCCCGCCTCGGCTGATCATCTGCATCGCGAAGCCATGAGCCGGGCGCAGATCAGGGTGCCCCACCTCGGCGAGGCGGGCGTGGAGCTCGTCGATCAGCACGCGGAAAGCCGTGAGAAGCAGGAAGGGAAGGGCGTTCCCGGGGCGTTCGGGCGTCATGACGAGTGAGCGCTCCAGCTGAGTCGCGTGGTCTTCTCGGCGGCCGGACGCAGGACACGGCTACGGCACCGATGGTAACCGGCCGCGAGGCGGAACGAGAGGACAACGCCGTGCGGCGACGGCCCGGACCACGCGGTCCGGACCGTCGCCCACCTGCACAACCTCGCCGTGGCCGGTTCAGAGGGCCGCGTAACCCGGGCGGATCACCTCGTCGATGAGGCGGCGGCGCTCCGGCAGCGGCAGGAACGCGGCCTCGACGGCGGCGACCGTGAACTCCTCGAAGACCTCGGGCCCGTAACCGAAGGCGTCCGCCATGTGCTGGAACTCCCGGCTCATCGTGGTGCCGGAGACCAGGCGGTTGTCGGTGTTCAGCGTGATGCGGAAGCCGAGGCGGCGCAGCTGGTCGATGGGGTGCGTGGCGTAGTCCTTCGCGGCGCCCGTCTGCAGGTTGGAGGTCGGGCAGACCTCCAGGGCGATGCGGTTGTCGCGGACGTACGCGGCCAGGTGGCCGAGCGTGCCGTCCTCGGCGATGTCGTCGGTGATCCGGACGCCGTGGCCGATCCGCTCGGCGCCGCAGACCTGCACCGCCTCGTGGATGGACTCGGCGCCGACGGCCTCGCCCGCGTGGATGGTGAAGTGGCAGTTGTGCCGCTTGAGGTGCTGGAAGGCGGGCAGGTGGCGGGCCGGCGGGTTGCCGATCTCGCCGCCCGCGATGTCGAAGCCCGCCACGCCGCGCTCGCGGTGCGCGACGGTCAGCTCGGCTATCTCCAGCGAGCGGTCCGTGTGGCGCATGCCCGTCAGCAGCGTGCCGACGGTGATGCGGCCGTCGGCGCGGCGCTCGCCCTCGCGGAAGCCGTCGTTCACCGCCTCCACGACCTCGTCCAGGGTGAGGCCGGCGGCGAGGTGCTGCTCCGGGGCGTACCGCACCTCGGCGTAGACCACGCCGTCCGCCGCCAGGTCCTCGGCGCACTCGGCCGCGACGCGGAACAGCGCCTCGCGGGTCTGCATCACCGCACAGGTGTGGGCGAACGTCTCCAGGTAGCGCTCCAGCGACCCGGAGTCGGCGGCGTCCCGGAACCACACGGCCAGCTCGGCCGGGTCCTCGGTCGGCAGGCCGGTGTAACCGCAGTCGCGGGCCAGCTCGATGATCGTCGCGGGGCGCAGGCCGCCGTCCAGGTGGTCGTGGAGGACGGCCTTGGGGGCGCGCACGATCCAGTCGGCGGGAGCGGGGGAAGCGGCGGGGAGGTTGTCAGACAAGTGCATGGGGCGGGAGTGTACGCCACGAAGGCGGGGCGGCGCCGTGACGCGGGTGACAGCGGTGCCGGCGCCGGGCGGGCCGGGCGCGGGTGCCCGGGTGCTCTCAGGACGACTGGAGGACCGGCAGCGCCGCCGCGCCCGTCGGGAGCATGTGCTTGGCCGCCATGACCGGGGTGTCGTTCACCCGCACCACCTGGGTGACCAGCACCGCCGGGGTGTCGGCCGAGCGGGCCAGCTGCTCGCCCCGCCGCTGGCCGACGAGCGTCGCCGTCACGGTGCTGTGCGCCGTCAGCGGCACGCCGCGCGAGGCGCCGGTCAGCACTGCCAGCATCGACGTACCGACCGGGTCGGGCTGGGTCTCCAGGGCCCGGGCGAAGGCCGGGTGCACGCGCTGCAGGACGTCCTCGGCCGCCGCCCACTCCTGGCTCAGCGCCGCCGCCGTACCGTCCGCCGCCAGCAGTGACTCCCAGAACCGCAGCTCCGCCCGGGCGGGCGCCAGCAGGTGCTGGGTGGTGAAGTCCGTCGGCTCCTCGACCGTGCGCAGCAGGCCCCGTACGCGTACGGGCGCGCCCGCGCCGATCAGCTCCTCCAGGGGCTGGATGTGCTCGAAGCCGCGCCGCGGCGGGCTGTCGTTGACGGTGCGGCCCACCCCGCGGCGCACCGACAGCAGGCCGTCCTCCTGGAGCAGCAGCAGGGCCTCGCGCAGGGCCGGGCGGCTGACGCCCAGCTCGGCGGCGAGCTTCGGCTCGGAGGGGAGGGTGGAGCCGGGCGGATAGGTGCCGGCGTGGATCGCGTCCACGATCCGCTCGTACAGCACCACGACCGGTCTCCGCTGCTCTGCGCTGACCACCACTGCCCCTCCTCGGCTCACTTGTCAGCAAGTTATGCGAGCCGGACCGGGCAAGCAATGCCACACCCTCCTGCCCGCTCTCATGTGAGCTGGGAAAACAGCAAAAGTTTGCCCGGAGGTCTTGACGTCGACGCGCGTAGATCTCAGGCTGTGTCAGCAATGCTTGTCTGACAAGCATGCGCATCGCTTTTTCGATCTCCCGACATGACATGACATCCAAGGCAAAGGGGCCGACATGTCCATCTCGTTCGGCCGGACGCGTTCCGGAGCCGAAGCGGCCACATCCGATCTGGCGGGGCGCGGCCCCATGCTGCTGGCGATGGTCCTCGCCGTCCTCGGCTACCAGATCAACGCGACCATGCTCAGCCCCGCACTGCCCGATGTCATCGAGCGCCTCGGCACCACCACCGCGGCGGCCGGCCTCTCCCAGACGCTGTTCTTCCTCATGGCGGCCATCGGCCAGGTCACCCTCGCCCGCCTGAGCGACCAGCGCGGCCGGAAGCCGATGATGCTGATCTGCGCCGTCGTCCTGATCGTCGGCAACCTGCTCTGCGTCTTCGCGCCGAACATCGAGATCTTCATCGCGGGCCGCGTCCTCCAGGGCGTCTCCGCCGCGATGTTCACCCTCGCCTTCCTCACCCTGAACCAGCTGCTCACCCCGGCCGGCTTCGGCAAGGCCGCAGGCATCATCACCGCCGTCAACGGCGGCCTCGCCGGTGTCGACGCCATCGCGGGCGGCCAGATCGCCGACACCATCGGCTTCCGCGGCATCTTCGTCTGCTCCACGCTGATCGCCGTCGCCGGCCTCCTCGGCGTACGCCGGTACGTCCCCGACGTCCCGCCCACCGCCGACGCCGACGCCCGCTTCGACTCGCGCGGCATCGCCGCCCTCGCCCTCGGCCTCACCGGCATCCTCGTCGGCCTCGCCCAGGGCGCCGCCTGGGGCTGGACCTCCGCCCTCACCCTCGGCTTCCTGCTCGGCGGCGTCGCCTCCCTCGTCTTCTTCGTCGTCTCGCAGAAGAGCGCCGCCAACCCGGTGATCGACCTCGACGTGCTCGCCTCGCGCCGCGCCTGGCCGCTGCTGCTCACCACCATCTGCACCCTCGGCGGCGCCTTCGGCGCGATCGCGCTCACCATCCCGCTCTTCTCCCAGGACGCGCGCGTCGGCCTCGGCCTCTCCGCCGTCACCGCCGCAGTCCTGTTCCTGACCCCGATCCAGCTGATCGGCGTGGTCTCGGCCCCGCTGACCGGCCGCCTCGGCCCGAAGATCGGCTGGCGCACGGTGGTGGTCGCCGGCGCGATCGCCAACTTCGCGATCTTTGTCTTCGCCACCCTGTTCCTGCACACCGAGTGGATCCTGGTGGCGGCCCTCGCCGCGCTCGGCGTCACGTACGGCGGCTTCATGCTCACCGGCCTCAACGGCCTCGCCGTCACCACCGCGCCCAAGGACAAGCCCGGCTCCCTCTCGGGCCTCAACGGCGCCTGCTTCGGCATCGGGGCCTCGCTCGGCATCGCCCTCGCGTCCGCCATGATCACGGCGGGCAGCGACGCGGGCGGCGTCACCGAGGCCGGCTACCAGCACGCGATGTACGCGGCGCTCGCGCTCCTCGCCATCGGTGTCGTCACCGCACTGCTCATCCAGCGCCCGGACCCGGCGGAGTC
Source organism: Streptomyces sp. NPDC003036 (assembly GCF_040611175.1). NCBI lineage: Bacteria > Bacillati > Actinomycetota > Actinomycetes > Kitasatosporales > Streptomycetaceae > Streptomyces > Streptomyces sp. NPDC003036. The sequence continues at coordinate 19,177 of NZ_JBEXNO010000033.1, read as the reverse complement.
CGAGGACGCGGACGGCGAGCCCCAGGTGGTCCTCACCCACCACTGAGCACCCGCGCGGCGCACGTGGCCGCCCGCCTGCCCGGCACCCCGCCGGGTACGCGGGCGGCCACGCCGTCTCGGCCGGGCCTCAGTCGATCCGCTCGGCACGAGCCAGGCGTCACTCCCGGGCCCTTGATCGCCCGGCTAGCCTGAGCGGATGCATGGCACCCGTTCTTCCGCCTCTCCGTATCTGATCGAGGGCCCGCGTGTGGGCCTGCGCCACCTGACGTACGACGACGCCGACGAGTTCGTCGCGCGGGCCGGAGAGAGCCGGGACCTCCACAAGCCCTGGCTCTTCCCGCCCGCGAGCGCCGACGCGTACGCCCGCTACGCCCAGCCCCTCATCGAGAGCGGCGACCGCGAGTCCTTCCTGGTCTGCGAGCGGGAGGCGGGCGGAGCCATCGCCGGGTTCGTCAACATCAACAACATCGTGCGCGGCGGCTTCCTCAGCGGCGCGCTGGGATACGGGGCCTTCGCCCACGCCGCCGGGCGCGGGCTGATGAGCGAGGCGCTCGGGCTGGTCCTGCGATACGCCTTCGGTCCGCTGGGCCTGCACCGGCTGGAGGCCAACATCCAGCCGCTGAACGCCGCCTCCCTCGCGCTCGTACGCCGCGCCGGCTTCCGGCTGGAGGGCTTCTCGCCCGCGTTCCTCTTCGTCGACGGGGAGTGGCGCGACCACGAGCGCTGGGCGATCACCGCGGACATGGTCGACACGCTCGCATAGAAGCGGCCGGCGGGAGAAGGACCGCGAGGAGCGGTCGGTCTCCCGCCGGCCGGCGACCGGAAGGGTGGGGACAGGGGTCAGTGCTTGAACGTGTCCTTGGCCTTCTCGGCCGTCTGCTTCGCGTCACCCTTGGCCTGCTCCGCCCGGCCCTCCATCTCCAGGCGCTCGTTCCCTACGGCCCTGCCGGCGACCTCCTTCGCCTTCCCCTTGGCGGTCTGGCCGGCGTTCTTCGCCTTCTTCCCAGTGGCCATGTCTGTCACCTCCAGTGACGCTTCTGCCCGCTGCGGCGCTGACCAATCAGGTCAAAAGGGATCCTCCGTGGGCGGGAGCAGACTGCCCAGCGGACCCAGGTCCAGATTCAGATCCGCCATCGTCAGGCCGTAGCGCGCGCACAGCTCGGTCATCCGGTCGTGCAGCAGCATGAGCGTCGTCCCGAGGCGCTCCTCCTGCTCCTCCGTGAGGTCACCGGCGTCCACCCGGTGCAGGGCCTGCCGCTCCATGAGCTGCCGCAGCAGCTCGACCAGGGTCAGGACGAGCTTCATCAGGTCGCGCTCCACCGTGTCGGGATCGGTGCTGATCCGGTGCGTGGGCGCGGACGGGCGCCCGCGCCCGGACCGGGGCAGCTCGCGCGGTGCGGCGGGGAGCAGCCGGAAGGCGCGCGCCGCCGCGTCGGCGAGCTCCTGGTAGCGGTCGACGGGCCCGTGGGGGGCACCGCCGCGAGGGTCAGCGGACATCCCGCACCGGCCCGGTACCCGGGACGCCTCGGACCGCCGGCAGGGCGAGCTCCGCGAAGGGGGACGGGTTCTCCGCGCTGATGGACACGATCAGGGTGCGCAGGGAGATCCGTACGAGGTCGATGTCGGCGACGGACAGCGTGATGTCGCCGGTGACCACGACACCGCTGGTGAGCAGCCGGTCCAGCAGGTCGATCAGCGCGATCTGCCGGCCGGGCGGCCGCGCCGTTCCTTCCACGCCGCCTGCGCTCGTCATCCCGCGCTCGCCTCCCGCCCGGGGGCGGCCGGCGCGGCCGCGAAGGAGTACGGCGCCCACGGGCCGGTGACCTCGGCGTGGACGACCTCGGTGCCCGCGGCCGCCTCCTCCACGGCGGCGCGGAACGCGTCGGACATCTCGGCCGCCACCAGGTAGGCGTGGTTGGCGATGTTCTCGAGCGGCCCCTGCACCAGCGGCCCCTGCTGCACCCGGTGCCGTGTGTGCTCGACGGCACGGGAGCGGGCGGCGGTGTGGACGCGTTCGGCAGCCGCCAGGGCCTCGCGGTAGGCGCTGTCCCAGGTGTGCCGTTCGTGGCGGCGGGTCCGCAGGTAGGACCGGCCCGGGCTCAGCCCCTCCTCGGCGGGCGGGGCCGAGGCCGCCGGGGGAGCGGCCGCCGGAGGCACGAAGAAGACCTTGACGCCCCACTCCACATGACCGGCGAGCCGCGCGAGGCGGGGCAGGAACTCCGCCCGGCCCGCCGCCAGCATGGCGCGGACCCCCGCGTCGTCGCGGTAGACCGTGGCCAGCCGCAGCGGCAGCACGGTGGTGTGGGCCGCCACCGCGTCGACGACCCCGTGGTGGGCCCGGGCCACGGCCTCCAGCCAGGTGAGGTCCTCCAGGTGGGCGGCGAGCGGCTCCTCCTCGAAGTCGGCGGCCGGTACGTCGCTGACGACCGCGGCCACTTCCCGGTCCGCCACGGCGCGCACCGGCGCGCCGCCGACGCCGCGCACCCCGGCCACGCCGTCGGACAGCCCGGGTGCCGCCTCGGCGATCCCGTACAGATAGCGGACCGTTCCGCTCATCACCGGCCTCCGGAGCGCCGCCCGCCGCCCGGGTCCTCTCGGCCCCGGCCCCGGACTTCCTCGTCGGCCGCCGAGAGGGACTGCCGGGCCGTGCGCAGCTCCGCGATCTCCTCGCGCAGCCGCCGGTTCTCCTCGGCGAGCCCGGGCCGCTCGGTCGCCCGCGACGAGAGCGCGGGATCGTGTTCCCACCAGTCGATGCCCATCTCCTTGGCCTTGTCGACCGAGGCCACCAGCAGGCGCAGCTTGATGGTCAGGAGCTCGATGTCGAGGAGGTTGATCCGGATGTCCCCCGCGATGACGATGCCCTTGTCCAGTACGCGCTCCAGGATGTCGGCCAGGTTGCTCGACGAGCTCTGCCCGTACGGCGATCCCGCGCGGGAGGGGAAGGAGCCGAGGTCGCGGGGGAGGGGGTCGTTCACGGCCGACCGGCCTCGATCCGGCGCCGTTCAGCGGCGCGAGGGGGCACCGCGGCGCGGCCGTTCGTCCTCGAACTCCTCGTACTCGTCGTAGGTCTCGTCGTCACGCGCATCGTCGTCCTCGGGCGCATCGTCGTCGTACCTCTTCTCGCGCTCGTACGGCTCCTCGTTCTCCGGTTCCCGGTCGTCCCGGTCGGCCCGGTCGTCCCTGTCGTCCCGGCTCTCCTGATCCTCCTGGCCCTCCTGGCCCTCCTGGCCCCGGTCCTCCCGGTCCTCCGGCCCCTCGTCCTCCCCGCGGTCCTCGGTCACCTCGCCGTCGCGGATCTCGCCCCGCCACCCCTCGGCGGGCTCGTCCTGGAGGGTGACGTACTTGCGGAACAGCTTCAGGTCGAGACGGGCGCGCCTGCCCTGGGCGCGCCAGATGTTCCCGGTCTTCTCCACCAGCCCCTTCGGGAAGTACTCCAGGACCAGGAGCACCTTGGTCAGGTTGTCGCCCAGCGGGTGGAAGGTGACCGCTCCCTTGGTGGTGCCCTTGCCGCCCTCCGACCTCCAGACGATCCGCTCGTCCGGGACCTGCTCGACGACGGTCGCCTTCCAGCTGCGGTTGGCCTTGGCGACCTTCACCTGCCACTGCGAGGTGGTGTCGTCGGTCCGGTCCACGTTGACCACTCCCTTGGCGAAGCGGCCGAAGTCCTGGAAGCGCGTCCACTGGTCGTACGCCTGGCGTACGGGTACGCCCACGTCGACGTCCTCGATGACGACGACGCTCTTGGACCGGGTCTCGCCCTTGCGGCCGCCCTTGCCGCCCAGGCCCAGCAGCCCGGACACCCGGTCCTTCACGCCACCCTTCACCTTCGACAGCACAGCCGAGCCCACCATGCCCCCGGGGTTGCCGAGCTGCCGGGTCGCCTCACCGAGGCGCTCTCCGGCGGTGGTGACGGCGTGTTCCGCCCGGGCCTCCAGGTACTGCCGCAGTTCCTCGATGAGCCGGTTGCCGGCCTCGCCGGTCAGGCCCGCGGGTCCGCTGCTGCCGGTCATTCCTCGGCCCTCCTCTTCGTACGCTCGCGGTCGGGTTCCCGGTCCCGGTCGGGTTCCCGGTCCCGGTCCCGGTCCCGGTCCGGCTTCTGGTCCCGGCGCTCCCGGCCCCCGTCCGGCTCCTGGTCCCGGTCCGGCTCCCGGTCCCGGCCCCGGTCGCGCTCGGGGGTCGGGACCTGCTCGCGGAGGCTGAGGGTGCGCTCGTGCAGGGTGTCGGCCAGCCGGTCCGCCTGGGCGGCCACGGCGGTGGCGGCGGCCTCCCTGCCGGCCGTGAGCAACTCCTCACGGATCCGGCCGCCGAGGTTCCCCAGGGCGGGCGACCCCATGATCTGCGAGGTGACCTTGGTGGGGTCGATCTTCTTCCGGAGCACCCAGCTCGCCACCGTGAGGGCGAGCTTGCCCTTCTTGGTCCGTCCCAGCACGTAGCCGCTGAGCAGTGCCGCACCGGTCGTCATGTTCGTCATCGTGTGCCCTCCCGGAAGCGGCGGATCTCGTCGAGCCGGTCCAGCAGCTCGTCCTCCCGCCGGTCGAAGGTCTCCTGGTCGATCCCGCCCGAGAGCAGCTCGCGCTCCAGCTCCGCGAGCGCCCGGATGACGGGCCCTTCGTCGTAGTACTCCTGCTCCGCCGCGTCGGCGACCCGGCGCACCACCCAGCCCACGCCCCGCACGGGGGCGAGCGGGAGGGTGAGCAGCTGACTCAGTACGCCCATGACCGGATGGCCTCTTCTCGACGGCGCCCCGATGGCGCCTAGACGAAGCTGTAGGGGGGAAGCGGTCCGTGGATCCGGAAGTCGAAGTCCTCGCCGTACTCCTCGGCGAGCTGGGCCTCCCGGGCCGCGAACTCCTGCTGCCGGGGCCGCTCGACGAGGAAGGAGGCGCCGAGGAAGTCGTCCCCGGCCGCCTCCGACACCCTGGTCTCGCGCGCCAGCGGGCGCAGCGCTTCGACGATGCCGGAGCCGAACGACGCGTGGCGGGCCTCGACCTCGCGGGCGACGAGCTCGCCGAGCGCCAGCTTCAGTTCCTGTCCGCCGCGTCCGGCCCGGATCTCGTCGTTCATGCGGCGCGCGTCGTCGGACTGCCGCAGCACTTCGCGCAGCAGTACGTCCTCGTCGCAGGAGACCTTCAGGTGGAACTCGGCGCAGCCGTGGAGGGCCGCGAGCCGCTCCTGGTAGGCGTCGGCCCGCTCCTCCAGGGTGTCGCGGACGGACTCGTCGTCCGGGGCGAGGGCGCCGAAGCGCAGTGGGAGCACGGTCGCCTGGCTCATAAGCTCTTCGAGGACCGTCTCGTGGGCGAGCACGTCGCGGCGCTTGGCGCGCAGCCCGTCCGGCGCGTCGCTGACCACGGCGGCGACCGACGACCCCTTCACCACGCGGAGCGGCCGCGGGGGGTCTCCCACCCCGGCCATTCCGTCGAGCCGGAGCGGGTGCGTGGCCGCCATGACCGCGTAGACGTAGACCGACATGGGGCTCACTCTTCCCGGTGCCTGGGGGGCCTGCGTTCGGACCGGGACCTCTCACGCTCCTCGACCGGTTCGGGCTCTCGCTCGGACTGCTCGTCCCGGCCCTTGCGGAACGACTCGGAGAACGCCTCCACGGCCCCGGTCAGCGCTCCCTTGCTCTTGCCCCGGGCACCGCCCTCGGTGACCTCGCCGACCACGTCGGTCAGCTGGGCCGGGGCCTTCCGTCCGGTCTCCAGGTCGAGGCGGTTGCACGCCTCGGCGAAGCGAAGGTACGTGTCCACGCTGGCCACCACGACACGGACGTCGACCTTGAGGATCTCGATGCCCACCAGGGACACGCGGGCGAAGACGTCGATGACGAGGCCCCGGTCCAGAATCAGTTCCAGCACGTCGTAGAGCGATGACGCGGAGCCACCGCCCCCGCCGCGTGCGACGGCGCCTCCGCCGCCTTGTGGCACCACGGTCATGGTGCCTCCTCACATTCGTGGGTCGATCTGCGCCCGCGTATAGCGACGGACCCGTTCGTACGCCATCAGCTCGCCGTCCGCGTCGAGCGTGACCCGGTAACTGGCCAGCACGCTGGTCGTCTCGGGGATCCTTTCGAGCTCCAGGACCTCCACCTCGGCCTCCCACCCGTCCTCGGTGGGCCGGAGGGCCGAAATGGACTCCGGGGCTCTTCCCAGCAGCTCCGTCAGCTGATCGGCAGCGGAGCGCATCGCCTTGGGAGCGGACATTCGCCTACGAGGCCCTTCGCTTCCGTCGCGGCGCCCGCTGTCACGGGGCTCGTCGCGCGGGTCGTCGGGGTCGGGTTCACGGGCCGGTCGCTCGGAGGGCATCGCACTGCTCACCCACTGTCAAAGCTGCGTAAAAGCATCAAATGAATCATATAGGACATGTGGGTGGATCCGGCCGTCCTGGCGGGAATCCGTCGGAACGGCCGGGCGGGGCGGCCGGCGCCGCGCGCACACGGAGCGTGGCTACGGGCGCCGGCGGTCGACGTACTCGAAGACCGAGCCGTCCGGATGGGCGGCGATCAGGTTGCGCCCCACCGGGGTCGGCACCGGACCGGCCACGACCCGCGCACCCACCTCGGCGAGCCTGTCCCGCGCCACGTCGACATCGTCCACCGCGATCGTCGCCGCCACCTTGCGCAGCACCTCCAGCTCCGACTCCGGGCCGGTCATCAGCAGGAAGCACCCCACGGCCGCCACCGACACGCCGCCGCGCTCGAAGCGGAGCGCGCGGCTGCCGGTGAGCCGTTCGTAGAAGAGGACCGACTCGTCGAGGGTCTTCGGGTCATCGAGGCAGATGCGCAGCGTGGCGCCGAGGATCTCCATGCGGGCGAGGGTAGTTGACGGCACCGGGGGGTGTGGTCCGCTTGCCGCGGCATCGCGTCACGCGCGGCACAGCACCTCCCCGTGCGGCACCAGGAACCAGCCGTCCTCCTCCCGGCCCCACGCGCGCCAGCCGTCCGCGATCGCGGCCAGCTCCTCCTCGGTCGCGTACCCGCCCTCGACCGCGAGCCGGGCGTACACCGAGGCGGTCGTACGGTCCGCCCACAGCCCGCTCCACCAGGCGCGCTCGTCGGCGGTGGCGTAACACCAGGTCGAGGCGGTGGCGGTGATGTCGGTGAAGCCGGCCTGCCGGGCCCAGGACAGCAGGCGGCGTCCGGCGTCCGGCTCGCCGCCGTTGCCGCGCGCGACGCGCCGGTACAGCCGCAGCCACCCGTCCAGGGCCGGCACCTCGGGGAACCAGGTGAAGGCACCGTAGTCGCTGTCGCGCGCCGCGACGACACCGCCGGGGCGGCACACCCGCCGCATCTCGCGCAGCGCGGCCACCGGATCGCCCACGTGCTGGAGCACCTGGTGGGCGTGGACCACGTCGAAGGAGTCGTCGGGGAAATCCAGCGCGTGCACGTCGGCGACGCCGAACTCGACGTTGTCCAGGCCGCGTTCGGCGGCCACCGCGCGCGCCTGTTCCAGGATGTCCCCGGCGGCGTCCACCGCCGTGACCCGTCCGGGGGCGACCAGCGCGGCCAGGTCCGCCGTGATGGTGCCGGGGCCGCAGCCCACGTCCAGTACGTCGAGGCCCGGCCGCAGCCGGTCGACCAGATAGGCCGCGGAGTTGGCGGCCGTACGCCACCGGTGAGACCGCAGCACCGACTCATGGTGGCCATGGGTGTACACAGCGTCCGTCATGCCGTCACGGTACGCCGATGTGTCGGATGATGAGACCCCTGTCTCGACATATGAGCGGAATGATCACAGGGGTGCTCTGCGGCCCGGTCGCGCGGGCGCCACCGCCTGAGCCGCCTTCACCGCCTTCGCCAGGTTCTCCAGTTGGTCGCGCTCCGAGGTCTCCCGCAACCGGGCGAACTCCTCGCGCTCCTCGGCCTGGGCGTGGGCCAGCAGGTCGTCCCGCAGCGCCGCGCACCGCTCCGCGAACTCCGGCGCTTCCACGCCCAGTTCCTCCAAAGCGTGCAGCCCCGCCCGGACGCGCTTCTCCTCCTCCAGCCGCTCCCCGATGATCCGTTCGCCGTCCTCGATGCGGTCGCGCGCGAACGGGTGGAGCATCTCCTCCTCGGCGGCCTCGTGCGCCGCGAGCAACCCGGCCAGTTCACCGAAGCGCTCCTCGCGCGCCGCGCCCTCCCTCCGCACCACCTCGTCGAAGAGGCGGCGCAGCCGTGCGTGCTGCTCCTCCAGGAGCTCCACGACGTCCTGACCGCCACCGCCCCCGGGCGCCTTGGGCATGGGCATGCGGGCCTCCTCCCTCCGGCGTTATCCGCCGGGACGCCCGGGTACCCGCCGCCCATGAACGCGAACCTTCCGGAGGCCGCCCGCACGGTCGTGATCACCGGGGCCGGCGGCGGGGTGGGCCGCGCCACGGCCCGCGCCTTCGCCGCGCGCGGCGACCGCGTGGCGCTGCTCGCGCGCGGCGAGAAGGGACTCGCGGGCGCGGCCGCCGACGTACGGGCGGCCGGCGGCACCGCGTTGACCGTGTCCGTCGACGTCTCCGACACCCGGGCCGTCGAGGAGGCCGCCGACCGCGTGGAGCGCGAGCTCGGCCCGATCGACGTCTGGGTCAACAACGCCTTCGTCGGCGTCTTCGCGCCCTTCACCGAGATCCACCCCGACGAGTTCCGCCGCGTCACCGAGGTCACCTACTTCGGGTACGCCAACGGCACCCGCGCCGCCCTGCGCCGCATGGTGCCGCGCGACCACGGCACCGTCGTCCAGGTCGGCTCCGCGCTCGCCTACCGGGGCATCCCGCTCCAGTCCGCGTACTGCGGCGCCAAGCACGCCATCCAGGGCTGGAACGAGTCCGTGCGCTGCGAACTGCTGCACGCCGGCAGCAAGGTGCGGACCACCATGGTGCAGCTCCCGGCCGTCAACACCCCGCAGTTCGACTGGGTGCTGTCCCGCATGCCGGGCCGCGCCCGCCCCGTCCCACCGGTCTACCAGCCGGAGGTCGCCGCCCGCGCCGTCGTGCACGCCGCCGACCACCCCGGCCGCCGCGAGTACCGCGTCGGCGCCCGTACGGCGCTCACCCTCGCCGCCAACGCGCTCGCGCCCGCCCTGCTCGACCGCTACCTGGCCCGCACCGGATACCGCGCCCAGCAGGAGCCGTGGGACGGCGCCGGGGACGGGGCCGCGCCGCACGCGGACGAGCCCGCCCCCAGCAACCTGTGGGCGCCGGTCGACGGGCCGCTGGGCCAGGACTTCGGCGCCCACGGCCGGTTCGACGCCGAGGCGCGCGACCTGTACGCGGACACCGTGCTGCTGCGCCACCCGGCCGTGCTGGCCACCGCGGCGGCCGGAGCGCTGGCCGGGGTGGCGGCGGGCGCCGGGGCGGTGCTGCGCCGCCGGGGCGGCGGCGTTTGGCACGCGGTCCCACGGGCACCGGGAAGGTTCGTGCGACGCCGGACGCCGGCCCGCCGGACGCCGACCCGCCGGCGCGCGACCGGACCCGCCGGCGCGTGACCCGGCCCACCGACCGACCCGACCCACGACGTGAAGCACCGATAGTCCGATAGCACCGATAGCACCGATGGAAGCACCCGACCTGACGCTGGAGGCGCTGTGACCCCGTCCGTCAATCCGCCCGCCGGTACGCCGTCCCGCCGCCGACCGCGCATCGTGATCGTCGGCGCCGGATTCGCCGGCTACCAGACCGCCCGCGGCCTCAGCAAGAGCCTGCGCGGCCGCGCCGAGATCGTGCTGCTCAACCCCACCGACTACTTCCTCTACCTGCCGCTGCTGCCGCAGGTCGCCGCCGGCATCCTGGAGCCCCGCCGGGTCACCGTCTCGCTGCCCGGCACGCTGCGGCACGTCCGGCTGGTGCTGGGCGAGGCCGACCACATCGACCTCGACGGGCGCAAGGTCCACTACACCGACCCCGAGGGCACCACCGGCGAACTCGGCTACGACCGGCTCGTCCTGTCCGTCGGCAGCGTCAGCAAGCTGCTGCCCATCCCCGGCGTCGCCGAGCACGCCACCGGCTTCCGCGGCCTGCCCGAGGCGCTCTACCTGCGCGACCACATCACCCGCCAGATAGAGCTCGCCGCCTCCGCCGGCGACCCCGCCGAGTGCACCTCCCGCTGCACGTTCGTCGTGGTGGGCGCCGGCTACACCGGCACGGAGGTCGCCGCCCACGGCAAGATGTTCACCGACGCGCTCGCCCGCAAGTACCCCGCCTGGCCCAAGGGCGTACGCCCGCGCTGGATGCTCCTCGACGTCGCCGACCGCGTCCTGCCCGGGCTGGACAAGCGGCTGTCCGACACCGCCGACCAGGTGCTGCGCGACCGGGGCGTCGACGTGCGGATGGGCACCTCCGTCAAGGAGTCCACGTCCGACGGCGTCCTCCTCGACAACGGCGAGTTCGTCGAGACCCGCTCCCTCATCTGGTGCGTCGGCGTACGCCCCGACCCACTCGTCTCCGAGCTCGGCCTGCCCGTCGAACGCGGCCGGCTCGTCGTCTCGCCCGAGCTGCGCGTGCCCGGCCACCCCGACGTCTTCGCGTGCGGCGACGCCGCCGCCGTACCCGACCTGAACCGGCCTGGCGAGTACACGCCCATGACCGCCCAGCACGCCTCCCGGCAGGGCAAGACCGCCGCCCGAAACGTCGCCGCGTCGCTCGGCGTCGGCGAGGCCGCCCCGTACCGGCACAGCGACATGGGCTTCGCCGTCGACCTCGGCGGTGTGAAGGCGGCCGCCAACCCGATGGGCGTCCCGCTGTCCGGGCCCGTCGCCGGCGCCGTCACCCGCGGCTACCACCTGGCCGCCATGCCGGGCAACCGGGTGCGGGTCGCCGCGGACTGGCTGCTGGACGCGGCGCTGCCCCGGCAGGCCGTCCAGCTGGGCCTGGTCCGCTCCTGGCAGGTACCGCTGGACACCGCCTCGCCCGAACTGGCCAAGAGCGGCGCCGGGAACGGCGCCAAGAGCAGCGCCGGCACCGGTTCCGGCGCTCGCAAGGAGTGACATGCACTACGAAGAACTCGCCTCCCTCGCCCAGCAGCTGAGGGTCGACGCCATCCGGGCCTCCGCCGCCGCCGGCTCCGGACACCCCACGTCGTCGATGTCCGCCGCCGAACTCGGCGCCGTCCTCCTCGCGCACCACCTGCGCTACGACTTCGACCGGCCCGACCACCCCGGCAACGACAAGTTCGTGCTCTCCAAGGGCCACGCCACACCGCTGCTCTACGCCATGTACCGGGCCGCCGGCGCCGTCGACGACGACGAGCTCGCCACCTACCGCACCCTCGGCAGCCGCCTCGAAGGGCACCCCACGCCCCGGCTGCCCTGGGTCGACGTGGCCACCGGCTCCCTCGGCCAGGGCCTGCCCGTCGGCGTCGGCATGGCGCTCGCGGGCAAGCGCCTCGACCAGCTGCCGTACCGCGTCTACGTCCTGTCCGGCGACAGCGAGATGGCGGAGGGCTCGGTGTGGGAGGCGGTCGAGCACGCCGCGTACAACCACCTCGACAACCTCACGCTCATCGTGGACGTCAACCGGCTCGGCCAGCGCGGCCCCACGCGCCACGAACACGACCTGGGCGCCTACCAGCGCCGCCTGCACGCCTTCGGCTGGCACGTCATCGAGGTCGACGGGCACGACGTCGCGGCCGTCGACCGCGCCTACGCCGAGGCCCGCTCCACCGTCCGGCAGCCCACCGCGATCCTCGCCGCCACCCGCAAGGGGCGCGGCGTCGCCGCCGTCGAGGACCGGGAGGGCTTCCACGGCAAGCCCCTCAAGGACGCCGAGGCCGCGATCGAGGAGCTGGGCGGCCCGCACCCCCACCGCGTGTCCGTACAGAGCCCACCGGACGTGGCCGCGCCCCGGCCCGCCCGCAACGGCACCGTCGAGCTGCCGCGCTACGACGTCGGCGACACGGTCGCCACCCGCACCGCGTACGGGCACGCCCTGGAGGCCCTCGGCTCTGCGCGCGGCGACGTGGTGGCGCTCGACGCGGAGGTGAGCGACTCCACGCGCACGGAGTTCTTCGCCAAGGCCCACCCCGAGCGGTACTTCGAGTGCTACATCGCCGAACAGCAGCTCGTCGCGGCGGCCGTCGGGATCCAGACGCGCGGGTACGTCCCGTACGCGTCGACGTTCGCGGCGTTCCTCACCCGGGCGTACGACTTCATCCGCATGGCCGCCGTCAGCCGCGCCGGGATCAACCTGGTCGGCTCGCACGCGGGCGTGGCCATCGGCCAGGACGGGCCGTCCCAGATGGGCCTGGAGGACCTGGCGATGCTCCGCGCGGTCCACGGCAGCACCGTGCTGTACCCCTGCGACGCCAACCAGACCGCGCGGCTCGTCGCCACGATGGCCGACCTGCCCGGCATCCGCTACCTGCGCACCTCGCGCGGCGACACACCGGTCCTGTACGGGCCCGACGAGGAGTTCCCGGTCGGCGGCAGCAAGGTCCTGCGCGGAGGCGGCAACGACGACCGCGCCACCATCGTGGCCGCCGGCATCACCGTCCACGAAGCCCTCAAGGCGGCCGACCTGCTCGCCGAACACGGCATCCCGGTGCGCGTCGTCGACCTGTACTCGGTCAAGCCCGTCGACACCGAGACGCTGACCGCCGCCGCGACCGCCACGGGCTGCCTCATCACGGTCGAGGACCACCACCCCGAGGGCGGCCTGGGCGACGCGGTCGCCGAGGCCTTCTCCGACGGCCGCCCGGCCCCGCGCCTGGTGCGCCTGGGCGTGCGCGCCATGCCGACCTCGGCGACCCCCGAGGAGCAGCTGCACGCGGCGGGCATCGACGCCGACTCGATCGCCGCGGCGGTGAAGCTGGCGGTGGAGAGCGGCGTGACGCCCTGACCCACCCCTGTGACGCCCCGACCGGTCGCATCCTGCGGGCGACCGGTCGGGGCGTCCGTGTACGCGGCGGCGTGCCGGGTACGGGCTCTCGATGAGTACGCACCCCCGCACCACCAGGCTGCGGGCCGGGCGCAGGACCGTGGAGGTCCACCGGCCCGACAAGGTCCTCTTCCCCGACGACGGGCTCACCAAGGCCGACCTCGCCGCCTACTACCGCGCGGTCGCGCCGTTCATGCTGCCGCACCTGCGCGGCCGGCCCCTGATGCTGGAGCGGCACCCCGACGGTGTCGGCGGGCCCCGCTTCATGCAGAAGGACACGCCTGCCGGCTACCCGGAGTGGGTGCGCCGAGCCGAGCTGCCCAAGGAGGGCGGCACCGTCACCCACACCGTGTGCGACGACACCGCCACGCTCCTCCACCTCGCCGACCAGGCCGCCCTCACCCTGCACCGCTGGCTGGCGAAGGCCGACCGGCCCCGGTGGCCCGACCGCATGGTGTTCGACCTCGACCCGGCCGGTGACGACTTCGGCGCCGTACGCCGCGCCGCGCACGCGCTGCGCGAGCTGCTCGACGCCGTCGGCCTGTCCGGCGTGCCGATGACCACCGGCTCCCGGGGCCTGCACGTCGTGGTGCCCCTCGCCGGGCGCACCGACCACGACGACGTCCGCGCCTTCGCGCGGGACCTCGCGGACGTCCTCGCCGCCCGCCACCCCGACGCGCTGACCACCGCCGCCCGCAAGCAGGCCCGCGGCGGCCGGCTCTACCTCGACGTGCAGCGCAACGGCTACGCCCAGACCGCCGTCGCGCCCTGGTCCGTGCGCGCCCTGCCGGGTGCCCCGGTCGCCGCTCCGCTGACGTGGGAGCAGCTCGACGAGCCGGCCACGCACGCCCGCCGCTGGACCGTGCGCGACGCATTGGAACAGGCCCGCACCCGGCCCTGGGACGCCGAGGCGGCCCGCCCGCGCGCTCTCGGCCCGGCGGCCCGCAGGCGTCTCGAATCCCTGCGCTGACCAGGCACGAGATGCGGCCCCGAGTTGCGGGATCGGCGTTCCCGTGTTTGCGAGCCCCGGGGGCGGCAACCCGCATGAAGTCATGGCCAACACATCAGAAACCCTGCGCCGCGCGTGCGAACAGCTCGCCGAACTCACCGGGCTGACCGCCGAGTCGGTGTCGTCCTTCCAGAGAACCGATGAGGGATGGCAGTTGACCGTCGAAGTCCTCGAACTGGCGCGTGTCCCCGAGACGATGAGCCTGCTCGCCTCGTACGAGCTCGAACTCGACCAGGACGGCGAGCTCACCGGCTACCGGCGCGTGCGCCGCTACGAGCGCGGCCGGGCCGACCGGCAGCGCTGACAACCCCTCAGGGAGGGAGCCACACCATGACTGTCGCTACACAGACGGGCGGACCGGCCGGAGGCGGCTCCGGCGGTACCAGTGGCCTGTACGACGTCCTCGAACTGGTCCTGGACCGCGGGCTCGTCATCGACGCCTTCGTCCGCGTCTCGCTCGTCGGCATCGAGATCCTGAAGATCGACGTCCGTGTCGTCGTCGCCAGCGTCGACACCTATCTGCGCTTCGCCGAGGCCTGTAACCGCCTCGACCTGGAGGCCGGTCCCCGCAAGAACCCGGGCCTGCCCGAGCTGGTCAACGACATGACCGAGTCCGGAGCGCGCGGCAAGACGAAGGGCGCCCTCCAGGGCGCCGCGGAGACCCTGTCCGACACCCTCAGCCGTTCGTCCAGCCGTTCGTCGTCCCGGAAGAAGCAGGAGGAGGAGCAGTGAGCACCTACGTCTACGGCATCACACGCAGCTCACACCCAGGCCTCCCCAAGGGGACCTGCGGCATCGGCGATCCGCCCAGGCCCGTCCGCGTCCTCACGACGGGCGGCCTGACGGCGCTGGTGAGCGACGCGCCCGAGGAGCTGCGGCCCAAGCGGCGCGACCTGCTCGCCCACCAGAACGTGCTCGCCGCGGCCGGGGCGGACGGCCCGGTGCTGCCCATGCGCTTCGGCGGCGTCTCGCCCGACGACGACACGGTCCTCGCGGTCCTCGGCGAACGCCAGGACCACTACCTCGAACGGCTCGACGCCCTCGACAACAAGGTCGAGTACAACGTCAAGGCCGCCCACGACCAGGACGCCGTCCTGCACCAGGTGCTCACCGACGACCCGGACCTGCGGGCGCTCAGCGAGGCCAACCGCGCGGCGGGCGGTGGCACGTACGAGCAGAAGATCGCCCTCGGCGAGCGGGTGGCGGCCGCCGTGAAGCAGCGCGAGGCGCGCGACGCGGTGCTCGTCCAGGAGGCGCTGCAGGGCGAGGCGGTGGACATCCGCCCCGGGCCCGAGAGCAGCGGCTGGCTGACGAACATCTCCTTCCTCGTGGACCGGGACGCCGCCGACGGCTTCGTCGCGGCCTGCGAGGCCCTCGCCAAGCACCACGGCCACCTCCAGCTGCACCTGAACGGGCCGCTGCCGCCCTACAGCTTCGTGGAGTGAGGGGAGGGGCTCCGGGTATGGGCCTGCTGGGTGAGCTGCTCCTGCTGCCCGCCGCCCCCCTGCGCGGCACCGCCTGGGTGCTGCGGCAGGTGGTGACGGAGGCGGAGCGGCAGTACTACGACCCCGCCGCCGTACAGCGCGAACTCGCCCGGCTGGCCGAACAGCTGGAGGCGGGCGAGATCGACGAGGCGGAATTCGACCGCCGGGAGGACGAGCTCCTCGACCGCCTGGAGAAGGGCACGAGACCGACATGACGACCCCCAGCCGGGGCCTTCCGAGCCCGTACGCCTCCGAGGGCAGCAGCGCCAACCTCGCCGACATCCTCGAACGCGTCCTCGACAAGGGCGTGGTCATCGCCGGCGACATCAAGATCAACCTGCTCGACATCGAGCTGCTGACCATCAAGCTGCGTCTCGTCGTCGCGTCCGTCGACCGCGCCAAGGAGATGGGTATCGACTGGTGGGAGAGCGACCCCGCCCTCTCCTCGCGCGCCCGCCAGCGCGAACTGGCCCGCGAGAACGAGGAGCTGCAGCGCCGGATCGCCGAGCTGGAGGAGCGCACCACATGACCCCCGCCACCGCCCCCGTGCCCGCCACCCCCCGTACGCCGCGGCTGCGGTACGTCTACGCCGTGTGCCGCCCCTTCGAAGGCGTCCTGCCCGAAGGGCTCCGGGCCGTCGGGGACCAGCCGCCCCGGCTCGTCCGCCACGGCGACCTCGTCGCCGTGGTGGGCGCCGTCCCCGCCGAGGACTTCGACGAGGCCCCGCTGCGCGCGCACCTGGAGGACCTGGACTGGCTGTCCGCCACCGCGCGCGCCCACGACGCGGTGATCGCCGCGCTGACCACCGTGACCTGCCCGCTCCCGCTGCGGCTCGCCACCGTGTGCCGCGACGACAGCGGGGTGCGGCGGCTGCTGGAGGAGGGCCACGACCGGTTCGTACGCGCCCTGGAGCGGCTGGACGGCCGGGTGGAGTGGGGCGTGAAGGTGTACGCCGAGCCGGAGCCGAAGCCTCGGCCGGAACCCGAGCCCGCGGCGGCGCCCGCCACCGGCGGCGGCCGCGACTACCTCCGCCGCAGGCTCAAGGAGCGGCGCGGCCACGAGGCCGGGCTGCGGCACGCCGAGGACCTGGCGCGCCGCCTGCACGACGAGCTCTCCCGGCACGCGGAGGCCGCCACGGTCCACCCACCGCAGGACGCCAAGCTGTCCGGCGCCGGCGGCGTCAACGTCCTCAACGCCGCCTACCTGGTCGACCGGGAGCGCGGCGAGGGCTTCGTCCAGCTGGTGCGCGGGGTGTCCGAGGAGGGCGTCCGGGTGGAGCTGACCGGGCCCTGGGCGCCGTACTCCTTCGCCGGCATCGCGGAGGACGCGTAATGCCCATCGAAGAGCGGCGCATCGCGCTCGTGGACCTGCTCGACCGGCTGCTCGCCGGCGGTGTCGTCATCAGCGGCGACCTCACACTGAGCATCGCCGACGTCGACCTCGTACGCGTCGACCTGAAGGCGCTGGTCAGCTCGGTGAGCGCCGAGGTGCCCTCGCCCTGGGGCACGGCCCTGCCGGGGGAGATCGCGGGGGAGCGGGCATGAGCGAACCGCGCCGCCGCGTCGAACTCGACCCCGACACCGTCGAGCGCGACCTCGCCCGGCTGGTCCTCACCGTCGTCGAGCTCCTGCGCCAGCTCATGGAGCGGCAGGCGCTGCGGCGCGTGGAGGGCGGCGAGCTGACCGAGGAGCAGGAGGAGCGCATCGGCCTGACGCTGATGCTGCTGGAGGACCGCATGGAAGTCCTCCGGACGAGGTTCGGACTCGCGCCGGAGGACTTGAACATCGATCTGGGACCGCTCGGCCCCTTGCTGTGATCCCCGAACCGTCATCCGCTACCAGCGGTACCAGCGGGATCCAGATCACCAGGACCGCCAGCCGATCCACCACAGCGCCTTCACGGCGAACCCGACGCCGAAGAGGATGAGGGCGAGCAGCAGAACCAGCAGGATGGGAACCATGACGCTCCTCCGCTTTTCGGGTTCCCCCGATTCGAACGCGTACACGGTGCAGGTCGGGGCGCCGCCCGTCTGCCGCTACCGCCGTGCGGGAGCGGAGCGATCGCCCGATCATCGTGTTTCATGGCCACAAGATCGGACATGCCCCTCCTCGCCGCGCTGCTGACCACGGTCTGCGCCGGCCTCCTGCTCACCGGATGCGCCGAGCCGTCCACCGGTCCCGCCGCCCGCCCCGCGCAGGCCGCGACCGACCCCGCGGCCGGACCCCCCGCCGACCCGGCGCCCGCCACCGCCCCCCGTCCGGCCGACCTCCCCGGCATCGGACCGCTCACCCGGGCGCGGATCCCGGCCGCCACCCGGCAGGCGCTCGTCGTCACGGGCGAGGGCCCCGACTCCTCCCGCTCCACCGCCGTCCTGTACGCGTACGAGCCGACGCGCGGCTGGCACCCGGTCACCAAGCCGTGGCAGGCGCACAACGCGCTGCGCGGCTGGACCGACGACCACCACGCCGACGACCTGCGCACGCCCATCGGTGTCTTCCGGATCGGCGACGCCGGGGGCCGCCTGCCCGACCCCGGCACCCGGCTGCCCTACGACCAGGACGAGGAGTTCAACATGTCCGGCACCGGCTTCCTCGGGGAGCCGCTCGAAGGCTCCTTCGACCACGTCGTGGCCATCGACTACAACCGCGTCCCCGGCACCACACCGCTGAACAAGACCCGCCCGCTCGGCCTCGCCAAGGGCGGCGGCGTGTGGATCCACGTCGACCACGGCGGCCCCACCCGGGCCTGCGTCTCCCTGCCGCTGGAGCGGATGCGGGAGCTGCTGCTCGCGCTCGACCCCGCGAAGGAGCCCGTGATCGTGATGGGCCACGCGGCCGCGCTGGCCCGGTGAGACACGGCGCTCGGTGGGCTCAGGCGCGTACCTGCGGCCGGTAGACGGTGAGCGCCTCGTCCTCCTTGTCGACCAGCAGCTCCGGCGGCGCGTGGGTCACCTCGCCGTCGTACGCCAGGACGGTGCCGGGTGCGAGCCCCGCGATCCGCAGCCGCCGCAGCGTGACCGCCGTGTGCACGGGGGAGCGGCTCAGCGGCCCCGCGAGGACCGCCGCCAGGAGCCGCAGCCCCGGCAACCGGCCGGCCCGGACGACCCGGACGTCCAGCAGGCCGTCCGCCAGCTCGGCGCGGTGGCCGGGGGTGGGGCCCATCCGCCGGTACAGGCAGTTGCCGGCGAACAGCAGCCACAGCGCATGCCGTTCGCCGCCCAGCTCCGCCTCCAGCGGGTGCTCGCCGCGCAGCAGCCGGAGCGCCGCGAGCACCCCGGCCGGCCATCCCCCGATCCGCGGCGCCCAGCGCTCGCGCAGCCGCACCAGCTCCGGGTACACGCCCAGGCTGAAGGTGTTGACGAAGTAGCCGTGGTCCGCGCCCCGCGGGCCGGGCGTGAACCGCCCCAGGTCGACCCGTACGGCGTCGCCCGCGGCCAGCGCGCGGCAGGTGTCGTGGACGGACTCCACGCCCAGGTCGTACGCGAAGTGGTTGAGCGTCCCGCCGGGGAAGACCGCCAGCGGCACCCGGTGCCGGGCCGCCACCGCCGCCGCGCGGTTGACCGTCCCGTCGCCGCCCACCACCCCCAGCGCCCGGCACCACCCGGCCGCCCGCTCCAGCTCCTCCTCCACGGCCTCCGGCGCGCACGTGCGCACCTCCGCGCGCGGCAGCGCGTCCCGGACGAGCGCGGCGGCGGCCGAGGAGTCCGAGCCCGACTCCTCGTTGACCACGACCACCAGGCCCGCGCCGCCCGGCAGCGCGGGTCGACGCCCGCGACCTCGCGGACGAGCTGGTGAAGCGAGGCACCGCCCTCACCCGGCTGAACCTCTTCAGCAAGCTGTCGCTGGACCTCTCCC
>NZ_JBEXNO010000032.1:0-89223 GCF_040611175.1 Streptomyces sp. NPDC003036 | reverse complement strand
CACCGACATGACCGGCGTGTACGCCACTCTCGGCAAGAGCATCACCCAGGCCCAGCAGCTGTACGTCAAGCAGCTCAACGCCGCGGGCGGCGTCTCGCCGCCGACCCGGCCGCGGACGCGGAGCTGGCCCGGCGCGGCGAGGAGTTCGTGCGCGCGGCGTGGCAGCGCGGCTGGCAGCCCGCCGATGTCGTCCGGCTGGTACGGCGCGAGCTCGACGAGCACCATGTGCGGCTGGTGTCGGAGCTGATCGCCGCCGAGGCGCGGGCGTACGCCGAGCTGCCGCCCCGCTGGGCCGCCCAGCTCGCCGAGCTGCCCGCCGGCGCCGCCTGGCGCGCGGACCGCTTCTCGTACGCGACGGCCGTGCTGGAGCTGTACCGGCTGCTGGCCCGGCTGCCCGCGATCGAGCCGGTCGGCCCGGCGCCGGGCGCCGCCGTGCCGTACGCGGTGCCGGTGCACGGCGAGCCGCGGATGCTCGCCCGGATCCGGGCGCTGCTCGCCAAGGCGGAGGCGACGGGGTATCCGGAGGAGGCGGAGGCGTTCACCGCGAAGGCGCAGGAGCTGATGGCGCGCCACAGCCTCGACGAGGCGGCGCTCGCGGCGCGCACCCACAGCGCGGACGAGCCCGCCGCGCTGCGCATCGGCGTCGACGCGCCGTACGAGACCGCGAAGGCGATCCTGCTGGACGCCGTCGCGGCGGCGAACCACTGCCGGGCCGTGTGGAACGAGGCCTTCGGCTTCTCGACGGTCGTCGGCTACGAACCGGACCTGGAGGTCGTCGAGCTCCTCTACACCTCGCTGCTGGTGCAGGGCACGGGCGCGATGACGAAGGCGGAGGCCGCGCAGCGCGCGGGCGGGCGGAAGCGTACGAAGACGTTCCGCCAGTCGTTCCTGCTGGCGTACGCGCAGCGGATAGGCGACCGGCTGGCGTCCACATCACGCCGCGTCGCCGCCGGCGAACCGACGCTGCTCCCGGTCCTGGCGGCGCGGGACGTGGCGGTGACGGCGCAGGCGGACCGGATGTTCCCCGCCACGACGACCACGCGCGTGCGCGGCGCGACGGACGCGGCGGGCTGGGAGCACGGCCGGGACGCGGCCGACCGGGCCCGGACCGAGCCCCCGGGAGGCGCGCTGCCGCGCTAGGGGGTGTCTTGCCGATCAGGCCGGATCAGCGCGCGTGCCAGGCGTCGCGAGCCCGGCAAGATCGGCAAGACACCCCCCTAGGGACCGTCCGGACCTCGCCGTCGGGCCTTGTGTCCGGTATGTCAGGGTATGCCGTTACCCTCGTGCCCATGACCTGGCTCCGCGCGCTCAAGGCGACCGCCCGTGCGGGGCTGACGGTGGAGCGGCGGCGGCTGGAGCCGCTGGTCGCGCTGCGGGGGGCCGTCGGGCTGGCGCTGGTCGTCGGGGTGAGCCTCGCGGCGTTCGGGACAGCCGTGGCGGTGAGTTCGGCGTTCGGGGCGTTCCAGGCGGCGGTCGCCACCTTCCAGCGGAGCTGGCGGCCCCGGCCGACGCTGGCGCTCGCGTCCGGGGTGAGCCTCGCCGTGTCGACCTTCGTCGGGTACCTGACGGGCGCTCACCCGGTGCTGTTCCTCTGCCTGCTGGTGGCGTGGACGTTCCTCGCCGGTCTCGCGTGGGTCGCCGGGCCGACCGCCGGGGTCATCGCGTCGTCGAACGTCGCCATCATGCTGGTCACCGTCACCCTCCCCACCTCCGTCGCCGCCGCGGCCGGCCACGCGCTCGTCATCGCCGCCGGCGGGCTCGTCCAGGCCGCGCTCATCGTGCTCGTGCCCATCCGCCGGTGGGGCCCGCACCGCGACGCGCTCGCCGGCGCGCTGGCCGCCGAGGCCGACTACGCGCGGAGGCTGCGGCACGACCCGTACGCGCCCTTCGACCCGGTGCCGCTCATGACGGCCCGCAGCGCCGCCGCCGTCACCCGCCGCCAGGCCCGCCGCCGGCCGGCCGAACTGCACGGGGCGCGCGGACTCGCCGAGCGCATCCGGCCGGTGCTCGCCTCGCTCGCCGACCCGGCGATCGGAGTCCCGCGCGAGGGCCCGCAGCGCGACCGGGTGCGCGAACTCCTCGGCGCCGCCGGGACCGTGCTCGACACCGCCGCCGACGCGATCCGCCGCGGCCGCCCGGCCACCATCCCGCCCGCCGCGCTCGCCGCCCTCCGCACGCCCGACACCGGGGCGATCCTCACCGGACCTGCCCGCCGCGCGGCCGTCCGGCTCGCCGCGCTCCTGGAGGACGTCGTCGAGACGGCGGCGCCCAGCGGCTGGGCCGAACCGGGCGAGGCCCGCGCGCGCCCCCCGCTCCTGAGCCTCCTGCCCGGCGTCGTGCGCGACGTCCGGGGCGAACTGCGCGGCGGCTCGCCCGTCTTCCGGCACGCCGTGCGCGTCTCGGCCGTCGCCGGCCTCGGCTACCTCCTCGGCGCGGCGCTGCCCTTCGGGCACGGCTACTGGGCGCCGATGGCCGCCGTCATGGCGATGCGCCCCGACTTCACGCAGACCTACGCCCGCTCGGTGGCCCGCTTCTGCGGCACCCTGCTCGGCGTGGCGCTGGCCACCGCCGTCGTACGGACCGCGACCCCGGGCACGTACACCTCCGCCGCGCTCGCCGTGTGCTGCGCCTTCGGGATGTTCCTGCTGATGCGCACGGGCTACGCCGCCGCGCAGGTCTGCGTCTCGGCGTACGTGGTGTTCCTGCTCGGCATGGGCGGCGAGACCTGGGACCAGACGGTCCCGGAGCGGGTGCTGCTGACGCTGCTCGGCGGCGTGCTGGCGATGGTGGCGTACGCCGTGTACCCGGCGTGGGAGACGCCCCGGCTGCGCGGGCGGCTCGCCGACTGGCTGGCGGCGGACGGGCGGTACGCCGCCTGCGTCCTCGCCCACTACGCGAACCCGGCCGCCGGGCGCGACGGCGAGGCCGCCGCCGACGTACGGGAAGCCGTCCTCGCCACCCGTACCGCCCGGGTCGCCTGGCAGGAGGCGCACACGCGCGCCACCCACGAACCGGTCAGGCACCGCGGCCTGTCCCACACCGCCGCCGACGGCGCGGAGCAGGCCCTCGCGCAGCTGGGCCGGGTCACGATGCTGATGGAGGCGCACCTTCCGGACCGCGACGCCGCCCCGCTGCCCGCGGCCGCCGCCCTCGCGGACACCCTGCGCCGCGCGACCGAACGCGGCGCCAAGGACATCCGCGAGCGCCGGGTGCCGCGCTGGGACGAGGTGCGGGTCGGCGACGACGAGGTCCCGGACCCGG
Organism: Streptomyces sp. NPDC003036; assembly: GCF_040611175.1. Lineage (NCBI taxonomy): Bacteria > Bacillati > Actinomycetota > Actinomycetes > Kitasatosporales > Streptomycetaceae > Streptomyces > Streptomyces sp. NPDC003036. The sequence continues at coordinate 85,962 of NZ_JBEXNO010000032.1, read as the reverse complement.
TCGTCCGCGACGGCGTGCGCCTGCTGCGCGAGGCGCTGGAGTCGCTGTCCGACGCCCTGCGGGAGCCTGGGAAGCCTTAGGGCTGCGGCGGCAGGGACGGCAGCGACGTCGGGACGTTCTCGCCGACCGTCGCCTTGGTGAGCGTGTCGGTCGTGCCGCTGTCCCAGGTCACGACGAGCTTTCCGCCCGCGGCCTCCCGCGCGGTGCCACTCGCCCGCTCGGTGCCGCCGTCCCGGCACTTCACCGTCAGGGAGACCACGCCCTGCCCGGCGTCCTTCGCGAACCCCTGGCAGAGCCGGGACTCCGCGAGGACGACGGCGTGGCCCTTCTTGATGGTGAGGTTCACGGCCTTGCCGTCGGTGACGCCGAGCCACGCGCCTTCGAGGGCGGGTGCGGGTGCGGCCGTGGTCGTGGCCGTCGGCGTGGCCGGGGACGCCGCCGGGGACGCAGTGCCGGGCGAGGGCGCGGGGGAGACGCCGCCGTTGGTCTTCCCCCGGCCGTCGCCCGTGTCCGCGCCGCCCCCGCAGCCGGTCAGTGCGAGCGCGGCCGCGCAACCGGCTGCCGCGACGGCCGCGTTCCGTACGAGCCTCTGCACGTTCACGGCGCCAAGCTACCAGCCGGTACGCGCCGACGGGCGTGCTACCAGGAGGACTTGCGCACCCCCGGCAGGAACCCGGCGTGCGCCTGCTGCCGCACGTTCACCCGTGACATGCCGAACTTCCGCAGGTGGCCGCGGGGCCGCCCGTCCACGCTGTCCCGGTTGCGTACGCGCGTGGGGCTGGCGTCGCGCGGCTGGCGCCGCAGCTCCGCCTGGGCGGCGAGGCGTTCGGCCTCCGGGGTCGAGGGGCGGCGGATGAGCGCCTTCAGCTCGGCGCGCCGGGCCGCGTACCGCTCGACGACCGTCTTGCGCTGCTCGTTGCGCGCGATCTTGCTCTTCTTGGCCATCAGACCTTCACCCCGCGGGCGCGGATGCGGGCCACCGCCGCCTCGATGCCGATGGTGTCGACGGTCTTGATGCCCTTGGTGGACAGGGTCAGCCGGACGTACCGGCCCTCGCTCGGCAGCCAGTAGCGCTTGCGCTGGATGTTGGGGTCGAAGCGGCGCGACGTACGCCGGTGGGAGTGCGAGATGCGGTTGCCGAAGCCCGGCTGGGCGCCGGTCAGCTGGCAGTGGGCGGACAAGGTGACCTACCTCTCGTGAGCCTTCCAAGACTGTGGCTTGGTAATGGAAACCATTTTCACATACTCTCGCCCCATGGCCCGCAACGAACTCCGACCGGTCATCAAGCTCCGGTCCACCGCCGGCACCGGCTACACCTACGTGACCCGCAAGAACCGCCGTAACGACCCCGACCGCATGACGCTGCGCAAGTACGACCCGGTCGTCGGACGGCACGTCGACTTCCGAGAGGAGCGCTGAGCCCAGCGATGAAGCCCGGAATCCACCCTCCGTACGAGCCCGTCGTCTTCCGTGACAAGGCCGGCGGCTTCGCCTTCCTGACCCGCTCGACCGCCACCAGCGACAAGACGGTCGAGTGGGAGGACGGCAACACCTACCCCGTCATCGACGTCGAGATCTCCTCCGCGAGCCACCCCTTCTACACGGGCCAGGCGCGCGTGCTGGACACGGCCGGGCGCGTGGAGAAGTTCCAGAAGCGCTACGGGGCCGACGGCCGCCGCGGGGCGCGCTGATGCTGTCCGTCGCGATCGTCGGCGGGCTGCACGCGGACGCCCGCGCCGCCGCCGTGGAGCGGCTGCTCGCCACCGTCCCCGGCAGCGTGGCGCTCCACCACGACCTGTCGACGGCGCCCGAGGGCACGGTCGTCCGTACCGTGCGGGACGCCACCGGCGTGCTGTCGACGGGTGAGACGCCGCTGGTCAACGACTGCGCGTGCTGCGCGCTGCGCGAGGACCTGGTGCCCGAGCTGGAGCGGCTGGCGGATGCCGGTCTCACACGGCTCGCGGTCGTCGAGCTGTGGGACTCGGTCGAGCCCAAGGCGATGGCCGAGGTGGTCGCGGCGGCCGGACTGCGCGTCACGTCCGTCATCACGGCCGTGGACCCGGCGCTCCTCCTGCCGTACCTCGGCAACGGCGACGACCTGATGGAGGCGGGCCTCGCCGCGGCCGCCACCGATCAACGCACGGTCGCCGACACCTGGGCGCGCCAGCTGGAGTACGCGCCCGTCCTCGCCGTCCTCGACAGCCCCGAGGCCGACGACGAGGACCGGGCGCTGCTCGCCCAGCTGCACCCGACCGCCCGCCGGGTCCCGGTGGAGGGGGACCCGGCGGGGGACCTGGCGGCGGCCGCGCTGGCCGGCTTCGACGTCGAGGCCGCGGCCGCCGCCCAGCACCCGGCGTGCGCGCTGCTGCCGCAGGACGCGGACGCGCACGGCGTCGGCACGTACGTGTGGCACCGGCGCCGGCCGTTCCACCCGGGGCGGCTGTACGCGGCGCTGGAGGACCTGTGCTGTGCGGCCGCCCGCAGTCGGGGGCGGTTCTGGCTGGCGGACCGGCCCGACACGCTGCTGGCGTGGGACGCGGCGGGCGGCGCGCTGTGCGTCGAGCCGGCCGGGCCGTGGCTCGCCTCGCTGCCGGACGCCGCCTGGGAGATGGTCCCGCCGTTGCGCCGGGCGGCGGCCGCGCTGGACTGGGACCCCGAGCACGGGGACCGCTGCCAGCACCTCGTCTTCACCTCGCCGGGCCTGGACCGCGAGGGGCTCGCCGAGCTCCTCGACTCCTGCCTGCTCACCGACGCGGAGTACGCCGCGGGCCGCGAGGCCTGGCAGCGGCTGCCGTCCGCCTTCGACGCCCTCCTGGAGGTCTGACCCCATGTCTCCCCGCCGCTCCGCCGCCGATCGCAAGCCCGCGAAGAACCGGCCCAACCCGCTGGACCGCGACGGCATCACGTACGTCGACTACAAGGACACCGACCTGCTGCGGAAGTTCATCTCGGACCGCGGCAAGATCCGCAGCCGGCGTGTGACGCGCGTCTCGGCGCAGCAGCAGCGGATGCTCGCGCGGGCCATCAAGAACGCCCGCGAGATGGCGCTGCTGCCGTACTCGTCGTCCCCGCGCTGACGTCCCCGCGCGCCCCGTACAGGCCCCCCGCTCGCCCAGGCGGGGGGCCTTCGTGTGCGTACCGGCGCAGGTGCGGGAGCCAGAAAGGCCTTTCGCGCGTCTTTACCCTGGACGGGGGGTGTAACGGAAGCGCCACCCGGCGTGCACGTGCATCTGCTCATGCATGTGCATATGAACGAAGCTATGATCGCGCATAGTTGACATCTGCACCATGTATCTCGGGGAGCGTCCTGTGCACCACGTGTACAACGGCATGGCGGCCACAGAGCTTCACGGGGTCGTCTGGCAGAAGAGCAGACACAGCAACTCGCAGGGCTCCTGCGTGGAGTTCGCCAAACTGCCCGGCGGCGACGTCGCCGTACGCAATTCACGGCACCCGGACGGGCCCGCGCTGGTGTACACGCCGGCGGAGATAGAGGCGCTGCTGCTGGGCGTGAAGGACGGCGAGTTCGACCATCTGGTCGGCGGCTGAGGCGCGGCGGCCCGGCGGCCCGGCGGATGCGGCGCGGCCGCGCCCACCGGGCTCTCGACAGGGCCTGGGCTTACGGCGCCGGGGCCGCGGCCCTGCTTACGGCGTCGGGGTCGCGGCCGGTGCGCCCGGCGGCGTGTCCGGCAGCCGGAACAGTGCCCAGACCACCTTCCCGCGCAGCGTCCCGGCCAGCGGGTGCCAGCCCCAGCTGTCGCTGAAGGACTCGACCAGGAGCAGGCCCCGGCCCGACTCGGCCGAGAAGTCCTCGGCGGACTCGCGCGCGGTCGGGCTGTCCGGGCTCGGGTCGCGGACCGCGCACACCAGTCGGCTCGCCCAGCGCATCAGGTGCAGCCGCACGGAGGGCGACTCGCCGGGGGAGGGGGCGTCCCGGCCGGGCGCGTCCGCGGGCAGCGCGTGCCGCAGTGCGTTGGTGACGAGTTCGGAGACGACGAGCGAGACGTCGTCGAAGCGGTCGTTCAGATCCCATTGGGCGAGCGTCGCCGCGGTGAACCGGCGTGCGCCGCGCACCGCTTCGTACCGGGCCGGCAGGGCGCAGGAGGCGGAGCTGGAGACGGAAGCGGCATCGATCGGCGGAAGCCCCTGCCTTAACGGCTCGAGCATGGTCGATCCATTCGTCCCCATGCGAGGCACTCCCGGGATTCGCGGCTGTGGTGCGACAACACGAACGAGTACGCAGGTGCGCGGGGACCATGGTTCCGAATGCGACCAGCTGATGCAAGGGCAGATGCACGTGCACGCGCCCGACCTGTCCACCCCCGTGACGGTTACTGGCCATATCTTCCGGCGACGGATTTCACTTCACCGCTCGTCACCGCGGCCCCGCACGGTCAAGGCTTCGCCTATCCGTAACCGATCGAGTACACGCTGAAGCGTTTGGTGGCAGAATCCGGCATCTCGGGGCTCGGGGGTGCTCCGTCGTACACATCAGCGATGGGGAGGGTTGGAGACGTGACCGCAAGTGAATCGAGCGGTTCCGTGGTGCGGCGCATCCTGCTGGGCTCGCAGCTGCGGCGGCTGCGCGAGTCGCGCGGCATCACCCGTGAGGCCGCCGGCTATTCGATCCGGGCGTCCGAATCAAAGATCAGCCGCATGGAGTTGGGACGGGTGAGCTTCAAGGCGCGGGACGTCGAGGACCTCCTCACGCTCTACGGCGTCACCGACGAGACCGAGCGCGAGTCGCTCCTCGGGCTCGCCCGCGAGGCCAACCTGGCCGGGTGGTGGCACAGTTACGGCGACGTGCTGCCGGGCTGGTTCCAGACGTACATCGGTCTGGAGAGCGCCGCCTCGCTCATCCGGATCTACGAAGTGCAGTTCGTCCACGGCCTGTTGCAGACCGAGGAGTACGCGCACGCCGTCGTCACGCGCGGCATGCCCGACGCCCCCCGCGCCGAGATCGACCGCCGGGTCGCGCTGCGCCTGGAGCGCCAGAAGATCCTCGTCTCCGAGCGGGCACCGCACTTTCACGCCGTTCTCGACGAGGCCGCCCTGCGCCGCCCGTACGGCGACCGCGCCGTGATGCGCGACCAGCTCAAGCACCTGATCGAGGTATCGGAACGGCCCAACGTCACCCTCCAGGTCATGCCGTTCAGCTTCGGCGGCCACGCGGGCGAGAGCGGCGCCTTCACCCTGCTGCGCTTCCCCGAATCCGACCTCTCCGACATCGTCTACCTGGAGCAGCTGACGAGCGCGCTGTACCTCGACAAGCGCGAGGAGGTGGCCCAGTACGAGCGGGTCATGGGGCGGCTGCATCAGGACAGCCCGGGTCCCGAGGAAAGCCGGGATCTTCTCAGGGGTCTCCTCCAACTCACATGACTCGTCAGTACGATGACGTCGCGTCAACCGAGGACTGACCGACCCCGAGCGCGCACGCACGCCCGCATGCCCACGCGCCGCCTGCCTGCCTGCTGGAAGGAATGGCATGTCGTACTTCACAGACCTGGCCCTGCAGTACATAGACGGTGAGTGGCGGGCCGGCGGCGGCTCGTGGGACATCATCGACTTCAACCCGTACAACGAGGAGAAGCTCGCCTCCATCACCGTCGCCACCGTCGACGAGGTGGACCAGGCCTACCGCGCGGCCGAGCGGGCCCAGCGCGCCTGGGCCGACACCAACCCGTACACGCGCCGCGCCGTCTTCGAGCGGGCGCTGCGGATCATCGAGGAGCGCGAGGGCGAGATCACCGAGGCGATCATCGCCGAGCTCGGCGGCACGCGCACCAAGGCCGCCTTCGAGCTCCACCTCGCCAAGGAGTTCCTGCGCGAGGCGATCCACCTGGCGCTGCGCCCCGAGGGCCGCATCGTGCCGTCGCCGGTCGACGGCAAGGAGAACCGCCTCTACCGCGTCCCGGTCGGGGTCGTGGGCGTCATCAGCCCCTTCAACTTCCCCTTCCTCCTGTCGATCAAGTCGGTCGCCCCGGCCCTCGCCCTCGGCAACGCGGTCGTCCTCAAGCCGCACCAGAACACCCCGATCCTCGGCGGCACCCTGGTCGCGAAGGTCTTCGAGGACGCGGGCCTGCCACCCGGCCTGCTCAACGTCGTGATCACCGACATCGCCGAGATCGGCGACGCGCTCATCGAGCACCCGGTGCCCAAGGTCATCTCCTTCACCGGCTCCGACCGAGTCGGCCGCCACGTCGCCACCGTCTGCGCCGCGCACTTCAAGCGCGCCGTCCTCGAGCTCGGCGGCAACAGCGCCCTCATCGTCCTGGACGACGCGGACGTCGACTACGCCGTGGACGCGGCGGTCTTCAGCCGGTTCGTGCACCAGGGGCAGGTCTGCATGGCGGCGAACCGGATCCTGGTGGACCGGTCGGTGGAGCAGGAGTTCACCGAGAAGTTCGTCGCCAAGGTGCGCACCCTCAAGGCCGGCGACCCGGCCGACCCGGCCACCCACCTCGGGCCGCTCATCAACTCCACGCAGGCCGAGGCGGTGTCCTCGCTCGTCGACCAGACCGTCGAGGCGGGCGCGACCGCGCTGGTCCGCGGCGCCACCGCGGGCAACGTCGTGGCGCCGACCGTCCTGACCGGCCTGCCGGCCGACTCCCCGGTGCTGAGCCAGGAGATCTTCGGCCCGGTGGCGATCCTGATTCCCTTCGACGGGGAGGACGAGGCGGTACGGATCGCCAACGACACCCCGTACGGGCTGAGCGGTGCCGTCCACACGGGCGACGTGGAGCGCGGTGTACGGCTCGCGCAGCGCGTCCACACCGGGATGATCCACATCAACGACGGCACCGTGCACGACGAGCCGATCGTGCCGTTCGGCGGCGAGAAGCACTCGGGTGTCGGGCGGTTGAACGGCGAGGCGACGGTGGACGCGTTCACCACGTACAAGTGGATCTCGATCCAGTACGGCCGCAGCCGCTTCCCGTTCTGAGAAGCCTTACGGAAAATCGGGGAACGAGGACAGTATCTGTCCTCAACCGTCCGTAGTGTGGCGGGTGTTGGAGGGGCGCAGACGGTGCCCCTCCCCCTGGTCGGAAGGCGGACGGATCATGGTCACTCACGTTCCCGCGGAGGCTCACGGCGACGAGCGCGGCGCACTGCTCGCCTTCATCGAGGCGCAGCGCGGCGCCGTCCGGCGCGCGGTGCTCGGACTGACGGACGAGCAGGCGGCGTCGCGGCCCAGCGCCAGTGAGCTGTCGCTCTCGGGCCTGGTCAAGCACGTCGCCCAGGCGGAGCTGTCCTGGCTGCGGATGGCCCAGCAGGCGCCGAACGAGCTCAACCCCTCCCCGGAGAGCTTCGCCGACAGCTTCCGGCTGGTGGAGGACGAGTCGGTCGAGGGCGTGCTGGCGTTCTGGGACCGGGTGGCGAAGGAGACCGAGGAGTTCCTGCGGGCGGTGCCGAGCCTGGACGACACCTTCCCGCTGCCGCAGGCGCCCTGGTTCCCGAAGGACGGGCGGGTGTCGATGCGCTGGATGGCGCTGCACCTGGTGGAGGAGATCGCCCGGCACGCCGGCCACGCCGACATCATCCGGGAGTCGCTGGACGGGAAGACGGCGTTCGAGCTGGTGGACATGGAGCGCGACGTGTGACCCCGCCGCCGGGTCCGGCTGCGTAGCCTGGTCGGAAGCGACCAGGAGGAAACGGCGATGTCAGCGATCCGGCTGCTGGTCCTCGGGGCCGTACGCCAGCACGGGCGGGCGCACGGCTACCAGGTCCGCAACGACCTGGAGTACTGGGGCGCGCACGAGTGGTCCCACGCCAAGCCCGGCTCGATCTACCACGCGCTCAAGCAGATGGCGCGCCAGGGGCTGCTGCGCGCGTACGAGACCGCGCCGAGCACGGCCGGCGGGCCGCCGCGCACCGAGTACGAGCTCACGGAGCAGGGCACCGAGGAGTACTTCGCGCTGCTGCGCGCGTCGCTGACCTCGTACGACCAGAAGGTGGACGTCCTCACCGCGGCGGTCGGCTTCCTCGTCGACCTGGAGCGCGAGGAGGCGCTCGCGCTGCTGAGGCGGCGGCTGGCCGCCATCGAGCGGTGGAAGGCCGACGTCCTGGAGCGCTACACCCCGCAGGAGGGGCCCGAGGCGCTGGGCCACATCGGCGAGATCATGAACCTCTGGGTGCACACGGCGGACGCGGGGGCCGCGTGGACCCGCGGCCTCATCGAGCGGATCGAGCGGGGCGCGTACACCTTCGCGGGCGAGGGCCCGCCCTTCGTCGGCGTCCTCGGACATCAGGACTTGCACCTCACGTCGCGTGAGCCCTCAGGCTGAGGGACGTACCGATCAGTGAGGAGCGGGAAGCGATGAGCTACTCCGTGGGACAGGTCGCCGGTTTCGCCGGGGTGACGGTGCGCACGCTGCACCACTACGACGAGATCGGGCTGCTCTCCCCGAGCGGCCGCAGCCACGCGGGGCACCGGCGTTACGACGACGCCGACCTCGACCGGCTGCAGCAGATCATGTTCTACCGGGAGCTCGGCTTCCCGCTCGACCAGGTCGCGGCCCTCCTCGACGACCCCGACGCGGACCCGCGGGAGCACCTGCGGCGCCAGCACGAGCTGCTGACCGCGCGGATCGCCGAGCTGACGAGGATGGCCGAGGCCGTCGAGCACGCCATGGAGGCGAGGAAGATGGGCATCAACCTCACGCCCGAGGAGAAGTTCGAGGTCTTCGGGGACCACGACCCGGAGCAGTACGCCGAGGAGGTCGGGCAGCGCTGGGGCGACACGGAGGCGTACCGCGAGTCGCAGCGCCGCGCCGCCCGCTACACCAAGGCGGACTGGCAGCGCATGCAGGACGAGAACGCCGACTGGGGCGCCCGCTACCAGGCCCTGATGGCGGAGGGCGAGCCGCCGACGGGTGAGCGCGCGATGGAGCTGGCCGAGGAGCACCGGCAGCAGATCGGGCGGTGGCACTACGCGTGCTCGTACGAGATGCACCAGTGCCTGGCGGAGATGTACGTCACGGACGAGCGCTTCACGGCCTACTTCGACGCGATGACCCCGGGCTTCGCGGCGCACCTCCGCGACGCCATCGTGGCGAACGCGGCCCGCCGCGGCTGATCCGGCGCGCCCGCGCCAGAACGAGGGGGCGCGGGCGCGCGGCAGCACGATGGCCGGACAATATCCGGAATGGCTCGCTCCGTTTTGGGCACCTCGTCGCCTACGGCCATCGGTACCACCCTCGGTACCGCCGGAAAGGAGCCACCATGGTTATCAGGAAGCTGCACGAGATGGGGGTCCGGAGCGAGCACGCCTACCTGGCCGCCTTCGCGTCCATCGGCCTCTCCGTCGCCAGCTGGGCCGCGTCCCTGAACATGGAGCCCGGGACGGGGCTCGCCCGCGCCGACCGGTGGGGCATCTTCGTCGGTGAGTGGGCGCCCACCTTCTTCGGCCTCGGGCTCGCGCTCTCCCACTACGAGCAGCACGACGGCACGCTGATCGTCGACACCCGGGAGTACCGCGAGCAGTCCGCGTAGGCGCGGGACCGACCATGGGGGGGCGGTGGAACCGGGACGGGGCCGGAAGCGTTGATAGCTTTGGGCAGCCGTCCCGCCCACCAACCCAGGAGCCCCGGAACCGTGAATACGCTTGCGCTCGGACCGAGCTGGCTGGACCCGGACTATCTGATCCAGACCTTCGGTCTGATCGGCGTCCTGGTCATCGTCTTCGCCGAGTCCGGCCTTCTCATCGGCTTCTTCCTGCCGGGTGACTCCCTGCTGTTCACCACCGGCCTGCTGGTGACCACCGGCAAGCTCGACACGCCCCTGTGGGCCGTGTGCTCGCTCATCGTGGCCGCCGCCATCATCGGCGACCAGGTCGGATACCTCTTCGGCCGCAAGGTCGGCCCGGCGCTCTTCAAGCGCCCGGACTCGCGCCTCTTCAAGCAGGAGAACGTCGAGAAGGCGCACGAGTTCTTCGAGAAGCACGGCCCCAAGTCGCTGATCCTGGCCCGCTTCGTGCCGATCGTGCGGACGTTCACGCCGATCATCGCCGGTGTGAGCCGGATGAACTACCGCTCGTTCATCACGTTCAACATCATCGGCGGCGTCCTGTGGGGCGCCGGTGTGACGCTCCTCGGCGCGTCCCTCGGCAAGATCGACTTCGTGCACCAGCACATCGAGAAGATCCTCGTCCTGATCGTGCTGATCTCGGTCGTCCCGATCGTCATCGAGTACCTGCGGGCCCGCTCCCAGAGCAAGAAGCAGGCCGCCGCCGACGAGCGGAACGGCACCCTGCCGCCCGCCCAGCGCGGCCGCCACGCCAAGCGCTGAGCGCCGGGCGCCGAGCCCGGCGCCGACGCCGCGCCGGGCTCACCGCTCCCGTACCAGCGCTCACCGCTCCCGTACCAGCGGTGACACCACCATCCCCAGCGCCGTCGCCGTGGCGATGGCGCTCAGGGCGATGCCCCAGCCGACCGGCCCCAGCGGCGTACAGCCGAAGAACTGGCTCACCCCCGGCGTCTGGATCACCGCGGCCAGCACCGCCGCCGACCCCAGGCTCGCCGCCAGCACGTTCCGGTCGAGCCCGCCCGTCAAGAGCGTCTGCGCCAGCTGCGTACCGACGACCGCCGCCAGCGCGACCGTGCTGGCCCGCTTCCCGCGCCCGGTGAGGCGGGCACCGGTCCACGCCAGCCCCGCGCCGGTCGCGGTGATGGCCCCGCGCAGCAGCATCTCGTTCGTCAGGGCGCTGCCGAGCGAGCGGCTCGGGCCCTCCGACATGAGGCGCTCGGCGTTCTGGCCGGCGGGCTCGCGCACCGCGATGGCCAGCGAGGGCGCCAGGTCGGTCAGCAGGTTGACCAGCATGATCTGGCGGGCGTTGAGCGGCGTGGAGCCGGTCAGCGTGGAGATCAGCACGCTGAAGGTGACCTCGCCGAGGTTGCCGCCGATGAGGATGCCGAGCGCGGCCCGCACCGACGCCCACATGGCACGGCCCTCCATCAGCGCCTCGACGATCGTCTCCAGCCGGTCGTCGCCCACGACCAGGTCCGCGGCGGCGGTCGCGGCGGGCGTGCCGCGCCGCCCCAGCGCGATGCCGATGTCGGCGAGCCGGATGGCGGGCGCGTCGTTCGCGCCGTCGCCGGTCATCGCGACGACCCGCCCCACCCGCTGGTACGCCTGGACGATGCGCACCTTGTGGTGCGGGCTGCACCGCGCGATGACATCCACGGTGGGCAGCAGCTCGTCGAGCGCGTCGTCGTCGAGCTCGTCCAGCTCGGCGCCGGTGCAGACCTTCGGGTCGGTGACGTCGCTGAGGGTGGAGGCGATGGCGTCGGCGGTGGCCGGGTGGTCGCCGGTCAGCATCACCGTGTGCACGCCCGCCTCCCGCAGCCGCGCCGTCGCGGGCGCGGCCCCGGCCCGTACCGGGTCCGCCAGCGTGAGGAACCCCAGGAACACCAGGTCCCGCACGCTGTCGTCGGTGAGGTCCTCGTCCTCGCCCATCCGCCGCTCGGCCACCGCGAGGACCCGCCGCCCGGCGCCCGCGAGCTGCTCCGCCTCGGCGGTCAGCCGCGCGAGCCCGGCCTCGTCCAGCGGGCCCTCGCCGTCCGGGCCGCGGCGGCGGTCGCACCGCTCCAGTACGTTCTCGGGCGCGCCCTTCACGCTGAGCAGCAGCCCGTGCGTGGTCCGACCCGTGGTCGCGTGGTACGCCCGCGACGGCTCGAACGGCAGCGTGTCCTGCCGCCGCCAGCGCGCCGCCCCGTGCCGCACGGTCACCTTCCCGGTGCGCGCGCCCGCCGTCACGGCGCGGTCGGTCTGGTGGGCCATCGGCTCGGACTGCCGGGCGGGCGGGGTGGCCCGCAGCGCGGCGGCGAGGACGTCCTTGCGCCGGTTGTCCAACCGGTCCGGCGCCAGGGTGCCGTCCCCGTCGCTGACGCCCGCGAGCTGGAGCTTGCCCTCCGTGAGGGTGCCGGTCTTGTCGAAGCAGAGCACGTCGGCGCGGCCGAGCGCCTCGATGGTGCGCGGGTTGCGCACCAGCGCCCCGACGTCCGCGAGCCGCCGCGCGGCGGCCAGCTGGGCGGCGTTCACCAGGAAGGGCAGCCCTTCCGGTACGGAGGCGACGGCGAGGTTCACGGCGGAGGCGAGGTTGTCCGCGAGCGGCCGCCCGTGCACCAGGCCCGACGCCGCGACCGCGCTCGCCGACCCGATCGCGATGGGCAGGCTCGTACGGGTCAGCTTCGCCAGCCGCGCCTCCACGCCCGTCTCGGGCGCGGCCTGCCGGGCGGTGGCGAGGCTGCGCCCCACCTCGGTGCTGGATCCGGTCGCGACCACGACCGCCACGCCCCGCCCGGAGGAGACGGTGGTGCCCTCGTAGACCATGGAGCGGCGGCCGGTGAGGTCCGTGGCGACCACCGGCGCCGGGTCCTTGTGGACCGCGAGCGACTCGCCGGTCAGCGACGACTCGTCGACCTCCAGCCCCTCGGCCTCCAGCAGCCGGCAGTCCGCCGGTACGACGTCCTCGGGCCGCAGCAGGATGACGTCGCCCTCGACCAGGTCGCCGGCCGTCACCAGCCGCTCGCGCCCTCCGCGGCGTACGCGCGCGCCGATCGCGGAGCGGCGGAACAGCTCGGCGAGGGCGCGCTCGGTCCGGACCCGCTGGAAGCCGCCGATCAGGGCGGAGGTGCCGGTGATGGCGGCCACCAGCATCGCGTCGGTGCGCGAGCCGACGGCGGTGGCGAGCGCGGCGCCGCCGGCCAGGACGGGCGTCAGCGGGTTGGACAGCTCCTCGATGAACGCCGATGGCAGGGTCAGGCGCGCGGGCTCGTTGCCGCCGCGCGGGCCCCCGCTGCGGTCGGCCGCCTCGTCGGCGCTCAGGCCCTCGGCGGTGGTGTTCAGCCGCTCCAGGACCCGCTCGGTGGGCATCAGGTGCCACGGCACCGTGGTCACGGGCGGCGCGAGGGGCCGGGAGAGCAGCTGCCGGGCGCGCCAGGCGCCCAGGCCGAACGCCACGCTCGCGGCGGTCGTGCCGGCCGTCATGCCCCGGGCGGTGGCCTGCGCGGGCGGCCCCTGGAGCGCGGCGACCGCGCCGACCCCGCTGCCGCCCGCGGCGAGCACGGCGCTGTCCCGGTCCACGCGCGCGGCCATGCCGACGGCGTCCACGATGATCCCGGCCGATTCGAGGTCGGAGCCGACGATCAGGTGCGCGCCCCAGGCGGGCGGCTCGCCCTCCCGGTGCACGCCGACGCCGCAGTCCGCCGCGCCGAGCGCGCGCCGGTTGCCGGAGACCAGCAGCACCACCGCGCCGTCGGCCTGGAGGCCGCGTACGGAGGCGACCAGGCGCTTGCCCGCCGGGACCACCGCGTCGGCGACGGTGAACGCCGGTGTCTCGCGGTCGGTGGCCAGCACCACGCGGGCGCCCGCGCGGCGGGCCGCCGCCGCGACGGCCTCGGCGCCGGGCGCCGTCTGCGTACCGAGCCCGGCAACCGCCTGGAGGCGGCGGCCCTTGGCGAGGCCGAGCGTCCGCTCGGCGCCCCGGCGCCGCAGCCGGGCGTCCGCCTGCTTCCCGGTCCGGCCCGTCAGGTCCAGCTCGTGCAGCGGACCGAGCACCCAGCCGTCGTCGTCGCGTACGGTCCCGAGCGGCGCGTCCGCGTCGAAGAGCGCGAACAGCCGCCCGGCCGTCGCCTCCGGGTCCGCGCCGCTGAGCAGCTCCAGGTCGACCGGCTCGTACCGGTCGCTGCGCAGCGCGTCCTCCTCCAGGACGACGGTGTCCACCTGGCCGAGCCGCCGCAGCGCGCTCCGGTCCATGGTGACCACGCCCCGCATCGCCAGGGCCCGGCCCAGGCTGGTGGCGAAGCCCTCGCGGCCCGCCTCCGGTGCCTTCGGCACGGCGGAGAGCGCGACGGCGATGCCGCGGCGCAGCCCGGCGAACGGCACCGTGAGGGCCCCGGCCGCCAGCCCCGCCACCATGGCCCGCTCGGCGTACCGGTCGACCGAGTCCTTGGGCGTCGGACCGGCGCGGTCCACGACGAGCGGCTCCGCCTCGGCGTCCTCCGGCCCCCGGACCAGGTCCGGCTCGGCGTCGGCCCACGCCTTGCGCTCCGCGGTGGCCTCGCGCCACTGGGCGACGCGCTCGAACACGTCCAGGGCGAGCCCGCCGCCCCGGGTGGCGACGCCCTGCGCGAGGGCGCTCACCACGGGCAGGAAGGACTCGGCCTGCTCGGGGCTGCTGAGGTCGGCGACCAGGTGGCGGAGCTTCGGGTGGTGCTGGAGGGCGCCGAAGACCGCCGCCACCTCCGGCGGCAGCCGGAACCAGGGCGCGAGCTGCCGTACGGCGGCGATGCCCAGCCCCACGGTGTCCGCCGCCAGCGCGGGCACCGACTGGCGGGTATCGGGGCCCTCGCAGGGGTGGTGCGGCTCGGGGCACCACTCGTCGAACTCCTCCGGGTGGGCCTCGCCCTCCGCCTGCTTGACCAGCGCGACCAGCTCGCGCTCGGCGGGCGGCGGCGAGGAGACGGCCACGACCACACGCTCGGAGGGCGCGTTCACCCGCGCCCACAGCACCCCGGGGTGGCCCTCCAGAGCCCGCTGCACCCGCGCGGCGACCCGCTCACCGCCGACGCCGTGCACCCCGTGGACCTCGATATAGCAGCGGCCGGGCCGCCACCACACGTCGCGCTGCGGCAGGCCGATCAGCCGGCCGGCGACATCGGCGGCACCGCGCACCCCGGCGGCGACGCCGTACGTCACGCCCGACGCCACCGGCGCGAGCAGACCGGGTGACCACAGGTGGGGGCTGGGCAACGGTGACATGGGCACTGCCTCCGGTCCGTCGGTCCGTCCGTCATTCCGATTCAACCGTCCCGGAATGGCTACCCTAAATATAGACAAACTGCCCATACCAGATGTGCGGATGTGAGACCTGTGGCCACATCTCCAACGCCTCGTAAGCGCTCCTCCTCGACGAAGTCCGCCAGTGCGACCAAGTCCGCCAGTGCGGCGAAGTCGGGTACGGCGAAATCCGCCGGTACGACGAAATCGCCCACGGCGAAGTCGCGCTCGACCGCACGCGCCAAGAAGGTGGCCGCGGAACCCCCCAAGGAGCGGCAGACCGCCCCCGAGGCGCCCGAGACGCCTGAGAAGACCTCGGCCGGCGGCGGTGGTGGCGGGCGCACGATCACCTTCACCGTGCCGTCCTTCGACCGCGTCGCGAGCGGCGCCGCCAACGCGGCCATGCTCCCGCTGGCGGTCGCCCGCCAGGTCCTCCCCGCCAAGCGGGGCCTCCCGGTCTACCTGGGCCTCGGCGTGCTCGGCGTGGCGGACGTCATCGAATGGCCGGTCGCCATCGGTCTGGGCGTCGGGTACGCGTTCCTGCGCCGCACGGGCGTGATGCCCCAGGGGACGCAGAGCTTCCAAGGCGCCGGGCGGGCGCCGCGCGCGGCCTGAGGCCGCTCAGAAGCCGCGCGTCCGCTTCGCCGCGCGCCGGGCCGCCGCCGACCCCGGCGCGCGGATGAACATGCGCGCCATCTCGCCCCCGAGGTTCACGCCGATCGCGATCGCCAGCGCGAGCGCCGCCGCCCGCGCCAGCGAGGCGAACCCCGCGTCCAGGTTGTTCTGCGCGATGTTCAGCACCCCCAGGTACGTCGCGCTACCCGGCAGCAGTGGCCCGATCGCCGCCGTCACGTACGGCATCGACGACGTGTGCTCGTACCGCGCGAAAAGCTGCCCGAAGAGGCCCACCAGCCCCGCAGCGACCGCCGTCGCGAGGACCGTCGGCCCGTCCGCGGTCACCGCGATCGACGCGTACACGACCCACGCGACGCCGCCGTTGAGCGCCACGAAGAGCACGGTGGAACGATCCTGCTGCAGCAGTACCGCGAAGGTCACCGACAGCAGCACCGCCGCCAGGATCTGGATCCACGGCCGCTCGACCGCCTGGAGCGCCCCCTCCGGGTTCAGCTTCGCCTGGAAGAACTCCACGCCCACGTACAGCACGGTCAGCACGCCCACCACGATGGCGACGAAGAAGTACGCCACCTCCAGCAGCCGCGCCGAGGCGGTGATGTAGAAGCCGGTCAGGCCGTCCTGGACGGCCGCCACCAGCGCCCGCCCCGGGATCAGCGCGAACAGCCCACCGGTGATCACGGCGTTCGGCTGGAGCCCGGCGTGCAGCAGGCTCACCACCACCCCCAGCGCCGCCGGCGGCACCGCCGCCACCGCGAACTGGTAGAACTCCGGCAGCCCGCGCCCCGCGCACAGCCACGCCAGCCGGTCGCCGAGCATCGCGCCCGCCGCCGCCACCGCGAAGACGGCCATGTCGCCGCCGAGCAGCATCGACGCCGCGCCGGCCAGCAGACCCGCCGCCAGCGTGAGGACCCACCCCGGATACGGGTGGCGGTTGCGCCGGATCTCCGCGAGGCGCCGGTACGCCTCCTCCAGCGTGACGTCGTAGTCCTCGGTGTTGATGTCGGCGACCAGCGCGTACACCGCCACGAGCCGCGTGTAGTCCGTCCCGCGCCGCCGCACGGTCCGGTTCGCCGTCACCGGGTCGTCCACCAGCGACGGCTGGTACGTGATCGACAGCAGCGTGAAGGTCACGGTCGGCTCGCAGCGGTCGAGCCCGTACGAGCGGCAGATCGCGAACATCGCCGCCTCGACGTCCTCGGCGCCCTCGCCGCCCGCGAGCAGCAGCTCGCCGATACGCAGCGTCAGGTCGAGCACGCGCGGCACCGCCGGGCGGACCTCCTCGTGCCGCTGCACCGGCTCCGGCACCGGCCGCTCGCTCACCGGCATCCGCAGCATGGTGCGCATCCGGTCCTGCCAGGGCGCGTCCCGGGACAGCTTCACCGCGGGGAAGCCGTGTGCGGGCGTGAACGCGGGCGGAGAGTGCTTCGCCCCGTACGTCGACGGCGGCGCGAACGCAGAGCCCTCCGGTTCCACCTGAGTCTCCGGCGCCAGGCCGCGCGGAACGGCGAACTCCGACGTCGGCTGGTCCTCCTCGGGCCCGAGGGGCTGCTCCACCCCCGGTGGCGGAGTGAAGGCGCTGTGCGCCTCGTCCGACTGAGGCTTCCGGTCCTCCGGAACGCCCGCTTCCTCCGCCGCCACTACCCTGTCCCTCACTCCCATCCGACCCGTCTGCCCAGTATGCGCATGTGCAAGGGGCCAGGTCGTGTCCGGAGAGTGTCCGGACACACGACGGGCGGTGCACCGCGAAGGTGCACCGCCCGTGCGCGTACCGACCGGGGTACGGGGCTCAGTGAGCGCCGCCCTGCGCCTCCAGGCGCTTGATGGAGGCCTCGATCTCGGCCTCGGCCTCGGCGCGGCCGACCCAGTTGGCGCCCTCGACCGACTTGCCGGGCTCCAGGTCCTTGTAGACCTCGAAGAAGTGCTGGATCTCCAGGCGGTCGAACTCGGACACGTGGTGGATGTCCCGCAGGTGCTCCATGCGCGGGTCGGAGGCCGGCACGCACAGCAGCTTGTCGTCGCCGCCCGCCTCGTCCGTCATGCGGAACATGCCGATGGCGCGGCACTTGACCAGGACACCCGGGAAGGTCGGCTCGTCCAGGATGACCAGCGCGTCCAGCGGGTCGCCGTCCTCGCCCAGGGTGCCCTCGACGAAGCCGTAGTCGGCCGGGTAGACGGTCGACGTGAAGAGGTGGCGGTCCAGTCGGATACGACCGGTCTCGTGGTCCACCTCGTACTTGTTCCGCGACCCCTTCGGGATCTCGATGGTGACGTCGAACTCCACGGGTGGCTCCTCCAAGATCAACACAAAGCGGGGGTGCCGTGCTCACGGCACAGCTCAGTGATTAAGTGTCCCTCACGCTACTGAGTGCTCGCGAAAGGGGCTGGTCGGCCGTGCCGGAGCCGAAGGTCTTGCAGCTCGCCGCCGGCTCGGCCCTGCTCGGCCTGGTCCTCTCGGCCGGCGCGGCGGGCCTCGCCGGTCCCTGGGACTCGGGTCAGCGTACGGCGGAGCGCGCCCGCGCCGCCGCCGGGGCCCGCGCGGGTGGCGCAGATCACGGCGCGGCCGCCCCCGGAGGCCCGGCCGCCCGCCCCGACCGCCCCGCCCGGCCCGACGCCCCCGCACCCGCTCCGAGCGCCCCCGGCGTGCTCACCGCCGTCGCCGCCGCCACCGCTCCCGACAAGGCCGCCGCCCCGCCGCCCGCCACCGCGCCCACCGCCCTCGCGGCCGTCCTGGAGCCGCTGCTCGCCTCGCCGGACCTGGGCCCGCTGCGTACGGCGGCGGTCGTGGACGTCGCCACCGGCGAGCAGCTGTACGGGAACGGGGCCGCGGCCCCGATGACCCCCGCCTCCACCGTGAAGGTCGCCACCGCGGCCGCCGCGCTCTCCGCCCTCGGCCCGGACCACCGCATCCCCACCACCGTCGTGGCCTCCGCGGACTTCCGCACCGTCACCCTGGTCGGCGGCGGCGACCCGACCCTCGACGAGCGCCGGCTCGCCGCCCTCGCCCGGGACACCGCCCGCGCCCTGCGCGACCGCGGCGCCACCACCGTCCGGCTCACGTACGACACCTCCCTCTACTCGGGCCCGGAGCGCCACCCCATCGGCGTCAACGACAACATCGCCGCGGTGACGCCCCTGATGACCGCCGAGGGCAGGGGCGACGGCCCCGGAACCGGCCCCGCGCCCCGCTCCGCCGACCCGGCCGGGGACACCGCCCGCGCCTTCGCCGGGCTCCTCGCCGAGCTGGACGTCACCACGGGCAAGCCGCCCGCCCGCGCCAAGGCGCCCAAGAAGGCCACCCCGCTCGCCAGGACCTACTCCCAGCCGCTGGCCGCGCTGGTCGAGCACACCCTGACCCACAGCGACAACGACCTCGCCGAGGCCCTGGCCCGCCACACCGCCCTCGCCACCGGCGAGCCCGCCAGCTTCGACGGCGCCGGCCGCGCCGTCCGCGAGCGGCTGGACAGGCTCGGCGTCCCGCTCGCGGGGGCGCGGTTCGCCGACGGCAGCGGCCTCGACCGGCGCGACAAGGTCTCCGCCGCGCTCCTGACCGCGGTGCTCGCCCGCGCCGCCGACCCCGCCCGCCCCGAACTGCGCCCCGTCCTCACGGGCCTCCCGGTCGGCGGCTTCAGCGGCACCCTGAAGGACCGTTACGCCGACGGCTCCCCGGGCGCCGGTCTGATCCGCGCCAAGACCGGCACCCTCACCGGCGTGAACTCCCTCGCCGGGACCGTGGTGACCGCGAACGGACGACTGCTCGCCTTCGCGTTTCTCGCCGGCGAGACCCCGTCCGCGCACGCCGCCCAGCCCGCCCTGGACCGCCTCGCCGCCGCGCTGACCCGCTGACGGCTCCCTGGCGGGACCGGCGAGCGGCTGCGAAGGGCGCCGTCCCATCCCTCACCCTCCACGCGGCCGAGCACGTACGGTTGACGCATGACGAGCATCGGTGGTGCGGAGATGGTCGACTGGAACCTCGCGGTGGCGACCGCGACCCGGCTGGTACGGCCCGGGCCCGAGGTGAGCCGTGAGGAGGCGCGGGCGGTCGTCGCGGAGCTGCGGCGCCACGCGAAGGCATCGGAGGAGCACGTCCGGGCGTACACCCGGATGATCCCCGAGGGCCACCTCCCGGAGGACACCCCGATCCTGGTCGTCGACCGGCCCGGCTGGGTGAGGGCGAACGTCGCGGGCTTCCGCGAACTGCTCAAACCCCTGCTGGAGAAGTTGCAGGAGCGCCGCTCGGCCTCCCCGGGCGGGGCCGTGCTGGGCGCGGTGGGCGGCAAGGTGACCGGCGTCGAGCTCGGCATGCTGCTGTCGTTCCTGGCCTCCCGGGTCCTCGGCCAGTACGAGACCTTCGCCCCGGCCACGCGCGAGCTGCCCGCCGGGGAGAACGGCGGCGGGCGGCTGCTGTTGGTGGCGCCGAACATCGTCCACGTCGAGCGTGAGCTGGACGTGGCCCCGCACGACTTCCGGCTCTGGGTGTGCCTGCACGAGGAGACCCACCGCACGCAGTTCACCGGCGTGCCGTGGCTGCGCGACCATCTGCAGGGCGAGATCCAGTCATTCCTGAGCGCCACCGACGTCGATCCGGCCACCGTGCTGGAGCGGCTGCGCGAGGCCGCCCAGACGCTCGTGGGGGCCCGCCCCGAGGGCGAGGAGGACGAGGGCCGCTCCCTGGTCGAGCTCGTCCAGACGCCCGAGCAGCGCGAGATCCTCGGCCGGCTGACCGCCGTCATGTCGCTCCTCGAAGGGCACGCGGACTACGTGATGGACGGGGTGGGGCCGCAGGTCGTCCCGTCGGTCGCCGAGATCCGCGAGAAGTTCCAGCAGCGCCGGGCGCGCGGCGCGTCCCGCCTCGACCTGGCCCTGCGCAAACTGCTCGGCCTGGACGCCAAGCTGCGCCAGTACCGGGACGGCGAGAAGTTCGTCCGGGCGGTGGTCGACGAGGTCGGCATGGACGGCTTCAACCGGGTGTGGACCTCCCCGAACACGCTGCCCACCAAGGCGGAGATCGCCACACCGGCGGACTGGGTCGCGAGGGTGCACCGTAAAGCAGAGGGAGCACCGTAAAGGGAAGTGACGAGTCCGATCCGGCCGAGGGCAGAAGACGCCCCTCCAATCACCCATCCGAGGGACCGTGGGCGGTGGGTGGGCGTGCGATGCTCGGGTATCGGCCGGGTTCTGTCACGATCGATGCACCGTGAGTGACCGAATCCTCCGGTCCGACCGTTAAGACTCCGACCGAGGCACCCCCCAACTTCACACGAAGGGCACCGGACATGGGTCCCCATCCTGCGGTCGCGGCGATACGCCTGGCGGTCCGCCGCGTTCTCCACGACGTACTCACCGAGCACACCGCGCAGCACACCGTCCCCGAGCTCAGCACGACCGCACCGACCGCATCGACCGCGCCGGCAACACCGACCGGACAGGCCGCACCGACCGTACCGAGCGCACCCCCGGGCGCCCGCGACGCGTCGCGGACGCCGCTCGTGCTGGTCGCCTGCTCCGGCGGCGCCGACTCCATGGCGCTCGCCTCCGCCCTCGCCTTCGAGGCCCGCAAGCTGCCCGTTCGCGCCGGTGGCATCACCGTCGACCACGGCCTCCAGGACGGTTCCGGCCTGCGCGCCGCCGAGGTCGCCGTCCGGCTCACCGCCATGGGGCTGGAGCCGGTGGAGGCCGTCACCGTGACCGTCGGCCGCGACGGCGGACCCGAGGCCGCGGCCCGCGACGCCCGGTACGCCGCGCTGGACGAGGCCGCCGAGCGGCTGGGCGCCGCCGCGGTGCTGCTCGGGCACACCCGCGACGACCAGGCCGAGACGGTGCTGCTCGGCCTCGCCCGCGGCTCCGGCATCCGCTCGCTGTCCGGGATGGCCGCCGTCTCCGGCGCCGAGGGCCGCTACCGCCGCCCCTTCCTCCAGCTCGACCGGCAGACGGCCCGCAAGGCCTGCATGGTGCAGTCCCTGCCCGTCTGGGACGACCCGATGAACGCCGACCCGGCCTACACCCGGTCGCGGCTGCGCCACGAGGGCCTGCCCGCCCTGGAGAAGTCGCTCGGCAAGGGCGTCGTCGAGGCCCTCGCCCGGACGGCGCAGCTCTGCCGGGACGACGCCGACGCGCTCGACACCTGGGCCGCCGACGTCGAGCCCTCCGTACGGGACGAGACCGGCCATCTGGTCTGCGCCCGGCTCTACGCGCTGCCGCCCGCCGTCCGCCGCCGCGTGCTGCGCCGCGCGGCCATCGCCGAGGGCGCCCCGGCGGGCTCCCTCTTCGCCCGGCACATCGAGGAACTCGACCGGCTGATCACCAGCTGGCGCGGCCAGGGGGCCATCAATCTGCCCGGCCGCGTCGAGGCACGCCGGCAGGGTGGCAGACTGGTCATTCGGCAAGGCTGACGCAGGCTGCAACGAAAGTGACCCGGGTGAACGAGAAAGACATGGGCGCCGACCTCCAGTCGGTGCTCATCACCAAGGAAGAGATCGACGCGAAGCTGGCCGAGCTGGCCGCGAAGATCGACGCTGAGTACGCGGGCAAGGACCTGCTCATCGTCGGCGTCCTCAAGGGCGCCGTGATGGTGATGGCGGACCTGGCGCGCGCGCTGTCCACCCCCGTCACGATGGACTGGATGGCCGTCTCCTCGTACGGGGCGGGCACCCAGTCCTCCGGCGTGGTCCGGATCCTCAAGGACCTGGACACCGACATCAAGGGCAAGCACGTCCTGATCGTCGAGGACATCATCGACTCCGGCCTGACCCTGTCGTGGCTGCTGTCGAACCTCGGCTCGCGCGAGCCGGCCTCCCTGGAGGTCTGCACCCTGCTGCGCAAGCCCGAGGCGGCGAAGGTCGCGATCGACGTGAAGTGGATCGGCTTCGACATTCCCAACGAGTTCGTCGTCGGATACGGCCTGGATTACGCGGAGAAGTACCGCAACCTCCCCTTCGTCGGGACGCTGGCGCCGCACGTCTACGGCGGCTGATCAGGTTGGCCCCCTGATGTCCCGGCGCCGTACGGGAACCCCGGCCTCCTTCCCGCCGTTGGAGCATGGGAAGGCGGTCGCGGGTGACAATGCTGGGGTACCGTCCGAAGAACAGTCTTTTCTCATAGCAGCATTTACCTACGGGCAGGAGGGACGGGGCGTCATCGCTCCGTATGGATGGACGTGAAGCGATACTTCCGTGGGCCGGTCATGTGGATCGTGCTGGCCGTCCTCGCCGTGGTCGTGTTGATGCAGGTCGTCGGCTCGTCGGGCGGCTACAAGACGGTGGACACCGGCGAGGTCGTCCAGGCGATCGACAAGAACCAGGTCGATCAGGTCAAGCTGACCACCGGCGACGAACAGATGATCAAGGTCGACCTCAAGGACGGCCAGAAGGTCAAGGGCAGCGACAAGATCCAGGCGAGCTACATCGGCACGCAGGGCTCCGACCTCGCCGCCACGCTGCAGAAGAAGTACGAAGCGGGTGACATCGACAAGGGCTACACCGTCTCGCCCTCCAAGCAGAGCCCGTTCGTCTCGGTGCTGCTGTCGCTGCTGCCCTTCGTACTGATCGTCGTGGTCTTCCTGTTCCTGATGAATCAGATGCAGGGCGGCGGCTCCCGAGTCATGAACTTCGGGAAGTCCAAGGCCAAGCTGATCACCAAGGACACCCCGAAGACGACCTTCGCCGACGTGGCAGGGTCCGACGAGGCCGTCGAGGAGCTCCAGGAGATCAAGGAGTTCCTCCAGGAGCCGGCGAAGTTCCAGGCCGTCGGCGCCAAGATCCCCAAGGGCGTGCTGCTGTACGGCCCGCCCGGTACGGGCAAGACGCTCCTCGCGCGCGCCGTCGCGGGCGAGGCCGGCGTGCCGTTCTACTCGATCTCCGGCTCCGACTTCGTCGAGATGTTCGTCGGTGTCGGTGCCTCGCGTGTCCGCGACCTCTTCGAGCAGGCCAAGGCGAACGCCCCGGCGATCGTCTTCGTCGACGAGATCGACGCCGTCGGGCGCCCCCGCGGCGCGGGCCGCGGCGGCGGTCACGACGAGCGCGAGCAGACCCTGAACCAGCTGCTCGTCGAGATGGACGGCTTCGACGTGAAGGGCGGCGTCATCCTGATCGCCGCCACCAACCGGCCGGACATCCTCGACCCGGCGCTGCTGCGCCCGGGCCGCTTCGACCGGCAGATCGCGGTCGACCGCCCGGACATGCAGGGCCGCCTGGAGATCCTCAAGGTCCACCAGAAGGGCAAGCCGGTCGCCCCGGACGTCGACCTGTCCGCCGTGGCGCGTCGTACGCCGGGCTTCACCGGTGCCGATCTGTCCAACGTCCTGAACGAGGCGGCGCTGCTGACCGCCCGCTCGGACAAGAAGCTGATCGACAACCACATGCTGGACGAGGCGATCGACCGGGTGGTCGCGGGCCCGCAGAAGCGGACCCGGATCATGTCGGACAAGGAGAAGAAGATCACCGCGTACCACGAGGGCGGTCACGCCCTGGTCGCGGCGGCCTGTCCGAACTCCGACCCGGTCCACAAGATCACCATCCTGTCCCGTGGCCGGGCACTGGGGTACACCATGGTCCTGCCGGACGAGGACAAGTACTCCACCACGCGCAACGAGATGCTCGACCAGCTGGCCTACATGCTGGGCGGGCGCGCGGCCGAGGAGCTGGTCTTCCACGACCCGACCACGGGCGCGGCCAACGACATCGAGAAGGCGACCGCGACCGCGCGGGCCATGGTCACGCAGTACGGCATGACCGAGCGGCTCGGCGCGATCAAGTTCGGCGGCGACAACAGCGAGCCCTTCCTGGGCCGCGAGATGGCGCACCAGCGCGACTACTCGGAAGAGGTCGCCGCGCTCGTCGACGAAGAGGTCAAGAAGCTCATCGAGACCGCGCACAACGAGGCCTGGGAGATCCTCGTCGAGAACCGTGACGTCCTCGACAACCTCGTCCTGCGGCTGCTGGAGAAGGAGACGCTCGGCAAGGAGGAGATCGCCGAGATCTTCGCCCCGATCGTCAAGCGCCCGGCCCGCCCGGCGTGGACCGGCTCCTCGCGGCGTACGCCGTCGACGCGGCCGCCGGTGCTGTCGCCGAAGGAGCTGGCGCTGACCAACGGCGCCGCCGGCTCCGCCGCGACGAACGGCTCCGGTCCTTCCTCCTCCGACACCACCGCCGCCCCGGCGGCGGAGCCGGTCTCGGAGGACCGCCCCGAGGCGTAAGGCTGCAAGGTCCGGGAAGCCCCCGGAGCCCCGGAATGAAAGCCGCGCCCCCCAGGTTCTAGCCTGTGGGGGCGCGGCTTTCACATACGCGCGTACTCAGGCAATACGGAACGAGGCACACATGACCGACCCGGTGACTCTGGACGGCGAGGGCACGATCGGCGTGTTCGACGAGAAGCGCGCCGAGAACGCCGTACGGGAACTCCTCATCGCGGTCGGCGAGGACCCGGACCGTGAGGGCCTGCGGGAGACCCCGGCCCGGGTGGCGCGGGCGTACAGGGAGATATTCGCGGGCCTGTGGCAGGAGCCCGAGGACGTCCTGACGACCACCTTCGACCTCGGACACGACGAGATGGTCCTGGTGAAGGACATCGAGGTCACGTCCTGCTGCGAGCACCACCTGGTGCCCTTCCGGGGCGTCGCCCACGTCGGGTACATCCCGTCCACCAGCGGCAAGATAACGGGCCTGTCGAAGCTGGCCCGGCTCGTGGACGTCTACGCCCGCCGGCCGCAGGTGCAGGAGCGCCTGACCACCCAGATCGCCGACTCGCTGATGAAGATCCTGGAGCCCCGGGGCGTGATCGTCGTCATCGAGTGCGAGCACATGTGCATGTCGATGCGCGGCATCCGCAAGCCCGGCGCGAAGACGATCACCTCGGCGGTGCGCGGTCAGCTGCGCGACGTGGCGACGCGTGCCGAGGCGATGAGCCTCATCATGGCGGAGTAGTCAACTCCCTTTGTTCCGGGCGCCTTTCGGCGTCTTTCATGCCGGACAGGCGGTGGACGCGGCCCGTCGTGCCGTGAAGACTCGCCGCATGACGATCACGAACGAGCAGTCGACGCCGCTGCCCACGCGCTCGCTCGGCGGGCTGGAGGTGTCCGCCCTCGGCTTCGGCGCGATGGTGCTGTCCCCGGGGGTGTACGGCGAGATCGACGACGAGCGCGGTGAGCGGGCGCTGCTCGCCGCCGTCGACGCGGGCGCCACGCTCATCGACACCTCCGACGGGTACGGCGCCGACGGCCACAACGAGCGGCTCATAGGCAAGGCGCTGCGCGGGCGGCGCGACGAGGTCATCCTCGCCACCAAGTTCGGCTTCCGGCTGCCGGAGGGCGTCGAGCCGCACCCCTTCCCGGTCGGCTTCGCCTTCGGCGAGCTGGCCGTCAACGCCGACCCGAAGTACGTACGCGGATACGCCGAGGCGAGCCTGCGGGAGCTGGGCACCGACCGGATCGACCTGTACTACCCGCACTTCCCCGACCCGCAGGTGCCGCTGGAGGACACCGTCGGCGCGGTCGCGGACCTGATCCGGGCGGGGCTGGTCCGCCACCTGGGCCTGTCGAACGTCACCGCCGAGCAGCTGCGCGCCGCGCACGCCGTGCACCCGGTGGCCGCCGTCCAGACC
Source organism: Streptomyces sp. NPDC003036 (assembly GCF_040611175.1). NCBI lineage: Bacteria > Bacillati > Actinomycetota > Actinomycetes > Kitasatosporales > Streptomycetaceae > Streptomyces > Streptomyces sp. NPDC003036. The sequence goes on along the minus strand of NZ_JBEXNO010000032.1, from coordinate 59,955 downwards.
GAGTGGTCCATGTGGCGGCCGGTCGACCCGGAGCTGCTCGCCGCGGCCCACGAGCTCGGGGTGGGCCTGGTGGCCTGGTCCCCGCTCGGCGCGGGCTTCCTGACCGGCACGATCGGCGAGGTGAAGGACGGGGACTTCCGGCAGCAGATGCCGCGCTTCAGCGCCGCGAACCACCAGGCCAACAACGACCGCTTCGCCCCCGCCCGGGGTATCGCCGCCGAGCTGGATCTCACCCCGGCGCAGCTCGCCCTGGCGTGGCTGCTGGCCCAGGACCCGCACGTGGTGCCGATCCCGGGCAGCCGCACCCCGGCCCACATCGAGGAGAACCTCGCCGCGGCGCGCGTCGCGCTCTCCTCCGACGTGCTGGACCGGCTGTCGGCGATCCTCGCCGAGACGGAGGTCGCGGGCGGCACGCTGCTGTAGCCCCGCGGTCCCGTCCGTGGGCGGTCAGCCCACGGACGGGACCTCGTCGTCGTCCTCCGGGAGCCTGCAGACCCGCTCCAGGAACACCGCCGCCGCGATCACCGCGATGCCCGCCGCGACCGAGAAGCCGGCGTAGATCGCCTGGTCGCGGCGGGCCGGGATGTCGAGGGAGCCGAGCAGGAAGACGCCCACGCCGCCGTACATGCCGCTGACCAGGGCGGTGACCAGGGCGCTGGCCTGGCCGAACACCACCGCGCGGGCCGCCATCAGCGGCTCGACGCCCTTCGCCCCCGGCCGGCGCTCGCGCTGGGCGCGCAGGCGGGAGCGGAGCGAGAGGGCCGTCGCCAGCAGGACGACGGCGATCGCGGCGAGGACGATCGGTGCGGCGAGCGGGACGCTCGGCAGGGTGCCGAACGACTCCCACAACCGGGCGCCGCCCCAGGAGAGGATGCCGGCGACGGCGAAGAGACCGGCCAGTACCTTGAGCCGCAGTTGCTTCACCGGGTGTCCTTACGTGGTCGGCGCCGTACGGTCTTCGTTCCGATCAACGACTACTCCGGCAGCCGCAGTTCCAGGTCCGCCCGGGGGAGGACACCCTCCCGGCCGACGGCCGCCAGCAGCTCGGCGACCGCGCCGGCACCGGGGAGCTGCGCCTCCGGGTCCACGTCGTGCCATGGAGCCAGCACGAAGGCGCGCTCGTGGGCGCGCGGGTGCGGCAGGGTCAGGACCGGGTCGTCGGAGACGACGTCCGCGTACGCCACGATGTCGACGTCGAGCGTGCGGGCGCCCCAGCGCTCCTCGCGGACCCGGTTGAAGGCCTCCTCCACGGCGTGCGCCCGCTCCAGCAGGGACGACGGGGGCAGCGTGGTCTTCAGCACGACGACCGCGTTGAAGTACGACGGCTGGGAGCCGGGGTCGACGCCCCACGGCTCCGTCTCGTACACGGGCGAGACCGCCTTGATCCGGACGCCCGGGGTGTCCTCCAGCGCGTCGATGGCGCCCTGGAGGGTCTCCAGGCGGTTGCCGAGGTTGGAGCCGAGGGCGATCACGGCCCGTTTGGGGTTGGAGAGCGTGATGTCCGCGGCGTCGACCTGCTCCACCACGGAGGCGGGCACCGGCTGTACCGTCGGGTCGCTCTGCGTGCTCTTCATGCGCGCCTCCGCGTGATGGTGATGGTGACGTCGTCGAAGGGGACGGTGATCGGGGCGTCCGGCTTGTGGACGGTCACCTCGACCTCCTGGACCCCGCCGTGCTTCAGGCACTGCTGGGCGATCCGCTCGGCGAGGGTCTCGATCAGGTCCACCGGCTCCCCCTGCACGACGTCCACGACCTCCTCCGCCACGATGCCGTAGTGCACGGTCTTCGCCAGGTCGTCGTCGGCGGCCGCGGGGCGGGTGTCGAGGCCCAGCACCAGGTCCACGATGAAGGTCTGGCCCTCCTCGCGCTCCCGGGGGAAGACGCCATGGTGTCCACGGGCCTTGAGGCCGCGCAGCGCGACACGATCCACGCGAATCACTCCTGCTGTCGTTGGTCGGGCGGGCACACGGCCGGGTGCGGTCGACGCGCGTTGCCACCACTCGAATCTACCTGCGACCACCGACAGCGCCCGCCCACGGGCCTCGCTTACGCCCGCCTACCCACTCAGGAGCCGTTCTCGTCGTCCTCCTCGTCACCGGATTCGGCCAGAACCGGGGAGCCGTGGTGCGCCCAGATCCGCCAGCCGTCGGGGGTGCGGCGGAAGACGTTCGTCGCGACGACCAGCTGGCCGACGAGCGGCCCCAGCTCGGCGCCGTCCTCGGCGGGTCCGCCGCTGAGGATGTTCTCGGTGCAGGTCACCAGGGCCGTGTCACCGGCCACGGACACCTTCACATCGGTCAGGAAGAACTGGATGTACTCGGTGTTCGCCATGATCAGCGCGTACGAGCGGAGCACCTCGCCGCGGCCGGAAAGGACCGGCCAGCCCGGGTGCACGCAGGAGATCTCGCCGTACGCGTCGTCCAGCCAGAGGTCGGAGATCGTCTCGAAGTCGCCGCGCTCCATCGCCTCGTAGAAGGCGGTGTTGGCCAGTTCGACCGCTTCCGTGTCGTTGGTGCGCGCGTCGCTCACAGGGCTCCCTCGACGGCGCGGGCGACCCGCACCGCGTCCGCCGTCGCCCGTACGTCGTGGACGCGTACGGCCCAGGCGCCCTCGTGGGCCGCGATCGCCGAGACGGCGGCGGTGGCCGCGTCCCGCTCGCGCGCCGGGGGCGGCGGCGCGCCGTCGGCGGCCAGGATGTGGCCGAGGAACCGCTTGCGCGAGGCGGCCACCAGCAGCGGGTGGCCGAGGGCGCGCAGGTCCGCCAGGTGGGCGACGAGGGCGAGGTCGTGCGGCGCCTGCTTGGCGAAGCCCAGGCCCGGGTCGACGATGATCCGCTCGGGGTCGACGCCGCCCTCGACGACGGCCGCCAGGCGGGCGCGGAGCTCGGCGAGGACCTCGGCGACCACGTCGTCGTAGACGGCGAGGCTGTTCATGTTGTCGCTGAAGCCGCGCCAGTGCATGACGACGAACGCGACCTCGGCGGCGGCCACGGACGGCACCATCTCGGGGTCGGCGAGGCCGCCGCTGACGTCGTTGACGAGTACGGCGCCCGCCTCGACCGCCCGGCGGGCCACCGAGGCGCGCATGGTGTCGACGGAGACCGTCACCCCTTCGGCCGCCAGGCCGCGTACGACGGGGACGACCCGCCGCAGCTCCTCGTCCTCGTCGACGCGCGTGGCGCCGGGCCGCGTGGACTCGCCGCCCACGTCCACCAGGTCGGCGCCCGTGGCGACCAGCTCCAGGCCGTGTTTGATGGCGGCCGTGGTGTCGAACCAGCGGCCGCCGTCGGAGAAGGAGTCGGGTGTCACATTGACGACCCCCATGACCGCACAGCGGTCCCACTCCGGCAGGCCCCGGGCCGTGCCACGCGCGCGCAACGTACTCATGCGTCCAGCCTAGGGGGTACGGCTCAGGCGGCGCGGACCTCGTGTTCCGGGGCCGCCGCCGTCCGGGGCAGGTGCCCGCAGGGGCGGGCCGCGGCGGCGCCGGCGCGGCGGCGGAAGGGGCGGGGCGGGGCCAGGTTCACGAAGCCCTCGGCCTGCATGGCGGCGAAGCCGATGCGCGGCAGGTCCCGGGTGTTGCGGTAGACCACGAAGCGGGGCTCCCAGCGGGGCCGGAACTTCGCGTTGAACTTGTACAGCGACTCGATCTGGAACCAGCGGGAGAGGAACACCAGCAGCCCCCGCCACACCCGCAGCACCGGGCCGGCGCCGAGCTTCTCGCCGCGCGCGAGGGCGGAGCGGAACATCGCGAAGTTCAGCGAGACCCGCTCCACGCCCAGCGTGGGCGCGGCCTGGAGGGCGGCGACGATCAGCAGCTCGTTCATGCCCGGGTCGGCGGACCGGTCGCGGCGCATCAGCTCCAGCGACATGCCGTCCGTGCCCCACGGCACGAAGTGGATGATCGCCTTCAGGTCGCCGTACGGGGAGGCGGCGGAGTCGTCGTCCTCCTTGTGGGCGGTGGCGATGACCGCCTCGCCGTCCGCGGGGTCGCCGATCCGGCCCAGGGCCATGGAGAAGCCGCGCTCGGTGTCGGTGCCGCGCCAGTCGGCCGCGGCGCGCCGTATCCGGTCCAGTTCACCCTCCGTCAGGTCACGGGCGCGCCGGACCCGCGTCGTGTACCCGTTGCGCTCGATGCGCTTGACCATCTGGCGCACGTTGCGCATGGCGCGCCCGGTGAGGGAGAAATCCGCGACGTCCACCACCGCCTCGTCCCCGAGCTCCAGCGCGTCCAGGCCGGTCTCGCGGGTCCAGACCTCGCCGCCCGTCTCGGAGCAGCCCATCACGGCCGGGGTCCAGGAGTGGGCCTTGGCCTCGTCCATGAACCGCTCGATCGCGCCGGGCCAGGCCTCGACGTCGCCGATCGGGTCGCCGCTGGCCAGCATCACGCCGGAGACGACCCGGTAGCAGACGGCGGCCTTGCCACTGGGCGAGAAGACGACGCCCTTGTCGCGGCGGAGCGCGAAGTGGCCGAGCGAGTCGCGCCCGCCGTGCAGCTCCAGCAGCGCGCGCAGCCGGGCCTCGTCGTCCTCGGTGAGCCGGGCGACCGGGTGCTCGGGGCGGAAGGCCAGGTAGATGGTGGTGATGGCGGTGAGCAGGCCGAGCGCGCCGAGCGAGTAGCCGACGGTCCAGTCGACGCCGCCGCGGTAGCCGACCGGGCCCTCCACGCCGAGCAGGCCGTACAGGACGTGCTCCAGACGGTCGCTCAGGCTCGGGCTGCCGACGACCTTCCCGGGGTGGGCGCTGACGATGACCAGGCCCAGCGCGATGGAACCGGCGCCCATCAGGACGAAGTTGGCCAGCGCCTTCCAGCGGCTGCGCGGGTCGGGCAGGGCCGCGAACTCGCCGCGGTGGCGCAGGAGCAGCACCAGCAGGACGAGCGAGAGCAGGACGCCGATGACGGAGTGCCGGTAGACGAACTGGGCCACCGCGCCGACCGGCAGCAGGATCACCGCGGCGCGCCAGGCGCGGCGCTTGTGCCGCTTGAGGCCGTGCGCGAGCAGCAGGAGCAGCACGCCGGCGCTGAGGGACAGCGCCGCCGACAGCGGGCCCAGGGTGCCGGGGAGCACCTCGGCGATGGCGTGCATGCGGCTGGCCCGGAAGCGGGGGAAGACCCCGGCGGCGATGTCGATCAGGCCGATGGCCGTGCAGGCCGTGCCCACCAGGGAGGGAACCTTCTCGGCGCGTGGCCCGCGCAGGACACGGCGCATCCGATTCGGAACCGATCCCGACTTATCCCCATCTTTCGTGACAGACATCGTTTCCCGTAGCTCCGCGAGAGATTCCAGTGTCCCGTTCGGCCGCAGAATCGATCGGCCGGAGACGTGCGCTCTCTAGGACGGCGGCCGGGGGAGGCGGGTTCATTCATCCCCGGGAAATTCTCGACGAAGAGGATCAGAACGACTCATGGGTCTGACCAGCAACAAGGTTCTGGCGCTGGCCGCGGTGGTCGCCGTGGGGCTGTTCGCCGCCACGGTGTGGCTGTGGCCGCGCCTGTCGCGCCGGGGCCTGCGCCCGGTGCTCGGCAGGGTCGGCCTGCTGCTCGCGACCCAGCTGGCGCTCTTCGCGTCGGTCGGCCTGGCCGCCAACAACTACTTCCTCTTCTACGGGTCCTGGGCCGACCTCTTCGGCCAGGAGCAGCAGATGGGCGTGGTCGTCGACCACTCGGCGGGCGCCGCCAGGTCGGTCCGGGTCGTCGCCGAGCAGAAGCCGGAGGGCGTGCCGGGCGGCGGGCGGCCGGCGGCCGCCGGGCAGGTCCAGAAGGTCCTCATCGCCGGGAAGAAGTCCGGGATCACCAGCCCCGCGTACGTGTACCTGCCGCCGGAGTACTTCCAGCCGGCCTACGCGGGGAAGACCTTCCCCGCCGCGGTCGTCCTGACCGGCTACCCCGGCACCGCGGAGAACCTCCTCAAGGGCCTGAAGTACCCGCGTACGGCGTACGAGCAGGTGAAGAGCGGGAAGATGCGGCCGATGGTCCTGGTGATGCTGCGCCCGACCGTGGCGCCGCCCCGGGACACCGAGTGCGTCGACATCCCCGGCGGCCCGCAGACCGAGACCTTCTTCGCCGAGGACCTCCCCACGGCGGTCTCCGCGGCGTACCGCGTGGGCACGCAGCCGCGGAACTGGGGCTTCATCGGCAACTCGACCGGCGGCTACTGCGCGCTGAAGATCGCCCTCCACCACCCCGAGCGGTACGCGGCCGGCGCCGGCCTCTCCGCGTACTACAAGGCCGCCGAGGACGTCACGACCGGCGACCTCTTCAAGGGGGACCGGCGGCTGCGCGACCGTGCCAACCTGCTGTGGAGCCTGGACCACCTGCCGCAGGGCCGCTCGTCCTTCCTGGTGACCACGTCGAAGCAGGGCGAGGGGAACCTCAAGGGCACGCGCGAGTTCATCGCCAAGGTGAAGGCGCCCGCACGCGTGTCGTCGATCACCCTCGACAGCGGCGGGCACAACTTCACCACCTGGAACCGCGAGATCCCGCCCGCCCTGGTGTGGCTGAGCGGCCGGCTGAGCGCTAACTGACCGTCTCGACGTCGACGTCCGTACGGGGGACGTCCCGCGCGTCCGCGGCGGTCGAGCGGCGCAGCGCCTCGTGCAGCCGCGCCGGGGTCAGCACCCCGAGGAAGCGGCCCCGCTCCTCGCGGTCGATGACCGCGATCCAGCCCGCGTCGTGCTGGAGCATCGTGGCGAACGCCTGCTTGAGCGAGGCGCCGACGGGCAGCCACGCCTCCATGCGGCGCGCGTGGTCGCGTACGGACCCCTCGCCGCGCGCGGCGACGTCGGCGGAGATCCAGCCGTGCAGGTTGTCCTCGCGGTCCAGGACGACGGCCCAGCGCGAGTCGAGCGCGCGGGGGAGCGGATCGTCGAGGTGGACCACCGGCGGCTGTTCGAGGTCGCCCGGCTCGATCGGGGTGACGGACAGCCGCTTGAGGCCCCGGTCCGCGCCGACGAAGTCGGCGACGTACGGGGTGGCGGGGGCGCCGAGCACGGTGGCCGGGGTGTCCAACTGCTCGATCCTGCCGTGCCCGTAGACGGCGATGCGGTCGCCGAGCCGGACGGCCTCCTCGATGTCGTGCGTGACGAACAGGACCGTCTTGCGCATCTTCGACTGGAGCTTGAGGAACTCGCTCTGCAGCCGCTCCCGCACCACCGGGTCGACCGCCCCGAACGGCTCGTCCATCAGCAGCACCGGGGGGTCGGCGGCCAGGGCGCGGGCCACGCCGACGCGCTGGCGCTGGCCGCCGGAGAGCTGGTCGGGATAGCGGTCGCCGTACGTGGCCGGGTCGAGGCCGACGAGGTCGAGCAGCTCGGCGGCGCGGGCGCGCGCCCGGTCGCGCCGGGTGCCGAGGAGGTGGGGCACGGTCGCGGTGTTCTCCAGCACCGTCTTGTGCGGGAAGAGGCCGACCTGCTGGATGACGTAGCCCATCCGGCGGCGCAGCCGGACGGGGTCGACGGCCGAGATGTCCTGTCCGTCGACGAGGATGCGGCCCTCGGTCGGCTCGATGAGCCGGTTGACCATCTTCATCGTGGTGGTCTTGCCGCAGCCGGACGGACCGACGAGCGTGACGAGTTCGCCCTCGGCCACCTCGAACGACAGGTCGTCGACGGCGGTCGTGCCGTCCGGGTACCGCTTCGTCACATGCTCGAATCGGATCATGGTTCCCCCATTGTGGCCGGTGCGGTGTGAAGGCCATGTTGCCGTGGTGTGGCGGCGCGGGGTGATTGTCAGTGGCGGGGGTTAGGGTCGGTGGCGGGTCGAACTGGCGAACGGGGGTGAGCGGGTGAGCACGGCGACGAGCTGTCTGGTGGCCAACGACTGGATCTGCGCGGAGTACGTCCGCTCCCGCGCCCAGGAGCTGACCGACGCGACGGTCCAGCACGTCTGGATCACCGTCGTGTCGGTGCTGATCGGCCTGGCGGTGGCGTTACCGCTGGCGCTGCTGGTGCGCGCCCGGCCGCGGTGGGCGGGACCGGTGCTCGGGCTGACGACCGTGCTCTACACGATTCCGTCGCTGGCGATGTTCTCGCTGCTGCTGCCGCTCTTCGGGCTCTCGGCGGCCCTGGTCGTGACGGGCCTGGTCCTCTACTCGCTGACGATTCTCGTACGGAACATCCTGGCGGGCCTCGCGGCCGTACCCGACGAGACCCGTGAGGCGGCGCGCGGCATGGGGTACGGGCGCGGGCGCCTGCTGTGGGAGGTCGAACTGCCGCTCGCCCTCCCGGCCGTGATGGCGGGCGTGCGGATGGCGATGGTGTCCACGATCGCGCTGACGACGGTCGGAGCCCTCGTCGACTACGGCGGGCTCGGCACGCTCATCACGGGCGGCCTGAAGAGCTACTTCAAGGCGCAGGTGCTCACGGCGTCGGTGCTGTGCGTGCTGCTGGCGGTCGCGGCGGACCTGCTGCTGCTCGGCGCGCAGCGGCTGCTGACTCCGTGGACGCGTGCGGGGAAGGCGGGCTGAGGCATGGGCGCGGTGGCCGACTCCTGGACGTGGTTGACGACCGGGGCCAACTGGCAGGGCGAGAGCGGGGTGTGGCACCGGCTCGGCGAGCACCTGTACGTCAGCGGGGTGTCCCTGCTGATGTCGTGCCTCATCGCCCTGCCCCTGGCGCTCTGGCTCGGGCACGTCGGCAAGGGCGGGGCCCTCGCCGTCAACCTCTCCAACGTGGGGCGGGCGGTGCCCACGCTGGCGGTGCTGGTGCTGCTGACGCTCACTCCGCTGGGGCGCCACGGCGACCTGCCGGTGATCCTCGCCCTGGTGCTCTTCGCGGTGCCGCCGCTGCTCACCAACGCGTACCTCGGGATGCGCGAGGTCGACCGGGCGGTGGTCGAGGCGGCGCGCGGCATGGGGATGTCCGGGGGGCAGCTCTTCCGGAAGGTGGAACTGCCGCTCGCCTTCCCGATGGTGATGACCGGTGTGCGGTCGGCGACCGTGCAGGTGATCGCCACCGCGACGCTCGCGGCGATGGCCGGCCAGGGCGGCCTCGGCCGGATCATCACCGCGGGATTCAACACGTACGACACCGCGCAAGTGGTCGCGGGGGCGCTGATCGTCGGGGCGCTCGCCCTGGCGGTCGAGGGCCTGCTGGTGCTCGCCGGACGGGTGTGCAACCCGGTGCGGCGGAGCGACGTATCCCTATCCGGACGGAGAACGTGATGAGTAGGACCTCGCGCCTGGCGGGTGCGGTACTGGCCGTGGCGGCGCTGACCGGCGGGCTGGCCGCGTGCGGGGGCGACAGCCTGGAGAAGAAGGGCGGCGCGGACGCGGCCTCGGCCCGCGGCGGCGGCGACAAGGGCACGCTCGTCGTCGGCTCGGCCGGTTTCACCGAGTCCAGTGTGCTGGCGGAGTTGTACGCGCAGGTGCTGAAGGACGCCGGATACACCACCTCCATCAAGACCGTGGAGAACCGGGAGCTGTACGAACCCTCCCTGGAGAAGGGCGAGATCGACGTCGTACCGGAATATGCGGCTACGCTTGCGGAATTCCTCAACGCCAAGGTGAACGGACCGAAGGCGTCGGAGGAGAAGCCGGTCGCCTCCAGCGATGTCACCGCCACCGTCGCGGCGCTGGAGAAGCTCGCCTCTCCGCGCGGACTGAAGGTGCTCCCGGCCGGCGGCGCGGTGGATCAGAACGCCTTCGCCGTGTCCAAGGAATTCGCCGAGAAGAACAAGCTCAGGACCCTTTCCGACCTCGGCGCCTCGAAGCTGAAGGTGAAGATCGCGGCGGGCGACGAGTGCGAGATCCGGCCGTTCTGCGCACCGGGTCTGAAGAAGACGTACGGCATCGACGTGACGGGCATCGACCCCAAGGGCGTCGGTACGCCGCAGGCCAAGCAGGCGGTCAAGGACGGCACCGACCAGCTGGTGCTGACGACCACGACGGACGCCACCCTGGAGCAGTTCGGGCTGGTGCTGCTGGAAGACGACAAGAAGCTGCAGAACGCCGACAATGTGCTGCCGGTCGTCAATGCGAAGGACGCCGGTTCGCCGGAGATAGCCGCCGCGCTCGGCAAGATCACGAAGGTGCTGACGACCGAGGATCTCGTGGAGTTGAACCGGAAGGTGGATGCCGAGCGGGCAAAGCCGGCGGACGCGGCCCGGGCTTACCTGGAGGAGAAGGGGCTCATCGGGAAGTAGCCAACCGGAAGGCGATCAGTGGCAAAACATTGCGGGGCCCGTACCCCAAACGGAGTCTACGCACGGTAAATTTCAGGCCATGCCACGTGGACGCCACCGCCATTCCCCACCCCTGCACCGGCTGCTGCCGCCGTCGGCGGTCGCCGGAGCGTCGGTTCTCTGTGCCGGAGGCGCCTGGCTCTTCGCCGACCCGCTGGTCCTGCGCCTGCTGGTGGCGGCCGCCGCCGTGGGGGCCGTCACCGGCGCGGTCCTGATGCGCAGTTGGGACCGGGCGGCCGGCCGCCGCGTCGCCGAGCTGACCCGGGCCCGCGCGGGCGACCAGTGGCGCACCGAGGAGCGGATAGCGGAGCTGGAGGCGGACCTGGAGGAGTCGCGCGAGCTGCGCGCCCGGCTGGAGGCGAAGCTGCGGGCCAAGCGCGTCGAGCTGGCGGGACTGCGCAACGAGCACGCCGGGCTGCTGCGCCGGTACGCCACCGCCGAGACCGAGCGGGCCAGCGCGCTGGAGGGCCGCCGGCAGCTCGCCCTGGAGGCCGCGGCCCCGGCCGCCCGGGAGCTGCCCGCCGCGGCCCCGACGCCGACCCCGGCCGCGTACCTCCAGGCCGCCAGGGCCCTGGAGAACCTCACGCGGAACGCCGCGGTGCAGGAGGCCGCCGGGTCTCCCGAGGCCGCAGAGTCCCCCGAGGCCGCCGAGGAGCAGGAAGCCCCCGGTGCCGCGTCCTCGATGCGCCCGGTCCCGGCCGCGGCCGCGATCGCGCCGCAGGCGACGCGGTCGCGTCCGGCGCCGCGCCTCCAGGGCGGCTTCGACTTCTTCGGCACGCAGGCGAAGAAGAAGGCCCCGGCCGCCATCGAAGCGGTCCAGCACGAGGACCTGGCGGACGTCGTCGGCGAGGAGGCCCTCGCCGTACGGCGCCGGGAGGAGCGCGCGGTCGGCAAGGTCATCGACCTGACGGCGCACGACGAGACCGAGCAGCTCGACGTGGTGGAGCTGCGGCGCGACGCCGTGTCCTGACCGCCGGGCCGCCGCCCCGCTGAGCCGTTACTTGTCGATGTCGCCGACGACGAAGAAGAACGACCCCAGGATCGCCACCATGTCCGCCACGAGCGTGCCGGGCAGCAGCTCCACCAGCGCCTGGATGTTGTTGTACGACGCCGAGCGCAGCTTCAGCCGGTACGGGGTCTTGTCGCCCTTGGACACCAGGTAGTAGCCGTTGAGCCCGAGAGGGTTCTCGGTCCAGGCGTACGTGTGGCCCTCCGGCGCCTTCAGGACCTTCGGCAGCCGCTGGTTGATCGGCCCCGGCGGCAGGTCCGCGAGCCGGTCGAGGCAGGCGTCGGCGAGGTCCAGCGAGTTGTGCGTCTGCTCCAGCAGGCACTCGAAGCGGGCCAGGCAGTCGCCCTCCTCGCGGGTGACGACCTTCAGGGTGTCCTGGAGCTCGCCGTACGCGAGGTACGGCTCGTCGCGCCGCAGGTCGAAGTCGACGCCGGACGCGCGGGCGAGCGGGCCGCTGACGCCGTACGCGTGCACGATCTCGGGCGCCATGACGCCGACGCCGCGCGTGCGGCCGCGGAAGATCTCGTTGCCGAGGACCAGGCGGTCGTACACGTCCATGCGGGAGCGGATCGCCGCCACCGCCTGCCGGGCCCGGCCGAGCCAGCCGGCGGGCAGGTCCTCCTTGAGGCCGCCGACCCGGTTGAACATGTAGTGGATGCGGCCTCCGGAGACCTCCTCCATCACGTGCTGGAGGTCCTCGCGCTCGCGGAAGGCGTGGAAGATCGGGGTGATACCGCCCAGTTCGAGGGGGTACGAGCCGAGGAACATCAGGTGGTTGAGCACCCGGTTCAGCTCCGCGAGCAGGGTGCGCGTCCACACGGCGCGCTCCGGGACCTCCATGCCGAGCATCCGCTCGACGGCCATGACGACACCGAGCTCGTTGGAGAAGGCCGAGAGCCAGTCGTGGCGGTTGGCCAGCATGATGATCTGACGGTAGTCACGCGCCTCGAAGAGCTTCTCCGCGCCGCGGTGCATATAGCCGACGACCGGCTCGGCATGCCGGATCAGCTCGCCGTCCAGCACGAGCCGCAGGCGCAGCACGCCGTGCGTGGAGGGGTGCTGGGGCCCGATGTTCAGCACCATGTCGGTGCTTTCCGCGGCACCGCCGATGCCGACCGTGGTCTCCGTCATGCCGGACAGTATCCCTCGCCGGGCACGCGCTGGAGCAGCCAGGTGAAGTCCCCGAGCCCGCCCCGCGCCGTGAGCTCGGCGGCCTCCCCGGCGGCGGCGAGCGCCCGTACGTATCCGGCGGGGTCGCTCCGTGCCAGGTCGAGGGCGGGCCGCTCCCCGCCGACCCCGAGCCGCCGCAGCGCCTCACGCTGCGAGACGAGCTCGACGGAGCCGGGGCCAGGGCTGGAGCCGGGGCCGGGGCCGGTGGCCACCGCCGCCGCGCACGCGTCCAGCGCCACGTGGGACGTGATGTCGCACGAGCCGTCCGGCACCGGCTCCACCTCGCGCCCCGCCCGGAAGCCGGTCAGCGTGCCGAAGGGCGGCCGGGCCTCGCGCACGTGGGCGTAGTCGACCGCCACCGCCAGGCCCGCCGCGAGGCAGCCCGCCGCGCGCGCCCAGGCTTCGTCGCGCGGGCGGCCGATTTCGGCGCGCTCGCCCGGCTCCCGCAGCGGCCACCAGCGGGCCAGCCACTCCGCGTCGGCCCCGGCGACCGGCGGACCCAGCCGCTCCGTGCCGTCCGGCGCCACCTCCACGTACCGGGGGGCGCCCGACTCGTCCGCTTCGGCCACGTCCACCGGGACGTTGTCGAGCCACTCGTTGGCGAACAGCAGCCCCCGCGCCCCGGAGGGAACCGACGCCCCCCACGAGATCCGCGGGTCCAGCCCTTCCGGCCGGGCCGCGCGCTCGACGGCGTACGCCCGTACCCGCAGACCGGCGGGCACCGCCGCCAGCACGCCCGTCAGCAGCTCGCCACGCCCCGCACCCACGTCCACCAGTGCGACCTCGTCCGTGCCGAGCTCCTCCGCGACCTGCGCCAGCAGCCGGGCGACCGCCCCGGCGAACAGCGGCGAGGCGTGCACCGACGTACGGAAGTGCCCCGCGGGCCCCTCGGGGCGCAGGTAGAAGCCGTCAGGCCCGTACAGAGCGGCCTCCGTGGCCGCCCGCCAGCCGCGCCACGGGCCGGACTGACACGTCTCGTCATTCACGGGCACCAGTCTCCACCGACCTCTCCACCCTGCGGAGTAGGGCCCCGCGCCATGGATGGGACCTCCGGTTGACCCCTGCACCTATTCCGTTTCCCTACGCTGGGTTACGTGCAGCGCCTTTATGACTTCATCCGCAGACACCCCACGGGCGTCGACAGTTTCTGGGCTGTGATGCTCCTGGGGTTCTCGATGCTGTGGGTGGCCCAGGTCCCCGTCGGCGCCGAGCCCGCCCTGGTGGCCGCCGGGATCGTCCTGCTGCTCTGCCTCAGCGTCGCGCTGCGCCGCCGGGCGCCCGAGAAGATGCTGCTGCTCGTCGCCGGCATCGGCGTGGCCCAGCTCGCCCTGGACATCGCGACGAACCCGGCCGACTTCGCGATGCTCGTCGTCATCTACACCGTCGCCGCGCAGAGCGACGGGCCGCGCTGGGCATCCCGCCTCGCGCTCGTCGGCGGGGTGAGCGCGGCCCCGCTGGCGCAGCTGCGCTGGCCCGTCGAGAACGTCTCGACCGCCGGGCAGGTGTTCTTCACCGTCGTGCTGAGCGTGCCGTTCGTGCTGGCGTGGGTGCTCGGCGACTCGATGCGCACCCGCCGCGCGTACTTCGAGCAGCTGGAGGAGCGCGCCACCCGGCTGGAGAAGGAGCGCGAGGCCCAGGCGAAGGTCGCCGTCGCGGCCGAGCGCGCCCGGATCGCCCGGGAGCTGCACGACGTCGTCGCCCACAACGTCTCGGTCATGGTCGTCCAGGCGGACGGCGCCGCGTACGTCCTCGACAGCTCGCCGGAGCTGGCCAAGCAGGCCCTCGACGCGATCTCCACCACCGGCCGCCAGGCGCTCGCGGAGATGCGCCGCCTGCTCGGCATCCTGCGCACCGGAGAGCCGCAGGACTCCGAGGACTACGTGCCGCAGCCGGACGTCCAGCAGATCGGGGACCTGGTGGAACAGGTCCGCAACGCCGGCCTGACCGTCGACTTCCGCATCGAGGGCACCCCGCGCCCGCTGCCGAGCGGCGTCGAGCTCACGGCGTACCGCATCGTCCAGGAGGCCCTGACCAACACCCGCAAGCACGGCGGCCCGGACGTCGGGGCGAGCGTGCGGCTGGTGTACTTCGACGACGGACTCGGCCTGCTGGTCGAGGACGACGGCCGGGGCGCAGCGCACGAGCTGTACCAGGACGGCGGCGCCGACGGCGGGGGCCACGGCCTGATCGGCATGCGGGAGCGCGTCGGGATGGTCGGCGGCACCCTGGACGCCGGGCCGCGGCCCGGCGGAGGATTCCGGATCAGCGCCCTGCTCCCCCTCAAGCCCGCCCACTGACCTTCGTGAGGAACCGCATGTCCATCCGCGTGATGCTCGTCGACGACCAGGTGCTGCTGCGCACCGGCTTCCGCATGGTGCTCGCCGCCCAGCCGGACATGGAGGTCGTCGCGGAGGCGGGCGACGGGGCCGAGGCGATCGACGTCCTGCGGTCCACGGCCGTGGACGTCGTCCTCATGGACGTACGGATGCCCCGCCTGGACGGGGTGGAGGCCACGCGCCGCATCTGCGCCGAGCCGGGCGCGCCGCGCGTGCTGATCCTGACCACCTTCGACCTGGACGAGTACGCCTTCTCCGGGCTGAAGGCGGGCGCGAGCGGCTTCATGCTCAAGGACGTGCCGCCCGGCGAGCTGCTCAGCGCCATCCGGTCCGTGCACAGCGGGGACGCGGTAGTCGCGCCGTCGACGACACGGCGGCTGCTGGACCGTTTCTCCCCGATGCTGCCGTCCGCCGCCAAGGACCCGCGGGACAAGACCCTGGAGAGGCTCACGGAACGCGAGCGCGAGGTGATGCTGCTCGTCGCGCAGGGCCTGTCGAACGGCGAGATCGCGGGGCGGCTGGTGCTCTCGGAGGCCACCGTCAAGACCCATGTCGGCCGCATCCTCACCAAGCTCGGCCTGCGCGACCGGGTGCAGGTGGTGGTTCTCGCGTACGAGACGGGCCTGGTACGGGCCGGGGGCGGCGGGACGTTCGCTCAGTGAGCGGGTCGGGGGAGACCAGGGGGACGCGGCTCTGGCTCAACGGGCCGTTCGGGGGCGGCAAGACCCAGACGGCGTACGAGCTGCGGCGCCGACTGCCGGGCGCGGTCGTCTGCGACCCGGAGCACGTCGGGTTCGGGCTGCACCGGATGATCCCGAAGCCGCTTCGGGGTGACTTCCAGGACCTGGCGGCGTGGCGGCAGGGCGTGTACGAGGTGCTCGACCTGGTGCTGCGGCGGTACGGGGGCGGGCCCGTCATCGCCCCGATGACGCTGACCCACCCGGGGTACTTCGCGGAGGTCGTCGGGCGGTTGCGCGAGGCGGGGCACGACGTGCACCACTTCGCGCTGCTCGCCGAGCGCGGGACGGTCCTGCGCCGGCTGAGCGAGCGGGGCCTGGGCCGCGGGCCGAAGCGGGAGAGCTTCGCGGTGCGCAGGCTGGACGAGTGCCTGGAGCGGCTGGCCGGGCCGGAGTTCGCCCTGCACGTCCGTACGGACCGGCTGACCGTGCCGCAGGTCGCGGACCGGGTCGCCGCCGCGGCCGGGCTGCGGCCGGTGCCGAACACGGACGGGCCGCTGCGGCACCGGCTGCGGCGGATCGGCGTGGGCCTGTCCCACATCCGCTTCGACTGACGGCTGCGGGCTCCGAAGCCCACCGGCTTTCGCGCCCCCCGCAGCCTCAGCGCAGCACCGTCTCCAGGAAGTCGCTGCCGATGCGGGCGACGGCGGCCACGTCCAGTTGGTGCAGGACGTAGCGGCCGCGGCGGCGCACGGTGACGAGCTGGGCCTTCTTCAGGACGGCGAGGTGGCGCGAGACCTCCGGCGGGGTGATGCCGTACAGATCGGCCAGTTCGCTGTTGGTGTACGCGGCGCGGGCCAGCGCGCGGCACATGCGCATGCGCATGGGGTGGGCCAGCGCCTCCATGCGGAGGTGGAGCAGCTCGACGGAGGCCGGGCCGGCCAGGTCCGGCGCGCCGACGGGGTAGTGGACGACGGGGCGCCAGCCCGGGGCGTGCAGCACCCACAGGTGGGGCCAGCCGAAGCTGGACGGTACGAAGGTGACTCCGGTGCCGGCGGCGGTGGTCCGGCCGTCGGTGAGCTTGTCGACCACGATGCGCCGCCCGCCTCCGGTCTCGTCGAGGCTCACGGCGGGCGACACGGCGTGCAGCACCTCCGGCAGGCCCTTGCGGCGCAGCAGCTCCGTCTTGTGGCGGGCGTCGGCGGCGAGGCCGGGCTGGACGCGGCGCCAGGTGTCGGCGAAGAAGGCCTGGTCGCAGTCCTCGAAGAGGCGGCGCAGCCAGGCGCGTACGCCCGCGGGGTCGGCGAGCAGGCGGCGGGTGAACTCCAGCTGCCGGGGGCCGCGGCTGGCGGCGAGTTCGAGGGCGCGGTCGGGGCGGACGGGGCCGCCGGCCGCGTAGTGCGCGGAGCAGGTGAACTCCAGGGCGGCGGTCAGGAAGCGGTCCTCGTCCAGCGCGTCGAGGAGGTCGAGCTCGTCGGCGAGCGTGGCGCCGGTGCGGCCGTCGCCGCCCCGCACTCCGGAGAACGGCAGGTGGACGTCCGAGAACGTCGTCGTCCACAGGAAGTTCGCCTCGTGCAGCCGGTCCGCGAGGTCCGGCTTGAGCGCGGCGGCGGTGGCGGTCGCCCAGCCGTGCAGCCCGGGGTGGTGCCCGGGCTCGGACAGGGCGTGCAGGGCCACGCCCAGCTCGGCGAGGGGCGAGATGTCGAAGACGATGCGCTCGGGCGGCAGGCCCGTGATGTCGATGCTCACGCTCACGACCCCATGGTGAGGGCTGCCGCGCCCCGCCTCGCGCCAGTTGACGCCCCTCGTCAATCGATACGCGCCGGCGGGGCGGAGCGCGGACCCTGGAGCGCATGAACTCCCTGCACCAGCACCTCCTGGACACCTACCGCTCGGCCCAGCTCGGCACCCCGCCCCCGCCACCGCCGGGCGCCCACGACTGGCGCGCCCTGCGCGCGGCCCGCGACCACCGCCGCTTCGTCAAGGTGCTCAGGGG
The DNA here is from genome assembly GCF_040611175.1 of Streptomyces sp. NPDC003036. NCBI lineage: Bacteria > Bacillati > Actinomycetota > Actinomycetes > Kitasatosporales > Streptomycetaceae > Streptomyces > Streptomyces sp. NPDC003036. The sequence goes on along the minus strand of NZ_JBEXNO010000032.1, from coordinate 42,588 downwards.
CGTGCCGGTGCGCCTGTCGCGTGGTGCCCGGACACCCGGGCCATGAAGTCCCGCGCCGCGTCCACCACGTCCTGGCGCGACCACTCCAGCCCCGGTCCCGCGACCGTGACCTCGGTGAACGCGACGCCCGGCGGGCCGGCCGGGTCCGGGGCGGCCCAGGCGCGGAAGAGGGTGACGCCCGTGTCCTCGGCCTGGCGGACGGACGCCTCCGTGAGGGCCTCGGGCTCGTACGGCAGCCACACCTGGAACTGGTGCGTGTGCGGGGTCTCCGGGTGGACCCGGAACCACGGCGCCGTGCCCGTGAGGCCCTCCCGCAGCGCCTCGGCCACCACGCGCGCGTGCGCCACGTACGACGGCAGCCGCGGCAGCTCCCGCTCCAGGCCCAGCAGCGCCGACAGCGCCGCCGGGAACTGCTGGAACAGCTGGCCCCCGTACCGGTGGCGCCAGGCCCGCGCCTCCTCGACCAGCGGCTCCGGACCGGCCAGCACGGCGCCGGACAGCCCGCCGAGCGACTTGTAGAAGGAGACGTACACGCTGTCGGCGAGGCCGGCTATCTCGGAGAGCTCCCGCCCGAACCAGGGGGCGCACTCCCACAGCCGCGCGCCGTCGAAGTGCACCACCGCATCCCGTTCCCGGGCCGCCTCCACCACCGCCACCAGCTCCTCCCAGGCAGGCAGGACGAAGCCGGCTTCGCGCAGCGGCAGCTCCAGCATCAGCGTGCCGAAGGGCTCGTCGAGGTCCCGCACCTCCTCGGCGGTGGGTATCCGGGGCGCGCGCGTCGGGTGGACGGTCCGCAGCCCGGTGAGCACCGACAGGGCGCGGCGCTCGTGCACCTCGGGGTGCGCCTGCGGGTGGAGGGCGACAACCGGGTTGCCGGTGCGCTCCGCCCAGCACCGCAGCGCCGCCTGCTGCGCCATGGTCCCGGTGGGGAAGAACGCCGCGGCCGGGAAGCCCAGCAGCGCCGCCACCCGCCGTTCCAGGGTCTCGACGACCCCGTCCCCGTACACGTCCGCCGACGCGGACAGGTCGTGGACGGAGCCCGCGTCGCGCGCGAGCGCGGTCAGCCGCTCCCCGAGGGTCGTCTCTGAGGCGTACCGCCACAGGACCTTCTCGGAGGCCCGCCACGCGGCGATCCGCCGCGCCTTCTCGTCACCGTGATCGCTGACACCTTGATCCGTCATGGTCCGATCATCACACTGCCGGTCACGGCCTGTGGACAGTCGGCAAGCGGAACGAAACGCTGGCGTAGCATGACCAGAAATCGTCCGGTACCCCCCGCGGACTGGAACGGAAGGCCGTCGCCCGCGTGAACGCTTCGCAACCCCGCCCCGCCCGGCTCACCGTCGGCGTCGTAGGCGCCGGCCGGGTGGGTCCCGCCCTCGCCGCCTCCCTGCGGCTCGCCGGACACCGCCCGGTGGCCGTCTCGGGCGTCTCCGACGCGTCCGTGCGGCGCGCCGCCGAGCTGCTGCCCGACGTGCCGCTCGTCCCGCCCGCGCAGGTCCTTCAGCGGGCCGACCTGGTGCTGCTGACCGTCCCCGACGACGTCCTGCCCGGCCTGGTCCAGGGGCTGGCCGAGACCGGAGCCGTCCGCCCCGGGCAGCTCCTGGTGCACACGTCCGGGCGGTACGGCACCGCCGTGCTCGACCCGGCCCGGCGCGCCGGAGCGCTGCCGCTCGCCCTGCACCCCGTCATGACCTTCACCGGCACGGCCGTCGACGTCCAGCGGCTGGCCGGCTGCTCCTTCGGCGTCACCGCCCCCGAGGAGCTGCGGCTCGCCGCCGAGGCGCTCGTCATCGAGATGGGCGGCGAGCCCGAGTGGATCGAGGAAGCGGCCCGGCCCCTCTACCACGCGGCCCTCGCCCTCGGCGCGAACTACCTCGTCACGCTCGTGGCCCAGTCCATGGAGCTGCTCCGCACGGCGGGGGTCGGCGCGCCCGACCGCATGCTCGGCCCGCTCCTCGGCGCCGCCCTGGACAACGCCCTGCGCTCCGGGGACGCCGCCCTGACCGGCCCGGTCGCCCGCGGCGACGCCGGCACGGTCGCGGCGCACGTCGCCGAGTTGCGCGAGCACGCCCCGGCGGCCGTCGCCGGATACCTCGCCATGGCCCGTACGACTGCGGACCGGGCACTCGCCCATGGCCTGCTCAAGCCCGAGCTCGCCGAGGACCTGCTGGGCGTCCTCGCGGACGGTGCCGCGGGCCAGGGCGGCCAGGAGGGCCCGGAAGGCGCCGAGGGCGCGGAAGGAGACAGCGGCCGATGAGCCCCGACTTCGAACTGATCCCGACCCGCGACGACCTCGAGTACGTCCTCGAGCACTTCGCGCCCCGGGGCCGCACCGCCGTCGTCATGACCATGGGCGCCCTCCACGAGGGCCACGCCACCCTGGTCCGCGCCGCCCGCGAGCGCGTCGGCAAGGAGGGGTACGTCCTGGTCACCGTCTTCGTGAACCCGCTCCAGTTCGGCGCGGGCGAGGACCTCGACCGCTACCCCCGCACCCTGGACGCCGACCTCGGGACCGCCGAGCAGGCGGGCGCCGACGCCGTGTTCGCCCCCTCCGTCGAGGAGATGTACCCCGACGGGCGGCCCGAGATCCGGATCACCGCGGGCCCCATGGGCGAGCGGCTGGAGGGCGCCTCCCGCCCCGGCCACTTCGACGGCATGCTCACCGTCGTCGCCAAGCTGCTCCACCTCACCCGCCCCGACGTGGCGTTCTTCGGCCAGAAGGACGCCCAGCAGCTCGCCCTCATCCGCCGCATGGTCCGCGACCTGAACTTCCCCGTGGAGATCGTCGGCGTGGAGACGGTCCGCGAGCCCGACGGCCTGGCCCTCTCCAGCCGCAACCGCTACCTGTCGCCCCCCGAGCGCCGTACCGCCCTCGCGCTGTCCGCCGCGCTCTTCGCCGCCCGCGACCGGCTGGCGGCGCAGACCGCGCTGCGCGCCCGCGCCGCGACCCTGCCCGCCTCCGAGAGCCGCGCCGAGGCCCTGTCCAAGCTGGGCGAGTCGCGCGCCGCGGCCGACGCCCACGCGGTGGCGGCGCTGGCGGCGGCGGGCCCGGGCGGCGCGGACGCGGTTCGGGCGGCGGCCCGCGCGGTACTCGACGAGGCGGCCAAGCGCACCCCGCCCCTCGTCCTCGACTACCTCGCCCTGGTCGACCCGGCCGACTTCACCGACGTACCCGACGATCACACCGGCGAGGCGATCCTGGCCGTGGCCGCCAAGGTCGGCACGACCCGGCTCATCGACAACCTTCCCCTCACCTTCGGAGCCCCCGCATGACCGGCATACGCCTCCAGGCCCCCGCCCCCGGCTGGGCCATCGACGCCGACGTCGTCGTGGTCGGCTCCGGCGTCGCGGGCCTGACCGCCGCCCTGCGCTGCACGGCCGCCGGGCTGCGTACGGTCGTCGTCACCAAGGCCCGCCTCGACGCCGGCTCCACGCGCTGGGCCCAGGGCGGCATCGCCGCGGCCCTCGGCGAGGGCGACACCCCCGAGCAGCACCTCGACGACACGCTCGTCGCGGGCGCGGGCCTGTGCGACGAGGAGGCGGTCCGCACCCTGGTCACCGAGGGCCCCGACGCCGTACGCCGCCTGATCGCCACCGGCGCGCGCTTCGACACCGACGAGGCCGGGACCATCGAGCTCACCCGCGAGGGCGGCCACCACCGCCGCCGCATCGCGCACGCGGGCGGCGACGCGACGGGCGCCGAGATCTCCCGCGCGCTGGTCGACGCGGTCCGCGACCGCGCCGTCCGCACCATAGAGAACGCGCTCGTCCTCGACCTCCTCACCGACGCCGAAGGCCGTACGGCGGGGGTCACGCTCCACGTCATGGGCGAGGGCCAGCACGACGGCGTCGGAGCCGTCCACGCCCCGGCCGTCGTCCTCGCCACCGGCGGCATGGGCCAGGTCTTCTCCGCCACCACCAACCCGGCCGTCTCCACCGGCGACGGCGTCGCCCTCGCGCTGCGCGCCGGGGCGGAGGTCAGCGACCTGGAGTTCGTCCAGTTCCACCCGACCGTCCTCTTCCTCGGCCCGGACGCGGAGGGCCAGCAGCCCCTCGTCTCCGAGGCGGTACGCGGCGAGGGCGCGCACCTGGTCGACGCCGACGGCGTCCGCTTCATGGTCGGGCAGCACGAGCTGGCCGAGCTCGCGCCCCGCGACATCGTCGCCAAGGGCATCATGCGCCGCATGCGCGAGCAGGGCACCCACCACATGTACCTCGACGCCCGCCACTTCGGCGCCGAGATGTGGGCCTCCCGCTTCCCGACGATCCTCGCCGCCTGCCGCGCCCACGGCATCGACCCGGTCACCGAGCCGATCCCGGTCGCCCCGGCGGCGCACTACGCCTCCGGCGGCGTCCGCACCGACCTGCACGGCCGCACCACCGTGCCCGGCCTGTACGCGTGCGGCGAGGTCGCCTGCACCGGCGTCCACGGCGCCAACCGCCTCGCGTCGAACTCCCTCCTGGAGGGCCTGGTCTTCGCCGAGCGCATCGCCGACGCCGTCGCGAAGGACCGCGCCGCGAGCCCCGCGGGCGAGCCGCGCACGCCGGTCCCGCACCCCGCCCCCACCCTCCTGCCGCTGCTCGACCCCACCTGCCGCGCCACCCTCCAGCACGTCATGACGGCGTACGCGGGGGTGCTGCGCGACGCCGCCGGTCTCGCCGAGGCGGCCGAGCGGCTGGACGCGATCCACGGCGAGGCCGCGCGCGGCGGCCGCAAGGCCGCCGAGCCCGGCGTCGAGTCCTGGGAGACCACGAACCTCCTGTGCGTCGCCCGCGTCCTCGTCGCCGCCGCCCGCCGCCGCGAGGAGACCCGCGGCTGCCACTGGCGCGAGGACCACCCGGACCGCGACGACACGGCGTTCCGCCACCACCTCGTCGTACGGCTCGGGCCCGACCGGACCCTGGACGTCCGCCCCACCGACACCCAAGACTTCCCTCCGACCGTCGCCGAAGCACCCCAGGAGCCGTAACCGTGAGCACGCCCGAAGAACGCCCGCAGCCCGTGGACGTCCCCCTGATCAACATCGGTGCGCCGGCCCCGTCCGGTGGCTGCGGCGACGCCTGCGGCTGCGGCGGCGACGACGAGATCTACGAGTGCGGGCTCGACCCCGCGCTCGCCGCGCTGCTGGTGAACGCCGGCCTCGACCCCGTACTCGTCGAGGACGTGGCGTACCGCGCGATCGAGGAGGACCTCGACGGCGGTGTGGACGTCACCACGGTCGCGACGGTCCCGGAGGACGCGGTCGCCACCGCCGACTTCACCGCCCGCGAGGCGGGCGTGGTCGCGGGCATCCACATCGCCGAGGCGATCATGTCCGTGGTCTGCACCCAGGAGTTCGCGGTCGAGCGGCACGTCGAGGACGGCGACCGCGTCGAGGCCGGGCAGAAGCTGCTGTCCGTCACCACCCGCACCCGCGACCTGCTCACCGGCGAGCGCTCCGCGCTCAACATCATGTGCCGCCTCTCCGGCATCGCCACCGCCACCCGCGCCTGGGCGGACGCGCTGGAGGGGTACAAGGCGAAGGTCCGCGACACCCGCAAGACCACCCCCGGCCTGCGCGCCCTGGAGAAGTACGCCGTGCGCTGCGGCGGCGGAGTCAACCACCGCATGTCGCTGTCCGACGCCGCGCTCGTCAAGGACAACCACGTCGTCGCGGCGGGCGGCGTCGCACAGGCCTTCAAGGCCGTGCGCGAGCAGTTCCCCGACGTACCGATCGAGGTCGAGGTGGACAACCTCCACCAGGTCCGCGAGGTCCTGGAGGCGGGCGCCGACCTGATCCTGCTGGACAACTTCACGCCGGCCGAGACCGAGGAGGCCGTCACCCTCGTCGGCGGCCGCGCGGCCCTGGAGTCCTCCGGCCGCCTCACCCTTGCCAACGCCGCCGCGTACGCCGCGACCGGCGTCGACTACCTCGCGGTGGGCGCCCTCACGCACTCCTCCCCGATCCTCGACATCGGCCTCGACCTGCGAGAGGCGGAGCAGGGCTGATGCTGCTCACGATCGACGTCGGCAACACCCACACCGTCCTCGGTCTCTTCGACGGCGAGGACATCGTCGAGCACTGGCGCATCTCCACGGACGCGCGCCGCACGGCCGACGAGCTGGCCGTGCTCATGCAGGGCCTGATGGGCATGCACCCGCTGCTCGGCGACGAGCTCGGCGACGGCATCGAGGGCATCGCCATCTGCTCGACGGTCCCCTCCGTCCTGCACGAGCTGCGCGAGGTGACGCGCCGGTACTACGGCGACGTGCCGGCCGTCCTGGTCGAGCCGGGCATCAAGACGGGCGTCCCGATCCTCACGGACAACCCCAAGGAGGTCGGCGCCGACCGCATCATCAACGCGGTCGCGGCGGTCGAGCTGTACGGGGGCCCGGCGATCGTCGTCGACTTCGGCACGGCGACGACGTACGACGCGGTCAGCGCGCGCGGCGAGTACACCGGCGGTGTGATCGCCCCCGGCATCGAGATCTCCGTCGAGGCGCTCGGCGTCAGCGGCGCCCAGCTCCGCAAGATCGAGCTGGCCCGCCCGCGCAGCGTGATCGGCAAGAACACGGTGGCGGCGATGCAGTCGGGCATCGTGTACGGCTTCGCGGGCCAGGTCGACGGCGTCGTCCAGCGCATGAAGCGCGAGCTGGTCGGCCCGTCCGGCGACCCCTCCGACGTCACGGTCATCGCCACAGGCGGCCTGGCCCCGATGGTCCTCGGCGAGTCCACGGCCATCGACGAACACGAGCCGTGGCTGACCCTGATCGGCCTGCGCCTGGTGTACGAGCGGAACGTCTCGCGCATGTAGGGACCCCGTCGGGGCAACGCGCCCACAACATCCACTTAAACGACATTCGTCCCATTTGTGCGTATCGTCACCCCATGCCTACGCCATATGGATCCCGCGGCGGCCTGGCGTTCGGCGCGGACGAGCTGCGTGTGCTCCGACGCGCCCTCGCCCATGCCCTTCACCCCGCCCCGCTCGACGACGAGGACGTACAGGACTGCCACCGCCTCGCCGGCTCGGTGGACGAGGCGGTCCGCGAGGCCCGGCGGCTGCGGGCCTTCCTCATCGCGGACCTCGCGCGGTACCGCGACGCCCTGCCCGGCTCCGCGACCGGCTACCTGGAGCTGCTCCAGGACGCCCTGGCGGCCGGGTACGAGCCGGGACCCGAGGACCTCGCCGCGCTGCGCGGGCTGCGGCACGGCGCCGTGGCCGCCGCGCTGCTGGAGCGCTGTCAGGGCCTCGCCGAGCAGTCCGTACGCGTCCGCCTGGCGGGGCAGCGCACCGCACCGGCCCCGCGCACCCGGCTGCTCGCGCTGCCCGGCGGCCGGGGCCGAGGCGCCCGCGCCGTACAGCAGCCCGCGCGGCAACCCGCGCCGCAGCCGACGCCGAACCCCGCGCCCAAGCCCGTCCCCAAGCCCTCCGAGGTCTTCCCGCCACGGCGGCGACCCGCGGCGCCCCCGCCCGAGAAGCGGGCGGCGAGCTAGTTACCCTGGACGCCATGGACTACGTATCCGCGCTCCTGCCCCCGGTGGTGATGGCCGCCTTCTTCATCGGCCTCGTCGTGACGATCGTCAAGAGCCAGGGCGGCCCGAACAAGGCCAAGGAGGACGCGGCCGTCGACGCGGCCCTCGCCCGCGCCGAGGCCACCCGTCAGGCGGACGGCTCCGCCTGACGCGCACCCTCTCTGAACCAAGGGCGTACGACCGCTTACGCGTCGTACGCCCTTTTTGTTACCTTTGATACGTCAATAGCCAGTCATTCCGACATCCCCCACTATGGTGGCGACGTGCCCCGTCAATTGGGAGAGCTCGAAGACGCCGTCATGACCCGCGTCTGGCAATGGAACCGGCCTGTCACCGTCCGGGAAGTCCTGGAGGATCTCCAGCAGGAACGCTCCATCGCCTACACCACCGTCATGACCGTAATGGACAATCTCCATCAGAAGGGCTGGGTGCGCAGGGAAGTCTCCGGCCGCGCCTATCGATATACCGCGGTCTCCACCCGGGCCGCCTACTCGGCCGCACTGATGAACGAAGCCTGGTCCAAGAGCGACAACCCCGCCGCGGCGCTCGTGGCGTTCTTCGGCATGATGTCGCAGGAGCAGCGCGAGGCGCTGAATGACGCCATCCGGATCCTGCAACGCGACATCCCCGAAGAGACCGCCGAAGAGACCGCCGAAGAACCGCCACAAGGCGAACAGGAACGGGCGGAAGTGGAAGGCGCCGAGCACGCCGAGGACAAGCCCGGCGACAAGGCCGGGGACAGCCGGGGTGCCGACGGCGAGGGCACCGCCGGGCGATAGCGTCCCCCTCATGTCCTCCACCGACGTTCCGTCCCCGCCACCCAATCCCGCCGCGAAAGCCATGACCGTCCGGCGGGCCAGGACCAGCGATGTGCCGGCCCTGCGCCGCCTCGTCGACCCGTACGTCACGGCGGGCATCCTGCTCGACAAAGCGACCGTGACGCTTTACGAGGACATCCAGGAGTTCTGGGTGGCGGAACGCGACGAGGACGGTACGGTCGTCGGCTGCGGCGCACTCCATGTGATGTGGGAAGACCTCGCCGAAGTGCGTACTCTCGCCGTCGACCCGCACTTCCGGGGCGCGGGTGTCGGCCATCAAGTGCTGGGCAAGTTGCTGGACACCGCCCGCTGGCTCGGCGTGCGCCGGGTTTTCTGCCTGACCTTCGAAGTCGACTTCTTCTCCAAGCACGGCTTCGTCGAGATCGGCGAGACGCCGGTCGCCGGAGATGTCTACGCCGAGCTCCTGCGTTCCTATGACGAGGGCGTCGCCGAGTTCCTCGGTCTCGAACGAGTGAAGCCGAACACCTTGGGCAACAGCCGGATGCTTCTGCACCTGTGATCGGAGGATCGGCCTCACCGATCCCTATGTCCGAATCGCGTATGTTTCCCGCCTTCCCTGGGTTCCGAACCTCTCCCGGGGGTTTGTGTTTTCCAGGGAAAAGCGGTTTCCTTTCCGCGTACTGCATTTTCGATGAAAGGAAATCCGGTGGCACAGAAGGTTCAGGTCCTTCTTGTTGACGACCTCGACGGCGGCGAGGCGGACGAGACGGTGACGTTCGCTCTGGACGGCAAGACCTACGAGATCGACCTCACCACCGCCAACGCGGACAAGCTCCGCAGCCTGCTCGAGCCGTACACCAAGAGCGGCCGGCGCACCGGTGGCCGCGCCGCGGGCAGCCGTGGCAAGGGACGCGTCGCCGCCGGCGGCAGCCCCGACACCGCGAAGATCCGCGCGTGGGCCAAGGAGAACGGTTACAACGTGAACGACCGCGGCCGCGTCCCGGCCGAGATCAGGAAGGCGTACGAGGACGCCAACCACTGAGTGCGGCCCTGTCGCCCGCACCCAGGAGCCGGACTCGGTGGCACGCCGTCGCCGCCGTGTCCACGAGTCGTACGAGACAGGGGGCGTTCCCCCTGCCACCAGGAGCCGGCCCGGCGGCCGGCCCCGCCGCGAGCGAGGGCAGTGCCGGAAGCGTCGGTTCCACCTCGCGCCCGGGGAGGGGTGGGCGCAGCCACATGGAGGCGCCGGGCGCGCCGGATCCACTCCGTCCCGGGGGCAGCCCCGGGGGGACGGGTGCGGGCATCCGGCCACCGGCGCCGAGCACCGTGAGGTCCAGGGCGATGCCGCCCCACTCCAGCCACTGGAGCAGCCCCGGCAGCTCCTCCGCGCTCCCCGCGGCGACGAGCATGCGCATCCGGCGCCCCTCCACGGCGACCGGCCACTGACCGCCCAGGCGCCGCAGCACGACGGCCCCCGCGGCGGCCGGCAGCTCCAGCGCGTCGAAGCGGAGCCCCGTCAGCAGCTCCACCCCCTGGGGGCCGCGCTCCGCGGCCCAGCCGAGCTCGTGCGCGTACCACCGCGCGTGGTCGCCGTCGCCGCCGTCGTCGAGCGGCAGGCGCGGGAGCGGGACGGTGAAGGCCATACCGGGGGAACTATCCGCCGACCGCTTGAGTTACGCAGAGTGCGGTTCGGATTACCGAGCGTGCGGTTCGCGGGACCGCCCAGGCGCGGGGGCGGGCGCAAGAGTGTTCGCCCTTAGCGGAGGGAACCGGGGTTCACCGCATGGAGTGTCAGTGGCTACGGGTAAGACATTCCTAGTGGGAGGGGACGACACGCAGGCTCGGGGCGTCTCACGTTCGCCATCGGCGTACTGCTGGTGAGGGTAAGTACCTGGCCTGCGGGAACATCGTCTCGCACCATCGGGTTGGAGCATTTGTCGGCGTTCGGGTCAGGAGGCCACAGACGGGTGTCGGCAGTTGGAATGAGCGGTCCCCGCTTGCGGGACTAAGCTGCGGAAGGACAGGGAGGGGACCGACCCCTCTACTGCCTGACCGCTCTGAGGAGCGATTAACGATGTTCGAGAGGTTCACCGACCGCGCGCGGCGGGTTGTCGTCCTGGCTCAGGAAGAAGCCCGGATGCTCAACCACAACTACATCGGCACCGAGCACATCCTCCTGGGCCTTATCCACGAGGGTGAGGGTGTCGCCGCTAAGGCCCTGGAGAGCCTCGGGATTTCGCTCGAGGCGGTCCGCCAGCAGGTGGAGGAGATCATCGGCCAGGGCCAGCAGGCCCCGTCCGGGCACATCCCCTTCACGCCCCGTGCCAAGAAGGTCCTGGAGCTGTCGCTCCGCGAGGCCCTTCAGCTCGGCCACAACTACATCGGCACCGAGCACATCCTGCTCGGCCTGATCCGCGAGGGCGAGGGCGTCGCCGCCCAGGTCCTCGTGAAGCTGGGCGCCGATCTCAACCGGGTGCGGCAGCAGGTCATCCAGCTGCTCTCCGGCTACCAGGGCAAGGAAGCCGCCACCGCCGGTGGCCCTGCCGAGGGCACCCCCTCCACGTCCCTGGTCCTCGACCAGTTCGGCCGGAACCTCACCCAGGCCGCTCGTGAGTCCAAGCTCGACCCGGTCATCGGGCGCGAGAAGGAGATCGAGCGGGTCATGCAGGTGCTGTCCCGCCGCACCAAGAACAACCCGGTCCTCATCGGCGAGCCCGGCGTCGGCAAGACGGCGGTCGTCGAGGGCCTGGCGCAGGCCATCGTCAAGGGCGAGGTGCCCGAGACCCTCAAGGACAAGCACCTCTACACCCTGGACCTGGGCGCGCTGGTCGCCGGCTCCCGCTACCGCGGTGACTTTGAGGAGCGCCTGAAGAAGGTGCTCAAGGAGATCCGCACCCGCGGCGACATCATCCTCTTCATCGACGAGCTCCACACCCTGGTGGGTGCGGGTGCCGCCGAGGGCGCGATCGACGCGGCGTCCATCCTGAAGCCGATGCTCGCCCGCGGTGAGCTCCAGACCATCGGCGCCACGACGCTCGACGAGTACCGCAAGTACCTGGAGAAGGACGCGGCCCTGGAGCGCCGCTTCCAGCCCATCCAGGTCGCGGAGCCGTCGCTGCCGCACACCATCGAGATCCTCAAGGGCCTGCGCGACCGTTACGAGGCCCACCACCGGGTCTCCATCACGGACGAGGCGCTGGTCCAGGCCGCGACCCTGGCCGACCGGTACATCTCGGACCGCTTCCTGCCGGACAAGGCGATCGACCTGATCGACGAGGCCGGCTCCCGGATGCGCATCCGCCGGATGACCGCGCCGCCGGACCTCCGCGAGTTCGACGAGAAGATCGCGGCCGTCCGCCGGGACAAGGAGTCCGCGATCGACTCCCAGGACTTCGAGAAGGCGGCGTCTCTCCGCGACAAGGAGAAGCAGCTGCTGGCGGCGAAGGCCAAGCGGGAGAAGGAGTGGAAGGCCGGCGACATGGACGTCGTCGCCGAGGTCGACGGCGAGCTGATCGCCGAGGTCCTCGCGACCGCCACCGGCATCCCGGTCTTCAAGCTGACCGAGGAGGAGTCCTCGCGTCTGCTCCGCATGGAGGACGAGCTCCACAAGCGCGTCATCGGCCAGAAGGACGCCATCAAGGCCCTGTCGCAGGCGATCCGCCGTACGCGCGCCGGCCTGAAGGACCCGAAGCGCCCGGGTGGCTCGTTCATCTTCGCCGGCCCGTCCGGTGTCGGTAAGACCGAGCTGTCCAAGACGCTCGCCGAATTCCTCTTCGGCGACGAGGACGCGATGATCTCCCTCGACATGTCGGAGTTCAGCGAGAAGCACACGGTTTCCCGCCTCTTCGGTTCCCCGCCCGGATACGTGGGTTACGAAGAGGGCGGCCAGCTCACCGAGAAGGTGCGCCGCAAGCCGTTCTCCGTCGTCCTCTTCGACGAGGTCGAGAAGGCCCACCCCGATATCTTCAATTCCCTTCTCCAGATCCTGGAGGACGGTCGCCTGACCGACTCCCAGGGCCGGGTCGTGGACTTCAAGAACACGGTCATCATCATGACGACCAACCTCGGGACCCGGGACATCTCGAAGGGCTTCAACCTGGGCTTCGCGGCACAGGGTGACGTCAAGACCGGTTACGACCGGATGAAGGCGAAGGTCAACGAAGAGCTGAAGCAGCACTTCCGGCCCGAGTTCCTCAACCGCGTCGACGACACGGTCGTCTTCCACCAGCTCAGCCAGGAAGACATCATCCAGATCGTCGACCTGATGGTCGCCAAGGTGGACGAGCGTCTGAAGGACCGCGACATGGGCATCGAGCTCAGCGGTGACGCCAAGAAGCTCCTGGCGAAGAAGGGCTACGACCCGGTCCTGGGCGCCCGGCCGCTGCGCCGGACGATCCAGCGCGAGATCGAGGACATCCTGTCGGAGAAGATCCTCTTCGGCGAGCTGCGCCCCGGTCACATCGTGGTCGTGGACACCGAGGGCGAGGGTGAGGAGAAGAAGTTCACCTTCCGCGGCGAGGAGAAGTCGGCGCTGCCCGACGTCCCGCCGATCGAGCAGGCGGCCGGCGGCACCGGCCCGAACCTCTCGAAGGACGCGTAAGCGGTAACCGCGCGCTGAAGGGGCTGTCCCGTACGGGACAGCCCCTTTGCCGTGCCCTCAGCAGGTCGTCGGCTTCCGCCACGCGCACTCCACGTCGGCCGGCACCCCGGAGGTCCGTACGCGTTCGGGCGCCACGGTGGCGATCGTCCCGTCGGCCGTGTCCGAGCGGGCCAGCGTCACCACGATCGCGTCCTCGACGCCCTTCACGGACGGCGCCAGGTAGTTGTTGAGGACGATCGCGTAGACCAGGCGGCGGCCGCCCGCGTCGGTGACGTACCCGGAGAGCGCCGAGGCCCCGGTCAGGGACCCGGTCTTGGCGCGGGTGTTCATCGCCGCCGGGGTGCCGCACATCCGGGTGCGCAGGGTGCCGCCGGTGGCGCGGTCCGGGGCGCAGGCGACCGGCAGGGACGCGTACCAGTCGGCGTACCAGGGGGCGTCCTGGACGGCGAGGAGCAGCCGGCTGAGCTGGGCGGCGGGGAAGAGGTTCATCCGGGACAGCCCGGACCCGTCGGCCTGCCGGACCTGGTCCGGGTCCACGCCCTCGGTCTTCAGGTACGCGCCGATGGCGGCGAGGCCCGCGCTCCACGAGCCGCGGCCCGAGGTCTCGTACCCGATGGTCTTCGTCAGCGCCTCGGCGTGCATGTTGTTGGACAGCTTCATGAAGGGCCGCATGAGGTCCCTGAGCGGCATGGAGGTGTGCGAGGCGAGGACCGTGGCGCCGTCGGGCGTCCGCACCCCCAGCCGCGGCGGGCCGCCCCCGACGCGTACGCCGTGGGCGGCGAGGGCGTCGGCGAAGACGGCGGCGGCGTAACCGGTCGGCTCCCAGACGGTGATCCACTCCTTGGTGGGCGCCGCGCCCAGCGGGATCTCGCCGCTGACGACGAGGGTGTTGGTGCCGTGCTCGCGCTCGATGGTCAGGGTGTCGGGCCGGCCGGCGGGGACGGTGGTGGCGCGGTTGTCGACGCGTACGTAGTCGGTGCGGGGGGTCACGCTCACCCGCGGCTTCGCGCCCGCCGCGCCGCCCGGGGCGGCCTCGACGACGACCGTGCCCGCGTCGTAGTCGGTGTCCGGGGCGACCGTGAGGGCGGAGGTCTGCGCGGAGTAGTACGACGACTCGTCGTCCGCGGCCCAGGAACGGCCCAGCCGGTGGGCGTCGAAGCGGGTGTCGTCCGCGACGAGCCGCCCGGTCACCCACCGGACGCCGGCGGCGGCGACCCTGGACGCGAGGGCGTCGTAGTCCTTGGCGAGCGTGGTCGGGTCGCCCGTACCGCGCAGGTACAGGTCCCCCCGGAGGACGCCGTTCCGGGGGCCGGCGGCAGCCAGGACCTCCGTACGGAACCGGTACTCCGGCCCGAGGAGCTCCATGGCGGCGGCCGAGGTGACGAGCTTGGTGTTGGAGGCGGGCATCAGCCGGTCGCCGCTGTCGCGCTGGTAGAGGGTCTCCCCGGTCCCGGCGTCGGCGACGACGACACTCGCGGCGCCGCCGTCCAGCCGGGGGTCGGCGAGGATCGTGTCGATGGCCCCTTTGAGGCCGGTGTCGGAGGGTCCCGCGCCGGCGGGAAGAGCGCTCCCCCCGAGAAGTCCGGCGAGCCCGAGGGCGAGGGCGGTCACGCGCATCACGTGTCTGCTCATGGAGAGGAGGATGGCGGAGCCGGGTGGGGCTGGGAAGGACGCCCGGGGCGCCGGCTGCTGGGCACGGGCCGCCGGGGCGTGTACAGGCGGCGTACGACCCCGTCGGCGAGCAGCTCCTCTCCCCGCGTGCGCACGCGGGGCGGCAGGTGGACGGCCACCAGGTCCATCCCGGCCAGGGGGGACAGGCGATCTCCTCCGGCAGGAAGACGCGTCCACCAGGTGCAGGATCGCGAGGGCGGGGAAGCGCTCCGGGACCTGGGCCAGGTCGGGGTGCAGGTGTTCGCCGTGGTGGACGAGCGTCGGTTCGTTGACGCCGGGGAGTGCGAGCCCGGGCGGGCAGCTGTTCTGTCGAGGTCGCCGAGGGCGAGCAGCGTACGGGCGAGGGCGTCGGCGACGGCGTCGCCCTCGTCGTACGGGAAGGGCGCCTCGCCGGGGGTGTCGAGGGCCTTGCGGACCAGCGTGGTGGCGAGCTTGCGCACCTCGCGGTCCGAGAGGGTCCGCTGCTCGCCCCGGAAGGGGACCAGGCGGGAGAGGCGCACGCGCTCCTCGGGGAGCCCGGCGCCGGGCCCTCGGTGACGAAGAGCCTCCTGATCAGCGGGGCGACGGCGCTGGACGCCAGGCGCGTACCGATGAGTGCCGGGTCCATGGGCATCTCCCGCCGGGCCGGAGTGCGGTCGCGGCGAGCGTATCGGCGGGGCGCGGGGGCCGGGGGTCTTTGGTCCCGAAACGGACAGGCTCCGGCCCCCCGCCCGTGACAAGCCGCACAGGCGGTTCGCGCGGTACTAGCCGGAATAGTGCCGTCCACGGCCCGCCCCCGGCCGCCCCGAGGAGGGCGGGCGCCGGCCGTACGGGGTCAGGGGCGGGCGCGGCCGGCGAGGCCGCCGGGAAAGCCGCAGCTCAAGGGCACCCTCATCAGGACAAACCTCGCTTTCCATGGACATTCCGGCCTCTCAGCCTGTCTTTCGTCGCGCCGTCAAGAGTCCACGTCACACCGCCACGCCTACGACGACATGTCGTAGATGGGTGGTTTGAGGCGGGATGGGGGGCCGGGTTACCAAGGATGAGCACTCGCCCGGCGCACCGCTCGCGTCGGGTCCGTTCTTGTCCGGAGGTCTTTCCCCGTATGTCGAAGCGCATCAAGCACCCCACCCGTAACGCCGCCGTCGCCCTCGCCGCCGTCGGCATGGGAGCGTCGCTGGCGTTCGGAGCCGGTGCTGCGTTCGCGGCCGAGGGGCAGGCGGCTCCCGCCCTCGACACCGCGGCCGCCGTCGCCGCGCAGGCCCAGGCCCAGTCGACGGTCGCCCAGCAGGCCGCTGCCGCGCAGAAGGCGGCGCAGGCGGCGAAGCTCGCCGAGGCCGCGAAGAAGGCGGCCGTCACGAAGAAGGCCGCCGCCAAGAAGACGGCCTCCTGGGTCAAGCCGGTCAACGGCTACACGCTGACCGCCTCCTTCAACCAGGGCGGCGCCATGTGGTCCCACAAGCACTCCGGCCAGGACTTCGCCGTGCCGATCGGCACCCCGGTCAAGGCCGCGCACAGCGGTGTCGTCGTGAAGGCCGGCCCGAACGGCGGCGGCGACGGCCCCGCGTACGGCAACGCCATCGTGATCAAGCACTCCAACGGCACGTACTCGCAGTACGCGCACCTGTCGAAGATCGACGTCTCCGTCGGCAAGAAGGTGAAGACGGGCCAGCTCATCGCCAAGTCCGGCAACACCGGCAACTCCTCCGGCCCGCACCTGCACTTCGAGATCCGTACGACCCCGAACTACGGCTCCGCGATCAACCCGGCGTCGTTCCTGCGCTCCGAGGGCGTCACCATCTGACGCGCGCTACGCATGGCCCTGATGGGCCTGGGTCACCAGATCGACGGCGACCTCGAGGATGGCTTCGTGCTTCTCCTCGGGGTCGCCTTCGACGTGCTGCATGTAGAAGACGCCGGCGTGCATGGTGAACAGCGCGCTGATGCACCGCACCCGGTCGGCCATGGAGAAGTCCGGCTCCTGCATCAGCTCCGTCAGCGTGAGGACGCGCTCCTTGAAGGTCTCCCCGATGCTCAGGTCGCGCACGGTGGCCTGGTTCTCCTGCATGAAGCGGAAGAGCGGGGCCGCGCCGAGCAGGGCCGCGTGGTAGCGGCGCACGATCTCCCGCTTGGTCTCCAGGGTGCGGGGCTGGCCCTCGGCCCAGGTGATCAGTTCGTCGATCGGCCGCGTCATGTCCTGGAAGAGGCTGATGACGATGTCTTCCTTGGTCTTGAAGTGGTAGTACAGCGCCGCCTTGGTGACCCCGAGCCGCTCGGCGATCTCCCGTAGCGAGGTCTTCTCGTAGCCCTGCTCGGCGAAGAGTCCGAGGGCCACGTCCTGGATCCGCTGGCGCGTGTTGCCTCTGGCCATGGTGCTCGGTCCTCTCCCGAAAACTTACTTGACGCCCGGCTAGTACCGCCTCTACGGTCACCAGTGTAGAACTAGCCGGGCGGCAAGTAAGTGGAGCGGGGAACATGAAAGACACCGACATACGGCAGCGGCGGGAGCCGCGTACACGCAGCGTGCGGGTAGTGCTGCTCGCGCTGATGATCGCCATCCTGCTGGCGATGCTCGACAACATGATCATCGGCACCGCGATGCCCACCATCGTCGGAGAGCTCGGCGGCCTGGCGCACCTCTCCTGGGTCGTCACCGCCTACACCCTCGCCACCGCCGCCTCCACCCCGATCTGGGGCAAGCTCGGCGACCTCTACGGCCGCAAGGGCACCTTCCTCACCGCGATCGTGATCTTCCTGATCGGCTCCGCGCTTAGCGGCATGGCCCAGGACATGGGGCAGCTCATCGGCTTCCGCGCCGTCCAGGGCCTGGGCGCCGGCGGTCTGATGGTCGGCGTCATGGCGATCATCGGCGACCTGATCCCGCCGCGTGAGCGCGGCAAGTACCAGGGCATGATGACGGGCGTCATGGCCCTCGCGATGATCGGCGGCCCGCTGGTCGGCGGCACCATCACCGACCACTGGGGCTGGCGCTGGTCCTTCTACATCAACCTGCCGCTGGGCGCGGTCGCCCTCGCGATGGTCACCGCCGTGCTGCACCTGCCGAAGCGGGAGCGCGACCGCCGGCCGCGCATCGACTACCTCGGCACCGCGCTGCTGACCATCGGCATCACGGCGATCGTCCTGGTCACGACCTGGGGCGGTACGGAGTACGCCTGGGACTCCGCCGAGATCCTGGCGCTGGGCGCCGTCGGCGTGGCCGCCACCGCCGGATTCCTCTTCGTCGAGACGCGCGCCGCCGAGCCGGTCGTGCCGCTGCACATCTTCCGCAGCCGCAACTTCACGCTCATGTCCCTGATCGGGTTCCTGACCGGCTTCGTGATGTTCGGTGCCATGCTCTTCCTGCCGCTGTTCCAGCAGTCCGTGCAGGGCGCCTCGGCCACCAACTCCGGGCTGCTGCTCCTGCCGATGCTGATCGCCATGATGGCCGTGTCGCTGTACGCGGGGCGCGTCACCACCGCCAGCGGCAAGTACAAGATCTTCCCCATCGTGGGCGGCGGGCTGATGGTCGTCGGCCTCTTCCTCATGGCGCAGATGGACACCGAGACCTCCCGTTTCACCTCCGGGGCGTACATGGCGCTGCTCGGCGCGGGGATGGGCTTCCTGATGCAGATCACCATGCTCGTCGCCCAGAACAGCGTCGAGATGAAAGACATGGGCGTGGCCTCGTCCACGACGACGCTCTTCCGTACGCTCGGCTCGTCCTTCGGTGTCGCGATCATGGGCGCGCTCTTCACGGCGCGGGTGCAGGACGAGATGGCGGCGCGGGGCGGCGGCGCGGCGACCGCGCAGTCGGCCCAGCTCGACGCGGCGAGCCTGGAGCGGCTGCCGGAGCAGGCGCGCGAGGCGTACCAGTTCGCGGTGGCGTCCGGTACGCACACGGCCTTCCTGCTGGGCGCGGCGGTCGCGGTGATCGGCTTCGTCGCGGCGTTCTTCGTCAAGGAGGTCCCGCTGAAGGGCGCGGGTCCGCAGGGCCCGGAGGCCCCGCAGGACCCCCCGCAGCAGGAAGCCCCGCCGAAGCTGGCGGCCTCCTCCAGCTGAGGGCGGGGGCTCGGGGGCCTGCGGTCACCGCAAGCCCCCGCCCCGCCCGGCCCCCGCGGCTACCGCTCCTCCGGCGGCAGCCGCAGGACCGGGAAGCTGCCCGTCGACGTCGGCGCGTGTTCCGGGAGCCAGAGCACCGCGATCGCGCCGCCCGACGGGGACGCGTTGCGGAAGGTGAGGCGGGCGCCCAGGACGCGGGCCTGGCCCGCCGCGATGGTCAGGCCCAGGCCGTGGCCGTGGCCCGCGCGGTCGCTCGCGCCCGTGCGGAAGCGGCTCGGCCCCTCGCGCAGGAGCGCCTCCGGGAAGCCGGGCCCGTGGTCGCGCACCCGCAGCACGCGGCCCTCGACGGTGACCTCCACCGGCGGCTTGCCGTGCTTCGCGGCGTTCGCCAGCAGGTTGCCCAGGATGCGCTCCAGCCGCCGCGGGTCGGTGTTCACCCATGACTCGTGCACCACCCGCACCTCGGCCTCCGGATCCAGCGCCCGCACCCGCCGCTCGACGAACTCGCCGAGCGCGATCTCCTGGAGCTCGGCGCGCTCCGAGGCGCTGTCGAGCCGGGCCACCTCCAGCACGTCCTCGACCAGCGTGCGCATCGCCTGCGCCCGGTCCCGTACGAGCTCGCTCGGCCGCCCGGGCGGCAGCAGCTCGGCGGCGGTGAGCAGCCCGGTCACCGGCGTACGCAGCTCGTGCGCGATGTCCGCCGTCACGCGCCGCTCCGCCTGGATGCGCTCGTTCAGCGCGTCGGTCAGCGCGTCCACCGCGCGCGCCAGCTCGTCCGTCTCATCCCGTACGCGCCCGCCGATCGCGTCCCGGACCCGTACGTCCGTGTTGCCCTGGGCGACCTTGCCCGCCGCGGCGGCGGCCTTCCGCAGCCGCCGGGACAGCTGCCCGCCGATCAGCACGCCGAGCGCGCACCCGCCGAAGACCACCGACACCGAGCCGGCCACCAGCGCCTGGTCCAGCGCCTTCATGATCGTCGTGGAGCGCCCGGCGAACTGCGTGCGCAGCGACAGCACGTCGCCGTTGGCCAGCGGCACGGCGGCCCACACGTCCGGGGCGCCGGACGGCCGCTCCTCCACGAAGGTGCCGCGGTGCCGGTTGCGCATCAGCGCCTCCAGCTCGGGCGGCAGCGCCGGATCGTTGATCTTCGTGCCGAACTTCGGCTCGCCCTTCGGCTTCGCCGACTCGTACATCCGCTGCGCGAAGACCAGCCGCTCCATCTGGACCTCGCGCGCGTTGTCCAGCATCGAGACGCGGGCGGCGTTGTGGACGACCAGGCTGAGCGCGCCCGCGATCAGGGCGCCGACCCCCGCGATGGCGATGGCGATCTTCCAGCGGACACCGGTGCGCACGGCGAAAGGGCGGCGCTTCATGCCTTGAGCTTGTAGCCGAAGCCGCGGACCGTCTCGATCCGGTCCTGGCCGATCTTCGTACGGAGCCGCTGGACGTGGACGTCGACGACGCGCGTGTCCCCGCCCCACCCGTAGTCCCACACCCGCTCCAGCAGCTTGTCGCGGGAGAGCACCGTGCCGGGCGCCGACGAGAACTCCAGCAGCAGCCGCATCTCCGTCGGGGTCAGCCCGACCGGCGCGCCGGCCCGGCGCACCTCCATGCCCTCGGTGTCGATCTCCAGGTCGCCGAAGACGAGCACGCCGCCCTGGTCCGGGCCGCCCTGCCGCGAGGCGTCGGCCGCGCCGCCCGCCCCGCCCGACGCGTGCCCGAAGCGCCGCAGCACCGCACGGATCCGGGCCACGAGCACGGCGCCGTCGAACGGCTTGGTCACGTAGTCGTCGGCCCCGGCCTCCAGGCCCAGCACCACGTCGATGGAGTCGGCCCGCGCCGACAGCATGATCACCGGAACCGTCGACTCGTCCCGGATGCGCCGGCAGAGGCTGACGCCGTCCATGCCGGGCAGCATGACGTCGAGCAGCGCGATGTCCGGCCGCCGCGCCCGGAACGACTCCAGCCCGGACAGCCCGTCCGGCATGGCGGTCACCGCGAAGCCGTCCCGCTCCAGGGCGAGCTGGGTGGCCTCGCGGATGACGTCGTCGTCCTCGACGAACAGGACATGGGTCTCGGCCATCCCGCGCTTACTCCTGTACTCCCGCGTATCAGTTTTCGGGCGGCGAGCTCGGCGCGGGCCCGTCGATGCCGCCGTCGCCGATCGCCTTGCTGTAGTCGTTGTGCACCCGGTCGTGCTCGCTGAACCGGTTCCCCACCCAGCGGTACGTGATCACGTCCTCGCCGGACGGATACGCGACCGGGTCGCCCTCCTCGTACACCTGCTGGGTGAGGACGAGGTCGCCCCGGTCGATGGTGGAGTACACGGCCGGTTCCTCGACCGCGAAGACATTCTCGTACTCGCCGTCCACCAGGCGGTACACGTACGTCCCGACCCCCACGGCGTCCCCGCACGTCATGACGTTCACCACCACGTCCGGGCGGCCGCTGCCGGTGAGGTTCCCGTACGACGTGTCGATCGGGTACGCGTCGGCCGTGCACGGCTTCAGCTCGTCCTTGACCTGGTCGCCGACCTTCGGGTCGTCCTTGATCAGCCGGACCGGGTCGACCTTCTTGATGGGCGAGGTCCGGACGGGCGCCGTGGGCGCGGACGAGGGCGCCGCCTGGTCGGTCCGGGCCGCGCCCTCGTCGCGCGTGCCCGTGCCGCCGGTGGAGCAGCCGGCCGTGAGCAGGCCGAGGGCGGCGAGCACGGCCGCCGCCGTGGTGCTCGCCGCCCGGATCCTGCCGGTGCCGCCGACGTCGTCTCTCAGGCCGCGCACCGTTCCCGCCCTCGTTCGTGACCGCGTTCCGTACGCTCCAGGGCTCGGGCGTCGGTGTCGACGGACCGGCTCTCCAGTTCCTGACGGAGCCGGGCCAGGGCCCGGTGGAGCGTGCTCTTCACCGTACCGGTCGACATGCCGAGCGCGGCGGCCGTCTCCTCGGTGCTCATCTGCTCCCAGTGCCGCAGTACGACCACGCTGCGCTGCTTGGGCGCCAGCACCTTCAACACGTCCATCAGCAGGGCCCGGTCGGCGTGCTGCTCGGTGGCGTCCTCGACGGACGCGTCGGGCAGCTGCTCGGTGGGCACCTCCTCCAGCTTGCGGGCGCGCCACCACTCGGTCCGCGTATTGATCATCACGCGGCGCAGGTACGCGTCGGCGAGGGCCTTGTCGGCTATGCCGTCCCAGCGGCCGTACGTACGGGCCAGCGCCGTCTGCAGCAGGTCCTGGGCGTCCACCGGGTCGGGGACGAGACGGCGCGCGCTGCGCAGCAGCGCGTCCTGCCGAGTGCGTACGTACTCCTCGAATCCGAGCACCTCGCCGTGCGACATCCGAACCGCCTCCATCCCCGTGACGAGCACCCCCCGTGGGCACCCCTGTGGTCTTACGGCAGGAGACGCTACGGAGCTGTTGTCACGGGGTTGTCCGAGGCAGCCGTCGGCGGACGCACGGCTGTCCATCGGTTGTGTAACAGCGGAGGTGTAACAACCCCGGATCAGGGGAAGGTGATCATGTTCGGCTTCCGCCCGGGCCGGTCGGAGCACCCGGACCGGCCGGTGTCGCCGGACCGGCCGGAGCTCCAGAGCCGGTCGGAGCCGCCGGCCCGGCCGGTGTCGCCGGGCCGGCCGGCAACCGGTAGCGGCCGCCCTCCAGGGGCTCCACCAGCCCGTCCGCGACCAGCCCGTCCAGCGCCCTCGCCCGCTGCACCGGCTCGTCCCACACCGCGTCCAGCGCGGTCTGCTCCACCGGCGCCACCGCCTCGCGCAGCACGGCGAGGAGCTTGCCGCGCACCTGGCGGTCGGTCCCCGCGTACGTCTGGCCGCGCCGCGCCGGGCCGTCGTGGGCGGGCTTGCCCGCGAGCCGCCACGCGCAGTGCCCGGCGATGGGACAGCGGGCGCAGTCCTCGTTCTTCGCGGTGCACACCAGCGCGCCGAGCTCCATCGACGCCGCCGCCCAGCGGGCCGCGGTCGTCTCGTCCTCGGGCAGCAGCGCGCGGGCGAGCCTGCGCTCGGCGGCGGTGGTGGCGTTCGGCGGGTACTGCACGCCCGTGACGGACCGGGCGAACACCCGGCGCACGTTCGTGTCCAGGACGGCGTGCCGCTGCCCGTACGCGAACGACGCCACCGCCGCGGCCGTGTACTCGCCGATGCCCGGCAGCGCCAGCAGCTGCGCGTGGTCGCGCGGTACGTCGCCGCCGTGCCGCTCCGTTATGGCGACGGCCGCGCCGTGCAGGCGCAGGGCGCGGCGCGGGTAGCCGAGGCGGCCCCAGGCGCGGACCGCCTCGCCGGGGGCCTCCGCGGCCAGGTCGGCGGGGCGGGGCCAGCGGGCCAGCCACTGCTCGTACACCGGGAGGACCCGGCTGACGGGGGTCTGCTGGAGCATGAACTCGCTGACCATCACGCCCCAGGCGCCCGCTTCGGGGCGGCGCCAGGGCAGGTCGCGGGCGTGCTGCTCGAACCAGGCGAGGACGGGCGTGTGCAGCCGCGTGTGCGCGTCGCCGGCTTCGGCGGCGGTGGCGGCTTCGGCGGGGGACGGCGATGAGGGTGAGGGAGAAGGGGCGGGAGCGGCGGCGGAGAGGCTTTCGGTCGCAGTCATGGCACCTCCGATCCTGGCACGTCCGTCAGCCGCGGCGGTGCATCGGCTCCCGGCGCCGCGGCGCCACGTGCCGCCCGGTCCCGGCCTCCGGGACCGCGGGGCCGCTCCCCGCCAGCCAGGTCGCGGCGCCCGACCGGCTCGTCCGCATCGTGTCGACCAGCGCGCCGGTCGGGCGGGTCAGCAGCTTGACGAAGACGACGGCGGCGATCGCCCCCAGCACCAGTCCGGCGGCCACGTCGTGCGGGTAGTGCACGCCGACGAAGACCCGCGAGAAGGCCATGAGCAGCGCCATCGGCACCGTCAGCCAGACGATCCGGCGCCAGGCCAGGGCGAGCGCGATCGCGGCCGCGCCCGCGATGGCGGAGTGGTTGCTCGGGAAGGACCAGTCGCCGTACGCCGGGCACTCCACCAGCGAAGCGGCCGCGCCCGCGACCGCGCGGCACGGGCGCTCCTCGTCGATCACCGACTTCAGCAGCTCGCTGACGACGTACCCGAAGGCCGTGCCGAGCGGCGCGAGGACGGCGAGCGCCATGGCCCGGGAGGCGTCGGGGCGCGCCCGCCACCAGCCGATGACGAACAGCACGCCGAAGAGGAGCAGCCCGGCCTCCGTCCACAGCTCGGCGATGAGGTGTACCCAGCCGGGAGTGGTGTGGGCGAAGTCGGTGATGTCGAGGTAGAGGTCCTGGCTCATGGTTACGGACGGTACCTGGCCGCCGGGTGACCCCATGCGCCGCCGTCCACATCTCCGCCCCTGGAATGTGATCATCGGCAAAACTTGGTGCACGGGCGGCGGGTGGGGCGGGAGTTGGGCGCTGATCTCTCGTACAGTTTGTGCGTGGGATCTCTGCGCAATCCGGTCGGGCCGCTTCCCTCCTCCATCTACTGGCGACGGAGGGCAGTCGCGGCGAGCCTGGTCGCGCTGCTCGCGCTGCTGATCGTATGGGTCGTCACATCCGGTGGGGACGGCGGCGGGAAGGACGGCGCGGGTGACGGCGCCAACGGAGCCGCGCCCGTACCCTCCATCACCCCGGGACCCTCCCAGCCGGGCCCGGCGATCAGCAACCAGCCGGGCGGACGCGACGAGTCCGGCGCCTCCGGGGGCTCCGGCGGCGGTACGGCCCCGGGGACGGGCCAGGACGACGGCAAGAACGGTGACACGGCGTCAGGCGGCGGCACCGGTACGGGAACCAGTGCCGGAGCGGGCTCCGACGGCTCCGGCGGCACGGGCTCCTCGGCCGGTTCCGGTTCCGGCGGCTCCGCCGGCTCCGTCGCGAACCAGGTCCCGGCGGACTCGCCGCTGCCCGACTGCGCCCCCGGCACCCTGCGGGTGACCCTGCGCAGCACGAAGGTGTCGTACGCGCCCGGCGAGAAGCCGCGGTTCGAGCTCGTCGCCCGCAACACCTCGGGCACCACCTGCAAGGCGGACTTCGGGCCCCGCACGGCGGTCCTGACCATCAAGAACAGCGAGGCCGACACCGTCTGGTCCTCGAAGGACTGCCCGCGCGGCGCCGCCCCGCTGATGCTGCGCGTCCCGGCGGGCGGAAGCGTCACGCACACCGTCGAGTGGGACCGCCGGCTCAGCGCCCCGCAGTGCGCGACGCCGTCCGGCGCGCGGGCCGCGGGAGCGGGGACCTACCTGCTGGAGGCGGCGGTGCCGGGCGCGAAGGTGCTCCCCGCGTCGTTCACCCTCGCCAAGGACTGACGGCAGGCAGCCAGGGGCCCGCTCGGGACTACACGTACCGCTCGAGGATCGACGACTCGGCGAGCCGCGACAGCCCCTCGCGCACGCTGCGGGCGCGCGCCTCGCCGACGCCGTCGACGGTCTGGAGGTCGTCGACGCTCGCCGCGAGCAGCTTCTGCAGACCGCCGAAGTGCTCCACGAGCCGCTCGATGATCGCGCCGGGCAGCCGCGGCACCTTCGCCAGCAGCCGGTAGCCGCGCGGCGAGACCGCCGAGTCGAGCGCCTCCGGCGAGCCGGTGTACCCGAGGGCGCGGGCCACGATCGGCAGCTCCAGCAGCTCGGCGTGGCTGAGCGCGTCCAGCTCGGTGAGGGCCTCGGCGACCGTGCGGGACCGCTTGGCCGTGGGTTCCGGTACGTAGTCGCGGACGACGAGTTCGCGCTCGGGCTCGACGCCCGCGATCAGCTCGTCGAGCTGGAGCGCGAGGAGGCGGCCGTCGGTGCCGAGCTCCACGACGTACTCGGCGATCTCGGTGGCGATCCGGCGGACCATCTCCAGGCGCTGCGCGACGGCCGTGACGTCCCGGACGGTCACCAGGTCCTCGATCTCCAGCGCGGAGAGCGTGCCGGCGACCTCGTCGAGGCGGAGCTTGTACCGCTCCAGCGTCGCGAGGGCCTGGTTGGCGCGCGAGAGGATCGCCGCCGACTCCTCCAGGACGCGGCGCTCGCCGTCGACGTACAGCGCGATCAGCCGCATCGACTGCGACACGGAGATGACGGGGAAGCCGCACTGCTTGCTGACGCGGTCGGCGGTGCGGTGGCGGGTGCCGGTCTCCTCGGTGGGGATCGACGCGTCCGGGACGAGCTGGACGCCCGCCCGCAGGATCTTGGTGATGTCCTTGTCGAGGATCAGCGCGCCGTCGAGCTTGCACAGCTCGCGCAGGCGGGTGGCGGTGA
The DNA here is from genome assembly GCF_040611175.1 of Streptomyces sp. NPDC003036. Lineage (NCBI taxonomy): Bacteria > Bacillati > Actinomycetota > Actinomycetes > Kitasatosporales > Streptomycetaceae > Streptomyces > Streptomyces sp. NPDC003036. The sequence goes on along the minus strand of NZ_JBEXNO010000032.1, from coordinate 16,750 downwards.
ACTCCACGTCCAGCACGAACCCGCCGGTGCACATCGACTCGACGGTCTTGTCCATGCCGAGGACGATGAGACCACCGGTGTTGCCGCGGAGGATGCGCTCCAGACCGTCCCGCAGGGACGTACCGGGGGCGACGGCGCTGAGCGAGGCACGCATCAGCGCCTCGTTGCCGGAGCCCGCGCCGGACTTTCCGGGACCTGCTGCCCCGTCCTTGGCTGCCACTGCACTCCTCCGGCTCGTACGGATGGGCGAGACCAGGGCAAAGTCTAGCGACCCCGTCCCCGGGCGGTCCCCGCAGCGCTACGGGCCCGGCTCACCGCCCCCTGTTCACGGCTCCTGTTTACGGCCCCGGCTCACGGCCCGGCTCACGGCCCGGCTCACGGGGCCGGTTCCTCGGCGGCCGTCGGCCGGCGGCGGGAGCGGGGGAGGACCCGCAGCGCCTCGGACATGTCGGCCACCTCCGTGACCTTCATGCCCGGCGGGACCTTGCCCGGGTCACCCGGGACCAGCGCGTGCGTGAAGCCCAGCCGGTGGGCCTCGGCCAGGCGGCGCTGCACGCCGGTCACGCGGCGGACCTCGCCCGCGAGGCCCACCTCCCCGATGGCGACGAGGTTCTTCGGCAGGGGGGTGTCGCTGGCGGCGGAGGCGAGCGCGAGCGCGATGGCGAGGTCCGCGGCCGGCTCGGAGAGCTTCACGCCGCCCACGGTGGCGCTGTAGATGTCCCGCTTGCCCAGCGCGCTGATCCGGCCGCGCTGCTCCAGCACCGCCAGCATCATCGAGACCCGGGAGGTCTCCAGTCCCGAGGTGGTGCGCCGGGGGGAGGGGATCTGCGAGTCGACGGTGAGGGCCTGCACCTCGGCGACCAGGGGGCGGCGGCCTTCGAGGGTGACGGTCAGGCACGTGCCGGGCACGGCCTCGGCGCGGCGGGTGAGGAACAGCCCGGAGGGGTCGGTGAGGCCGGTGATCCCCTCGTCGTGCAGCTCGAAGCAGCCGACCTCGTCGGTCGCGCCGTACCGGTTCTTGACGCCGCGGACCAGGCGCAGGCGGGCGTGGCGGTCGCCCTCGAAGGACAGCACGACGTCCACCAGGTGCTCCAGCAGCCGGGGCCCCGCGATGGCACCGTCCTTCGTCACGTGGCCGACGAGCAGCGTGGACATGCCGCGCTCCTTGGAGGCGCGGATCAGCGCGCCGGCGACCTCGCGGACCTGGGCCATGCCGCCCGGCGCCCCGTCGATCTCCGGCGAGGCCACCGTCTGGACGGAGTCGAGGACCAGGAGGGACGGCTTGACGGCGTCCAGGTGCCCGAGGACGGCGGAGAGGTCCGTCTCGGCCGCGAGGTAGAGGTGGTCGTTGAGGGCGTTGATCCGGTCGGCGCGCAGCCGGACCTGGCTCGCGGACTCCTCGCCCGTGACGTACAGCGTGCGGTGCTCGTCGCTCGCCGCCTTCGCCGCGACGTCGAGCAGGAGCGTGGACTTGCCGACCCCGGGCTCGCCCGCGAGCAGCACGACGGCGCCCGGGACCAGGCCGCCGCCGAGGACGCGGTCCAGCTCGTCCACACCGGTGGAGCGGGCGGTGGCCTGGCGGCCGTCGACCTGGCCGATGGGCAGCGCGGCGGTGGAGACCCGCCCGGCGGCGGTCGTGCGGACCGCGGGCGTGCCGTACTCCTCCACCGTCCCCCAGGCCTGGCACTCGGGGCAGCGGCCGAGCCATTTGGCGGTCGTCCATCCGCACTCGGTGCAGCGGTAGGAGGGCCGGTCCTTGGTGGATTTCGTACGGGCAGCCATGCGCAAACCGTAGCGGCCCCCACTGACAGCGCCTCTCACAATGCCTCTGGCAACGCTTCTGACAACGCCTTCTTCGCGAAGGATGCCGAGTGTTCGAGCCGCTGGCATATACCGTTTGTCACGTGGCGAGGGCAAAACGTCCTGTCCTCTTTTGAGGGATACGTTCACCCGTAAGTGTTAAAAGAGCCGAAGCGCTACGAAGAGTGTGCCTTCGCCCGCCTACGGTCGGCCGGGTGATGAGCAGCAGGCTGGAGCCCCCCACGTACACCACCGGCGCACACCGGTCGCGGCGCGGTGCGCCCCGGGACGCCGGGGCCGAGGAGCGGACCACCACCCGGTCCTCGGGCCGGTCCGCGGCCCGGACCGGCGCCCGGACCCTCGCCCAGCGCCCGCCCGCGCGGTACGAGCCGTACCTGGACGGGCTGTTCACGTACTGCCTCTCCGTCCTGTGCGACCACGACGTGGCGACGGCGGTGCTCGGCGACGTGCTCGCCATCGCCGAGCGGCAGTCCGGGCGGTGTCCCGCCGGCGAGACCGAGCGCAAGGCGTGGCTGTACGCGCTCGCCCGCTGGGCCTGCCTGCGCGAGCTCGGCGAGCAGCGCGAGAAGCGCCGCCGGCAGGGCGCGCACACCGGCCGCCCCGCCCCGGCCCCCGCTCCCGAGGAGACACCGCCGGCCCAGGTCGCGGACGAGACCGCCGACCACCGCCGCCGCGAACTGGCCCTGCTCGCCTGGCCGGAGGCGGCCGGTACCACCCCCCAGCAGCGCGAGGCCCTGGAGCTGGCGGTTCGCCACCAGCTCGGCTCCCGCGAGGTGGCCGCGGTGCTCGGCATGGAGCCGCTCGCGGCGCGCGAGCTGCTGTCGGCGGCGGCGTGCGAGGTGGAGCGCACCCGCGCGGCGCTCGCCGTCGTGGAGACCGGGTCCTGCCCGGCGGTGGCCCGGCTCACCGGAGACCACCAGGTGCTGCTCTCCGCGGCGCTGCGGCGCGAGCTCGTCCGGCACGTCGACGACTGCCCGCGCTGCCGCCGCGCCGCCGAGCGCGCCGGGGCGGGCGGCCCCTGGCCCGGCTCGTCGGTCACCCCCGCCAGGCTCCCGCTGGTCGAGGCGCCGAGAGCGGCGGCGTACGTGGCGATGCTGCACGTCCGGCGGGCGCGCGCGGCCGGGCCGCGGTTCGGCCGCGACGGCTTCCCCCTCGACCCGAAGGACCACGCGGCGCGGCGCGACCGGATGCGGGCGCGGGCGGTGACGACGACGGTCGTCGCCACGGTCGTCGCGGCCCCGGTGCTGGCGCTCTGGGCGGCGTACCGCGGCGCCCCGATGACCGGCGAGCCGCGCGACGGGACGGCCATCAGCGCGAGCGAGGCCGACGAGGCGGCCGCCGGCCACGGCGCGCCCGACCCGTCGCAGGACGGCTACCACCAGTACGACCGGTACGCGAACGCGGGCAACGCCCGCAGCGAGCCCGGCGGCCGCGGCGCGGTCTCCGTCGAGGTGATCAGCACCGGCACGCCCGCCCCGCCCTCGCAGCCCGGCCGCCCGGGCCCCGGACGCATCACGGTCACCGCGCAGCCGGCCGGTGACGACACGACGATGCTCACGCTCACGGCGTCCGGCGGCGCCCCGGTGACCTGGTCCCTGTGGACGGACGCCCCCTGGCTCTACGCGAGCCGCTCCTCCGGCACGCTCTCCCCGGGCCAGTCCCTCGCGGTGTACGTCTCCGTCGACCGGGCCCGCGAGCCGTCCGGCCCCTGGACCGCGCGCGTGGGCGTGGACCCGGCGGGCGCGATCGTCGAACTCGACGGCGAGGGCTCGCCCCGGCCGCCGGCTCAGGACCCGACACCGGCTCCGCCGTCCACCCCGCCGGCCTCGACGCCGCCGCCGTCCCCGGACCCGGCTCCGACGCCGCCCACCCCTTCCTCCCCGCCGCCGGAGCCGTCCTCCCCCTCGGACACCGCGTCGCCGTCGGCGCCGCCCGCCACGGAGGCGCCGTCGCCGTGAGGGCTCAGGGCCGCGGGTCCGCCGGGTGCGGAGCCAGCAGCGGCAGCTGGGCGGCCAGCCGCGCCTCGCACAGCTCGACCAGCACGTCGTACGCCGCCTTGCCCATCAGCTCGGTCAGCTCCGGCCGGTACGTCACGTACACCGGATCGCCCGCTCCGTGCGCCGACGTCGCCGAAGTGCACCACCAGTGGAGGTCATGGCCCCCGGGGCCCCAGCCCCGGCGGTCGTACTCGCCGATCGAGATCTGCAGGACCCGCGTGTCGTCGGGGCGGTCGATCCAGTCGTACGTCCGGCGGACCGGCAGCTGCCAGCAGACGTCCGGCTTCGTCTCCAGCGGCTCGCGCCCCTCCCGCAGCGCCAGGATGTGCAGGGCGCAGCCCGCGCCGCCCGCGAAGCCGGGGCGGTTCTGGAAGATGCAGGAGCCCTCCCAGCGGCGCGTCTGCCGCTCGCCGTCCTCGTCGAGCTGGACCCAGCCCGACTCCGTCCCCGACCCCGACTCCGACGCCGTACCGACGGCGTGGAACTGCCACAGCTCCGGTGTGAGCCGTTCCACATGCCCGGCCACCCGCTGCTCGTCCTCCTCGTCCGAGAAGTGCGCGCCCAGCGTGCAGCAGCCGTCGTCCGCGCGGCCGGCCTGGATGCCCTGGCAGCCGCTGCCGAAGATGCAGGTCCAGCGAGAGGTGAGCCAGGTCAGGTCGCAGCGGAAGACCTGCTCGTCGTCGGCGGGGTCCGGGAACTCCACCCAGGCGCGGGGAAAGTCCAGCCCCTTCTCGTCCCCCTCCACCGGCGCGGCCGGTACGGAGGGAGCGGGCTTCGCCTTCTTCGCCTTCTTCGTCTTTGGCACACACCAAGCGTATGCGCCGCGCGCAGTAGCGTTCCTTCCATGAGACTCGGAGTCCTCGACGTCGGTTCGAACACGGTGCACCTGCTGGTCATGGACGCGCACCCCGGCGCCCGCCCCCTTCCCGCCCACTCGCACAAGGCGGATCTGCGCCTCGCGGAACTGCTCGACGCCGACGGCGCGATCGGCCCCGAGGGCATCCAGCGCCTGGTGACCATCACCGCCGACGCCGTGCACATCGCCGAGGACAAGGGCTGCGAGGAGGTCCTCCCCTTCGCGACCTCCGCGATCCGCGACGCGTCCAACGCCGACGAGGTCCTCAAGCGGGTCCGCGAGGAGACCGGCGTCGAGCTGACGGTCCTGACCGGCGAGGAGGAGGCCCGCCTCACCTTCCTCGCCGCCCGCCGCTGGTTCGGCTGGTCCGCCGGGAAGCTGCTGCTGCTCGACATCGGCGGCGGCTCGCTGGAGATCGCGTACGGCATGGACGAGGAGCCCCACGCGGCCGTCTCCCTGCCGCTGGGCGCCGGACGGCTCACCGCCGGATGGCTGCCCGGCGACCCGCCGGCCCCCGACGACGTGAAGGCGCTGCGCCGCCACGTCCGCACGGAGATAGGCCGCACGGTCGGCGAGATCGCCCGCTTCGGTCCGCCCGACCACGTCGTCGCGACGTCGAAGACGTTCAAGCAGCTCGCCCGCCTCGCCGGCGCGCCCGGCTCCGGCGAGGGCCTGTACGCGCAGCGCGTGCTGAGCCGTACGTCACTGGTGGAGTGGGTCCCCAAGCTCGCCGCGATGACCGCCGAGCAGCGCTGCGCCCTGCCCGGCGTGTCCGAGGGCCGCGCCCGCCAGCTGCTGGCGGGCGCGCTGGTCGCGGAGGGCGCGATGGACCTGTTCGGCGTCGAGGAACTGGAGATCTGCCCGTGGGCCCTGCGCGAAGGCGTGATCCTGCGCCGCCTCGACCATCTCCCAACCGCCTAGTCGGGCCCCGTACCCTGTCACTCGTGGCAGATCCGTCGGAAACAGTGGTGCGCATCCCGGAGGCGAAGGTCGCGCTCTCGACGGCCTCGGTGTATCCGGAGTCGACGGCGACGGCCTTCGAGGTCGCCGCGCGCCTGGGCTACGACGGCGTGGAGATCATGGTGTGGACCGACCCGGTCAGCCAGGACATCGAGGCGCTGCGCCGGCTCTCGGACTACCACCAGGTGCCGATCCTCGCCGTCCACGCGCCGTGTCTGCTGATCACCCAGCGGGTCTGGTCCACCGACCCGTGGGTGAAGCTCCAGCGCGCCCAGGCGGCGGCCGAGAAGCTCGGCGCGTCGACCGTCGTCGTCCATCCGCCGTTCCGCTGGCAGCGCCAGTACGCCCGTGACTTCGTCACCGGCATCTGGCGGATGGCGAACGAGACCGATGTCCGCTTCGCCGTGGAGAACATGTACCCGTGGCGCTACCGGGACCGCGAGATGCTCGCGTACGCGCCCGAGTGGGACGTCACCAAGGACGACTACCGCCACTACACCGTGGACCTCTCGCACACCGCGACCGCCCGCGTGGAGGCGATGGACATGGTCGCCCGCATGGGGGACCGCCTCGGGCACGTGCACCTGGCCGACGGGCGGGGCTCGGCGAAGGACGAGCACCTGGTGCCGGGGCGCGGCACCCAGCCGTGCGCCGAGCTGCTGGAGTACCTCGCCCGGTCCGGTTTCGACGGGCACGTCGTCATCGAGGTCAACACGCGGCGCGCGATGTCCGCCGCCGAACGCGAGGCCGACCTGGCGGAGGCGCTCGCCTTCACCCGGCTGCACCTGGCCTCCTCCGCGCGTACGCCGTGAGCGAGCGGCCCAGGCGGCGGGGGCGCCCGCCACGGGACGCCGCCGCCGAAGGACCGGGCGCCCGCGAGCGGATCCTCGAAGCCGCGCGCGCCGAGTTCGCCGCCCGCGGGTACGACAAGACGTCGGTGCGCGGCATCGCCAGGTCGGCGGGCGTGGACCCGGCCCTCGTCCACCACTACTTCGGTACGAAGGACGACGTCTTCGCCGCCGCCATCGAGATGTCCTTCGAGCCCGCCCTGGTCGTGCCGGCCGTGCTGGGCGCGGGCCCCGAAGGCGTCGGCGAGCGGCTCGCCCGCACGTTCCTCGGTGTCTGGGAGAACCCGGCGACCCGCGCGCCCCTGCTGGCGATCCTCCGCTCGGCGCTGACGCACGAGGCGGCCGCCACCGTGCTGCGCGGCTTCGTCCTGCGGCGGCTGCTGGAGCGGGTGGCGGGCGAGCTGCGCGTACCGGACCCGAAGTTCCGGGCCGAGCTCGCGGCCTCCCACATGATCGGGATCGCGATTCTGCGGTACGTCGTACGCGTCGAGCCGCTGGCCTCGGCGGACCCGGAGCGGATCGTGGCCATGGTGGCGCCCGCGCTCCAGCGCTACCTGACCGAGGAGATCGAGGCGACGGAGGCGACCGGGGAGACCGAGGCGTGAGCCGGGCGTCCCACTCTCCGGACGTCATGTCCAGATCTTGGAGACACCGCGTACGCTCGAAGAAGACACCTCTTTGTCCTCTTCGTTAAGGAGCGAGCGACGATGCCCGAGCTGAGGTCCCGCACCGTCACCCACGGCCGCAACATGGCGGGCGCCCGCGCCCTGATGCGCGCCTCCGGTGTACCCGGTGCGGACATCGGGCGGAAGCCGATCATCGCGGTCGCGAACTCCTTCACGGAGTTCGTGCCCGGCCACACCCACCTCCAGCCGGTCGGCCGGATCGTCTCCGAGGCGATCACGAAGGCGGGTGGCATCGCGCGCGAGTTCAACACGATCGCCGTCGACGACGGCATCGCCATGGGCCACGGCGGCATGCTCTACTCCCTGCCCTCCCGCGACCTGATCGCGGACAGCGTCGAGTACATGGTCGAGGCGCACTGCGCCGACGCCCTGATCTGCATCTCCAACTGCGACAAGATCACCCCGGGCATGCTGATGGCCGCCCTGCGCCTCAACATCCCCACCGTCTTCGTCTCCGGCGGCCCGATGGAGGCCGGCAAGGCCACGCTGGTCGACGGCACGGTCCGCACGCTCGACCTGGTCGACGCCATCTCCGACGCCGCCAACGACAAGATCTCCGACGCCGACATCCTCCGCATCGAGGAGAACGCCTGCCCGACCTGCGGGTCCTGTTCCGGCATGTTCACCGCCAACTCGATGAACTGCCTGACCGAGGCCATCGGCCTCTCCCTCCCCGGCAACGGCTCGACCCTGGCCACCCACACGGCCCGTCGCGCCCTGTACGAGAACGCCGCCCGCACGGTCGTCGAGCTGACCGACCGGTACTACGCCCAGGGCGACGAGTCGGTCCTGCCGCGCAACATCGCCACCTTCGCGGCCTTCGAGAACGCCATGGCCCTCGACATCGCCATGGGCGGCTCCACCAACACGATCCTGCACCTGCTGGCCGCCGCCCAGGAGGCGGGCGTCCCCTTCGGCCTGGAGGAGATGGACGCCGTCTCGCGCCGCGTCCCGTGCCTGGCCAAGGTCGCGCCCAACGTCGGCAAGGACCGCACGTACTACATGGAGGACGTGCACCGCGCCGGCGGCATCCCCGCCCTCCTCGGCGAGCTGCACCGCGCCGGGCTGCTCAACGAGGACGTGCACTCCGTCCACAGCCCCTCCCTCGCCGACTGGCTCAAGACCTGGGACGTGCGCGGCGGCTCGCCGTCGCCCGAGGCCGTCGAGCTGTGGCACGCCGCGCCCGGCTGCCGCCGGTCCGCCGAGGCGTTCTCGCAGTCGGAGCGGTGGGACTCGCTGGACGTGGACGCCGCCGAGGGCTGCATCCGCTCCGCCGAGCACGCGTACTCCAAGGACGGCGGTCTGGCCGTCCTGCGGGGCAACCTCGCCGTCGACGGGTGTGTCGTGAAGACCGCCGGTGTCGACGAGTCGATCTGGACCTTCGAGGGTCCGGCCGTCGTCTGCGAGTCGCAGGAGGAGGCCGTCGAGAAGATCCTTAACAAGCAGGTCAAGGACGGCGACGTGGTCGTCATCCGCTACGAGGGCCCCAAGGGCGGCCCCGGCATGCAGGAGATGCTCTACCCGACGTCCTTCCTGAAGGGCCGCGGCCTCGGCAAGACCTGCGCCCTGGTCACCGACGGCCGCTTCTCCGGCGGCACGTCCGGCCTGTCGATCGGCCACGCCTCGCCGGAGGCGGCGAGCGGCGGCACGATCGCGCTCGTCGAGGACGGCGACCGCATCCGCATCGACATCCCGAGCCGCGGCATCGAGCTGCTCGTCGACGATGCCACGCTGGCCGCCCGCCGCGAGGCGCTGGGTGGCGTGTACGCGCCGAAGAACCGCGAGCGGAAGGTGTCGGCGGCGCTGCGCGCGTACGCGGCGATGGCGACGAGCGCCGACAAGGGCGCGGTGCGCGACGTCACCAAGCTCGGCTGATCACCAGGCGCTGGGGTTCTTCGTCTCCACGGCGAAGACCGACCCGTCCGGCGCGGTCGCCACGACCGCGCCGCCGTCGGCGGTGACGAGGGGCGCGGGCAGGGAGGCGGCGTAGCCGAGCCTCCCGCCGCGCAGCCTCGGCTCGGTCTGGCCGAGCACCGCCGCGCGCGCCGTGTCGACGGCCAGCAGCCTGCCGTCGGCCGCCGTGAAGTACAGCCGCCCGCCGTCGGCGGCCACCACCGGCCGGGACACCCGGCCCGTGGACGTCTCCAGCTGCCACAGCTCCTTCGCCTGCGTCGGCTCCGTGTCGACGGCGACGAGCGTGCCGCTGCGCGCCAGCAGATACGCCGTGTCCCCGTCCACCGCGACCTGCGGCTCCGCCATGGGGAACGGCAGCGGTACGCGGTGGACGGCGCGCCCCTGCGGCTCGTACCGCACCAGCGCGTCCGTCTGGGAGTCGCGGTCCCGCGACGTCAGGTGCAGTACGCCGCCGGACGTCGTGCCCACCGGAGTCAGGTGCCCGTCCAGCCGCCGCTGCCAGACGACGGAACCGTCCCCCGGCCGCACCGCGCTGACGAGCGTGCTCGCCCCCGTCCCCGCGACCTCGAAGGCGTACACCAGACCCGTCTCCGCGCTGTACGGGCCGAAGCGCGGGTGGGCGTGGCCGCGCAGCACGTGCTGCCAGCGCGTCCGCCCCGTCGCCCCGTCGACACCCTTGACCTTGCCCGACGGTGCCGCGAAGAGCACCGTGTCCCCGGCGTGGTGGACGTCGCCGCCGTACGCGGAGAGGTCGGCGCTCCACGCGGGCGTGCCGTCGTCGGCCGCGTACGTACGGAGGGTGCCGTGCGCGACCGTGTGCACCAGGCCCCCGGACACGACCGGCTGGACGGGCTCGACGGCCCCGGACGCCTCGCCGTCCGCCGCGTTGCGCGACCAGACGACCCGCCCGTCGCGCGGGTCGAGCCGGGCGAGGCCGCTGCCGCGCGCCGCGCAGTACAAGGCGCCGTCCGCGTACGCGCACACGGGCGCCGCGTCACCACCGGACGTGCCCAGCGGCGCACGCCACGGCGAGAAGGAGGCCACCGCCCCGGCGGCCTCGGCGGTCCGGGGCGCCGTCGTCTGACTCGAACCGCCGCTCAAGCCCCACAGCGTGCCGCCACCGCCCGCGACGAGCGCGACGACGGCGGCCGCGGCGAGGGGCCACCGGGCGCGACGACGGCGAACCGGTTCCTCTGAGGCCGGTCCTTCCGGAAGCGGTCCTTCTGCAACCGGTTCGGCCGGAGCCGGCTTCGCGGCCGGAGGCTCCCGGCGGCGCTGGGCCGGTATGAACGCGGTCGCCTCGTACGAGGGCGGCCGCAGCTCCGACATGATCTCGTCCGGCGTCGGCCGGTCGGCCGGCTCCTTGGCCAGGCAGCGGCCGACGAGCGGCACGAGGTCGGCGGGTACCCCGGCCAGGTCCGGCTCGTCGTGGACCACCTGGTACGCCACGATGTACGGGCTCGCGTCGTCGAACGGCCCCCGCCCGGTCGCCGCGTGCACCAGGACCGAACCGAGCGCGAACACGTCCGCCGCCGGGCCGACCTCCCTCGGTCGCTGGAACTGTTCGGGCGCCATGTAGGGCGGCGACCCGATCAGCTTGCCGGTCTCCGTGCGCAGGTCGCTGTCGACGGGCCGCGAGATGCCGAAGTCGATGACGCGGGGTCCGGTGTCGGTGAGCAGGACGTTGCCGGGCTTGAGGTCGCGGTGCACGACACCGGCGCGGTGGATGTCGCGCAGCGCCTCCGCGAGACCGGCGGTCAGCCGGCGCAGCTCGGCGGGGGCCAGGGGGCCGTTGCGCTTCACCTGGGCGGCGAGCGTGGGGCCGGGCACGTACAGCGTGGCCATCCACGGCCGCTCGGCATCCGGGTCGGCGTCCACGACGGGCGCCGTGAAGGCGCCGCTCACCCTGCGGGCGGCGGCCACCTCCTGCCGGAAACGGGCCCGGAACTCCGGGTCGGCGGCGTACTGCTCGTGCACCACCTTCACCGCGAGGCGCAGTCCGGACGCCGACCGGGCGAGGTGTACGACGCCCATCCCGCCCGCACCGAGACGTGCTTCCAGGCGGTACTGACCGGCGTATCCCGGCACCGGCGGCATCGCCCACCCCCGTGGTCCCCGTCGATATTCGGCCGCGCATGCGACGCACGGAGCCTAGTCGATGGTGCGGCCGATGGCGGTGGGGCTTGCTAGCCTGCGCGTCGCACAGCGTGAAGCCCTGCGCAACGCAGCTCACCACAACGGGGAAGGGCCACAGCCCACATGGAAAACACCACCGAGACCACCGGGACCACCACCGGGACCATCGAGTCCGCGGGGGCCGTCGAGACCGCCGCGACGGAGGCGTTCGCCGCCGCCGACGTCGTCCGCTACCCGATCGCCCCCGGCCACCGGGTCAACGTCCGCTCCGGCCCGGGCACCCAGTACCGCATCATCCGGACCCTCCCGTACGACGTGAGGGTCCCGGTCTACTGCCAGAAGCCCGGCGAGCGCATCACCGGCCCGTACGGCACCACCGCCCTCTGGGACAACATCGCGGACGGCGAGTTCGTCTCCGACGCGTACGTGAAGACGGGCACCGACGGGTACGTCGCACCGCGCTGCTCCTGACCGCCGTACCGCCGCTCCGGCGATAATCGAGCCCGTGAGCGACGACGAGACAGGCCAGACAGACAAAACGATCGCCGGGCCGCGGCCCGAACCCCTCCGTTTCTTCGGTACGACCTGGGTCGACCACGACGGCGGGTACGGGCTGCGGCGCGCCGGTGCCGCCGCCGGCTCGCTCGCCGCCGCCGTCGCGGGCGCCCTCGTCCTCCGCTTCGCCTACCAGGGCCTGGCCATCGCCGACGTCGGCGGCTTCGTCAACGGCCTGGTCGTCGTCATGTTCGCCGTCTGCACGGCCATCGCGTTCAGCAGGACGTGGCAGGGCTTCACGCGCCGCCCCGCCGACCCCTCCCGGGAGGACGCGCTCCGCAGCCTCAAGGCGATCGGCTTCATCGGCTCCCTCCTCGCCTACTTCTTCCGCTCCCTCACCGAGGCGCCCGGCGAGAAGCTGGCGCGCGCCGAGTACGAGACGGCCCGCGCCCAGTACGAGAAGCGCCGCGCCACCCGCGCCGGCAACCCCGCCGCCCGCAAGCGCAACAAGCGGAAGTAGCCGGCACCAGCACCAGCATCGGCACCAGCACCGGACCACGACGAGCCCTTGACGGGTCCTCCCGCGCGCGCAACTATTCATCACATGGTGAATAACCACTCCGGTGCTGCCGTCGAAGCCCGTGGCCTCACCGTCGTCCGCGGCCCCCGCACCGTCCTGCGCGGCCTCGACTTCGCCCTGCCGCCCGGGCGGATCACGGGCCTCCTCGGCCCCTCCGGCTGCGGCAAGTCCACCCTCATGCGCGCCATCGCCGGTACCCAGGCCAACGTCACCGGCACCCTGACCGTCCTCGGCCGCCCCGCCGGCGACCCCGCCCTGCGCGCCCGCGTCGGCTACGTCACCCAGGCCCCTTCCGTCTACGACGACCTCACCGTCCGGCAGAACCTCGACTACTTCGCCGCCGTCCTCCGGCCCGGCCGCGACCACCGCGACGCCCGCGCCGCCTCCGTCGCCCGCGCCCTCGCCGACGTCGACCTCACCACCCACGCCGACGCCCTCGCGGGCCGGCTCTCCGGCGGCCAGCGCAGCCGCGTCTCCCTCGCCGTCGCCCTCCTCGGCACGCCCGAGCTCTCCGGCGGCCAGCGCAGCCGCGTCTCCCTCGCCGTCGCCCTCCTCGGCACGCCCGACCTGCTCGTCCTCGACGAGCCGACCGTCGGCCTCGACCCCGTCCTGCGCCGCGACCTGTGGCAGCTCTTCCACCGCATCGCCGCCGAGCGGGGCACCACGATCCTCGTCTCCTCCCACGTCATGGACGAGGCCGAACGCTGCCACCGCCTGCTCCTCCTGCGCGACGGCGCCCTGCTGGCCGACGACACCCCCGACGCCCTGCGCCGCCGCCACGAGACCCGGACCGTCGAAGAGGCCTTCCTCCGCCTCGTCGACGCCGCCGACGCCGCCAACGCCGTCGAGGCTGCCGATGCGGCCGACGCCCGCCAGGAGATCCCGCGATGAACGGCTCCCGCACCCTCGCCACCGCCGCCCGCGTCCTGCGTCAACTACGCCACGACCCGCGCTCCCTCGCCCTGATGCTGCTCGTCCCGTGCCTGATGCTCGTGCTCCTCCGGTACGTCTTCGACGGCAGCCCCCGCACCTTCAACTCCATCGGCGCCTCGCTGCTCGGCATCTTCCCGCTGATCACGATGTTCCTGGTGACCTCGATCGCCACCCTGCGCGAACGCACCTCCGGCACCCTGGAACGCCTCCTCGCCATGCCGCTCGGCAAGGCGGACCTCATCGCCGGCTACGCCCTCGCCTTCGGCTTGCTCGCCGTCGTCCAGTCGGCCCTCGCCACCGGCCTCGCACTCTGGCTCCTCGGCCTCGACGTCGTCGGATCCCCCTGGCTCCTGCTCCTGGTGGCGCTCCTCGACGCCCTGCTGGGCACCGCGCTCGGTCTGTTCGTCTCGGCGTTCGCCGCCTCCGAGTTCCAGGCCGTCCAGTTCATGCCGGCCGTGATCTTCCCGCAGCTCCTGCTCTGCGGCCTGTTCACCCCGCGCGACCGGATGCAGCCGCTCCTGGAGGCCCTCTCGAACGTGCTCCCCATGTCGTACGCCGTCGACGGCATGGTCCAGGTCCTCCACCACACCGACATGACCGCCGACTTCGTCCGGGACGCCCTGGTCGTCGCCGCCTCCGCCCTCCTCGTCCTCACCCTCGGCGCCGCCACGCTCCGCCGCCGCACCGCCTAGGGGGTGGACGGGGGCGCTGTCCGGTGAGGAGCGGGCTGCGGGGGCCGCGGAACCGCGGGAGGCGGATGCGGAGACGCCGTACGGAGCGGCGGAGGCGGCGGCGGGGGATGGGGCGCGCCCTGCCCGCCCACCGCCGCCGCGCCGAGCACCGCCACCGTGACCAGCCCGGCCCCCACCGCCCGTCTGTGCCTGGCCCGCACCTCGTGCGGCCGCCGCACCTCACCACCCGTACGGCCCAGATCCCGCAGGACGAACCGCAGTTCGCCCCCCTCACCGTCGTCCGACACGCCACCCGACAGGTCACCGGACACGACCGTCCTCCTTCCCGCCCACCAGCCGCCCGGTAGGACCGCCGCCGCGACCATTCGGTTCCGGCCCACCCGGGCGCCCACGCCGTACCGCTCCTCGGACACCCCACCCGCCCCACCGCCCCTGGTGCGAGGATGGCCCCACGTACTCCCCCGGCGAGGTGAACAGAGCCATGACCCAGACAGTCGCAGTCCTCGGCACCGGCAAGATCGGCGAAGCCCTGCTCAGTGGCATGATCCGCGCGGGCTGGCCGGTCGAGCACCTCCTCGTCACCGCCCGCCGCACCGAACGCGCCGAGGAGCTGCGCACCCGCTACGGCGTCGAGCCCGTCGGCAACGCCGACGCCGCCAAGCGCGCCCACACCCTCATCCTCGCCGTCAAGCCGCAGGACATGGGGAAGCTCCTCGACGAACTCGCCCCGCACATCGCCCCCGACCGCCTGGTCATCAGCGCCGCCGCCGGCATCCCCACCTCCTTCATCGAGGAGCGCCTCGCCGCCGACACCCCCGTCGTCCGGGTCATGCCCAACACCCCCGTCCTCGTCGACGAAGGCATGTCCGTGATCTCGGCCGGCAGCCACGCCACCCAGGAGCACCTCGTCCACGCCGAGGAGATCTTCGGCGGCGTGGGCAAGACCCTGCGCGTCCCCGAGACCCAGCAGGACGCCGCCACCGCCCTCTCCGGCTCCGGCCCGGCGTACTTCTACTACCTGGTCGAGGCCATGACCGACGCCGGCATCCTGCTGGGCCTGCCCCGCGCCCAGGCCCACGACCTGATCGTCCAGGCCGCCATCGGCGCCGCCGTCATGCTCCGCGACAGCGGCGAGCACCCGGTCAAGCTCCGCGAAGCTGTGACCTCCCCGGCCGGCACCACGATCAGCGCCATCCGCGAGCTGGAGAACCACGGCGTACGAGCCGCCCTGATCGCGGCCCTGGAGGCGGCCCGCGACCGCAGCCGCGAGCTCGCCTCCGGCAACGGCTGACGACCGAAGCCCGGGAGGGCGCCGTCAGGCGGCGGGCAGCAGCCCGATCGCCCGGTAGGCCCGGTCCACCACGGGCCTGGCCATCGCCCGGGCCCGCTCGGCACCCTCCCTCAGCACCCCCTCCACATATCCCGGATCGGCCACCAGCTCCGCGTGGCGCTCCCGCAGCGGCCGCAGCAGCTCCACCACCGCCTCGGCCGTGTCCTTCTTGAGCGCCCCGTACGACGCGTACCCACCGGCCAGCACCTCCGGGTCCCCGCCGGTGCACGCCGCCAGCACATCGAGCAGGTTCGCCACCCCGGGCTGGGCGTCCCGGTCGTACGCCACCTCCCGCCCGCTGTCCGTCACCGCCCGCAGGACCTTCCGCCGCACCACGTCCGGCTCGTCGAGCAGATAGACGATCCCGGCCCCGTTCTCGTGCGACTTCCCCATCTTCGACGTCGGGTCCTGCAGGTCCCTGACCCGCGCCGCGACCGCGGGCCGCGTCACCTTCGGCACGGTGAACGTGTGCCCGTACCGCTGGTTGAACCGCACGGCCAGATCCCGCGTGAGCTCCACGTGCTGCGCCTGGTCCTCACCCACCGGCACCTCGTCGGTCCCGTACGCCAGGATGTCCGCCGCCATGAGCACCGGATACGTCAGCAGCGACACCCGCACGCTCTGCCCGGCCGCCCGCGCCAGCGTCCCCTTCTCCTTGTACTGGATCATCCGCCGCAGCTCCCCGTCGTACGCCGTGCACTCCAGCAGGTACGACAGCCGCGCGTGCTCGTCCACGTGGCTCTGTACGAAGAGGGTGCAGCGCCGCGGATCGAGCCCCGCCGCCAGCAGCAGGGTCGCCGCCTGCCGACTGAGCCGCCGCACCCGTGCCGGATCGTGCTCGACGGTGAGCGCATGCAGGTCCACCACGCTGAACAGGGCCTCGGCCCGGTGCTGCTCCACCTCGACCCAGCGCCGTACGGCCCCGAGGTAGTTGCCCAGCGTCAGGTGCCCCGTCGGCTTGACCCCACTGAAGATCCGCGTCATCGCGCTCTCCCCTTCTCTTCCTCTGATGGAGGCCGCCACCACCTGCGGCCGACCCCCACCGGGAGGGAGAAACGCGAACGGCCGCCGAGGCGGCGGCCGTTGAGTGCATGCGTGTGTGCCGGCCGCCGTCAGGCGGCCCACCACTGGAGGTTGCACACGCGCGTTGTCATGCCTCCAGACTACGTGGCCGGACCCGGGTTGACACGGGTTTGCGGGATCCGTAGTGTTCTCCGAGTTGTCCGACGTGAGCGCCGACTCCGGTCGGTCCCCGGACAGCCATTCCGCAAGAACCACTCCAGGCGAGCGACGCCGTACCTACGTCGTCGTTTCGTTTTTCCGTGCGCTTTTGCGAAATGCAGGATCCGCGTTCGAATGAACGCAGCCCGATTAGCGTCGGGGCAAGGGATTCGCTAAAGTCTCACTCGTCGGAACGGCCCAACGGGTCGGGAAGACAATCCCGCTGACTGGGAATCAGGCCCGAAAGGATCTGATAGAGTCGGAACCGCCGGAAAGGGAAA
>NZ_JBEXNO010000031.1:0-89343 GCF_040611175.1 Streptomyces sp. NPDC003036 | reverse complement strand
GCCGATGTCCCAAGTCTTCTCCGAAGAGACCCACCGCAATCTGCTCGCGCGCATTCCCGCCTGCACCGGCCGTGAAGTGGCCGACTGGCTTCGCCGGCGTGGGCGTGGCCGCCGTGTCCGGGCGCGGCGCGGACGGCTTGACTCGGATGATCTCGTCGCGCGTCGGCAGCATCGTCCGCTGCTGCCCGTCCCACGTCCACGCCGTGCGGTACTCGTAGCCCGGGATGCCCGCCGAGACCACGCGCGTCACCAGGTCCTTGCCCGCGAGCTCCACGCTCACGATCTGCTCCACCGTGGACATGATCCGCGTCAGCCCGCCCCGCTCGGGCAGGTAGACGCGCAGCCCCAGCTGCTGGTCCGGCATCCGGATGCCGACGATCAGCTCGTCCCTGCCGTCGCCGGTCAGGTCCCGGTGGTACGGCGCGAGCACCGGGCACCCCTTGGGCTCGCTGCCGCACCGCTCGATGCGCCGGGCCGTCCCCTCGTCCATGCCGTCCGGGCCGCTGTACTGGTCCGGGTGCGCCGCCACCTCCGCCCGGACGACCGCCACCGGGTCGACCCCGCGCACATCGCCGTCCGGGACGCGGATGCCGGGGACGCGCTCGGTGTCGCTCTCGCCGTAGTCGATCGGCGGCGCCGTCACCGGAGGCAGGTCGGGCCAGAGGCGCACCGGTCCGACCGCCGTCGGCGTGGGGCCCGCGCTCTCCAGGGCGCCCGGGTCGTCACAGCCCGCCAGCAGCAGCGTGCCGAGCGCGGCGGCGGGCGGCAGGAGCGCCGCGTACGCGGCACGGCGGTGCGGGCGGCTCACGGTGGTCCTGGTGCTCCTGCTCTCGGCCGGGCGGCGGTCTCGTCGACCTCGTTCGTCCCGTCAACCTTATTCGTACGGAAGTCCCTTTTGTCGACCGGTGGTGGCCGGCCGGTGACCCAGTCCCCGGCGGCACAGGGCCAGCAGCTTCTCGTCGTGGTGGATGTCGTGGTCGCCGGAGCTGCCCTCCGAGACGTTGTGCCGGCGCTGCCGGGCCAGCTCGCTGCGCAGCAGCGGCGCGGCGGGCTGGGCCGCCAGGGGTCCCAGCTCGGCGAGGCACTCGGCGATCTCCACCCGCGTGTAACGGTTCTCCCGCCAGGCCGCCACCAGCACCGGCAGCGCCTCCTGTACGTCCCCGGTCACCCGGCACAGCGCCACCGCCGCGTCCACCCGCAGCCACAGGTCCGGCGCCGTCAGGCAGGCGCGCAGCTCCGGCGCCGCCGCCCGGGCCGCCCCGCCGATCGCGCCCACCGCCCACGCCGCCTCGCGCCGCTCGTGCGCGTCCGGCGCCCGCAGCAGGGTTCTGAGCCTCGGCAGTACGGGCCCGGCGTCGCCGTCCACCGCCCACAGGGCCCGGGCGGCCATGCTCACCAGCCCCGCCGAGCCGTCGCCCAGCAGCGCCCGCAGGTCCTCCGCCGCCTCGCGCGCCGCCGGGCCGAACGCCGCCACCGCGCGCAGCGCGGACTCCACCACCCACTCGCGGCGGAAGGCGGGCGCCCCGCGCAGCACCCGCAGCACCTCCGGCAGCGCCTCCACCGCCCGCAGGTGCGCCAGCGCCAGCAGCAGCGGCCCCGCCTGCTCGCTGAGCCGGTCGTCCAGCGGCAGCCCGGCGAGCCGGCGCCGCAGCGGGGGCGCGAGCGGCGCGGCCGCCTCGCCGAGGTGCGGCACCGCGTACATCAGGTGCACGTTGAGCTCGGGCTCGTCCAGGGCGCAGGCCAGCGCGGGCACCGCCCGGGCGTCGCCCGCGCGGGTGAGCGCGAGGAGGGCGCTGCCCAGCCACGCCGGGCCGCCCACCCGCTCCGGCTGCCAGGGCGCCGGATCCGCCGCCACCCGCGCGGCCAGGGCGTCGGCGGCTGGGCGGGCCAGCTCGAACAGGCCCTCCAGCCAGGCCGCCGCGGCGGTCCGCAGCCGCGGCTCGGGGTCGGTCAGCTGCGCCCCGACGAGCCGCACCACCTCGTCGTACGCCCCGCGCCACGTCTGGACCAGGCCCCCGCACATCCACACGGCGTCGGCCCGCTGCCCCCAGTCGGGGCTGCGCAGCTGGTACGTGACCAGCCCGATGCGGTCGTCGACCCGGTCGTCCAGGGCGCAGTGCAGCGTCCGCAGCAGGTCGTCCGCCCACGCCGTGCCGCACCCCGCCCCCTGCTCGTCGCACCCCTCCCGTACGTACCCGGCCGGCGCCGGAGACCACAGCGGGCGGCCGAACGGCTCGACCTCCAGGGCCGGCTTCACCTCCAGGACGGGCTTCACCTCCAGGGCCGGCTCCGTGCGCGGGACCCGCCGCAGCTCCGCCAGCAGCCCCGTCACCCGCGCCACCACGTCCGACGGCAGCCGCGCGGGCGCGCACCGCGCCAGCTGGGCCAGCGACGCCAGCCGCAGCGCCGGGTCCTGGGCGGCGTCCGTCAGCCAGGCGAGCCACTCCGCGGTCTCGTCGCGCAGCGACTCGTAGCGCAGCGCGATCCGGCCCACCGCCTCGACCAGCGCGAGCCGCACCTCCGTGTCGGTCTCGACGGTCAGCCGCTCCCGCACCAGCAGCAGCACCCGCGCCGGGTCGCCGTGCAGGGAGGCCAACGCGCCGGGCGCGGCGAGCCGCACCTCGCGGTCCCCGTCGCCCAGCAGCCCGAGGAACACGTCCGACCCGGCGGCGACGGCGGCCGACGCCATCGCGTAGTTGGCCGCGTCCTCGAACTCCTCGTCCTCCGGGTCCAGCGCGGCGAGCTCGTCGTCGCCGCCCAGGTCGATGCCTCCGATGCTGGTCAGCAGCTCGATGATGCAGCCGCGGTCCTGCACCTCGGGGGAGGCCACCAGCTCCAGCAGGAACGGGATGCAGGCCAGCGTCGAGTCGTACACATCGCCCTGGTGGTGCACCGTTCCGTACATCCCGTCCAGCGCGGCCTCGCGCTCCGCCGGGTCGTCGGAGGCCAGCCCGCGCAGCAGCGCGGGCACGTCGTCGGCCGGTCCGTAGGCATGACCCAGCGAGGCCCAGTCGACCTCGTCGATCCCCGTGAACATGCCCATCCCTCCCCGTGAACACTGCACTTGGGGGCAATAGTGCACCACACGGGCGGCCACCATGACCCGCCAATCGGACACGCATCGCCACCGTTCCGACACGCCCGCCGCACGGCCGTCGCAACGCGTCGCCCCGCGTCTTGCCGCCCGCGAGCGGGCCTGTTCCCATGGGCGTGGGGGTGATGCGGCATGAGCGGACTGCGGGTCACGCCGACCCGCCGGTACGGCCGGGACCGGCTGCACGTCAGCCTGCCGGACGGCCGCGCGGTCGCCTGGTACGACCGGGACAGCGGCCGGATCAGCCTGCTCCACGACGCGTACGAGGAGGCCGTCATGGCGGCCCTCGCGCCCTTCGTCACCGGGACCGTCACCATCGGGCCGCCGCCCGTCCCCACCCCCGCCGACCTGCGGCGACTCTCCCTCCACCCTGACGACGACCTCGCTCCCAACCGCCCCGGCGAGGCCCTCCACCTGGCGCTCGGCCGGACCCCGCCGCGCCGCTTCGGGCGCGATCCGCGCCCCGCCGAGCTCGCGGCGCAGCAGCGCGTCGGCGAGGCGCTCGACCGGCTCGACGGGGCCGGCTGGCGCGTCCTGCACTCCGTACCGCTGCCGGGCGCGGCGCGCCTGGACCACCTGGCGATCGGCCCCGGCGGCGTGTTCGCGGTGCGCACCCTCGCCGCCCGCGGGCGCCGGGTGCGGATCGCCGACCCGGACGTCGCGGTGGGCCGCGCCGAGCCGCGCCCGCACCTGCGGTGGCTGCGCCGCGACGCCGAGCGGGCCGCACACGCCCTGGCCACGGCGGTGCGGCCGCTCCTCGCGGTGACGGACGCGGGCCTGCTGGACCGGGTCCCCGACCCGCGGGACGTGCGGGTGGTGCGGGACGGCGAGATCCCGTCGCTCGCCGGGCTCGGCGGTGTATTGAAGCCCGCGGACGTGGAGGCGCTGTACGCGACGGCACGCGACCGCCGCAGCTGGCTCAGTCTTTGAGCCGCAGCACCGTCGTCACCATGTGCCGGGTCGTGCCCGTCGCCACCTCCGCCGTCACCTCCGGCGGTACGGAGCGGTAGGCGACGTCGCCGATGCCGACCGCCTGCGCGGTCGCGGGCTCGCCGGGCGTGAGCGCGCGCAGCGCCGTGCCCGCGCGGGCACGCAGCGCGGGCGGCAGGGGGCTGGAGACCACCGGGACGTCGTCGTCCGGCAGGACCAGCACCAGCGCGGCGGGCCGCTCGCGCGCGCCCGTGAAGCCGACCACCACCGCGTCCCTGGTGTCGGTGTGCCGGTACTTGCGCCACACCCGCTTGCCCGGCTTGTACGGCTGGTCGAGCCGCTTGATCACCAGCCCCTCCACGCCGATCTCGGGCAGCGTCTCGTACCAGGTCTCCGCGAGCTGAGGGTCGGTCGTCATCGGCACCGCCTGGATCGGCGGCCCGAGCTCCGCGAGCAGTTCCACCAGCCGCTCGCGCCGCCAGTCGTAGCGCACCGGCCGCAGGTCGGCGCCGTCCGCCGCGAGCACGTCGAAGGCGGCGTACGAGGCGGGCAGCCGCCGCGCGAGCCCGGGGGCGCGGCCGGGCGTGGCGAAGGCCCGGCCCTGCACGGCGGCGAAGTCGGTGCGGCCCTCGCGCCAGACCACCACCTCGCCGTCGAGGACGGTGCCCGCCGGGAGGTGCCGGGCGGCCTCGGCGAGGTCGGGGAAGGCGGCGGTGATGATCCGCCCGGAGCGGGCCTGGAGCACCACGTCGTCACCGTCCTGGCGGAAGATCACCATCCGGTGCCCGTCGAACTTCGGTTCGTACGCCAGTCCCGCCTCGCGCGGCAGCGCGCCCACCGTCTCGGCGAGCGCGACCCGCACGGGCGGTCGCGGAGCGGCGGCGGCCGCGGCCCCGGTCATGGCAGGGGCCCCGCGAGGTCGGGGTCGAGCAGGGGCGCGAGGAGGTCGCCGTACCGCTCCAGGCGCGGCGGGAGGTCCTCGATGCGGAAGGCGAGCTGGGAGGGGTGGCCGCAGGCCTCGACCTCCTCCCAGGTGACGGGCGTGGAGACGACCGGCTCGCGGCGGGCCCGCAGGGTGTACGGGGCGGCCGTGGTCTTGGCGGCGGCGTTCTGGCTGTGGTCGACGAAGACCTTGCCGGGCCGCAGCGCCTTGGTCATCCGGTGCACGACCAGCCCCGCGAGCTCCGCCTCCGCCTCGACGGCGAGCTTCTTCGCGTACGCCGAGACCCGCTCGGAGGGCGCCCGCTCCAGTGCCGCGTACAGGTGCAGGCCCTTGGCACCCGAGGTCTTGGCGTACGCCTCCAGGCCGTCGGCGGCGAGCCGTTCGCGCAGCCAGACGGCGACGTGGCAGCACTCCACGACGGTGGCGGGCGCGCCGGGGTCGAGGTCGAGGACGAGCCGGTCGGCCTCGGCGGGGGCGTCGGCCCGCCACTGCGGGGTGTGGAACTCCACCACCAGGTTGGCGGCCCACATGAGCGAGGCCAGGTCTTCGACCACCACCTGGCGCATGCCCTTGTCCTCCGACCGGGGGACGGGCACGGTCCGCACCCAGGCGGGGG
Source organism: Streptomyces sp. NPDC003036 (assembly GCF_040611175.1). NCBI lineage: Bacteria > Bacillati > Actinomycetota > Actinomycetes > Kitasatosporales > Streptomycetaceae > Streptomyces > Streptomyces sp. NPDC003036. The sequence continues at coordinate 83,760 of NZ_JBEXNO010000031.1, read as the reverse complement.
TGCCGGGCGGCGGGTTCTTGGTGAAGAACAGCTGGCCGTCGGGGCCGTCGGGGTAGCGCAGGAAGGACAGCGGGCGGCCCTGGAGGTGGGGGAGCAGGACGGCGGCGGCGGTCGCGTAGTAGTGCAGGATCTCGCCCTTGGTGGTGCCGGTGGCGGGGTGGATGACCTTGTCCAGGTTGCTGAGCGCCAGCCGTCGCCCCTCCACCTCGGTGATCGGCGTCATACGATGAGAATCCCATGAAACCGGGACGAACGGGATGAAAGGGACGAACCGTGCGGTCCATTTGGAATGGTGCGATTTCCTTTGGCCTGGTCAGCATCCCCATCAAGCTGGTGAACGCCACCGAGAACAAGTCCGTCTCCTTCCGGCAGATCCACGTCGAGGACGGCGGCCGCATCCGCTACCGCAAGGTGTGCGAGCTGGACGGCGAGGAAGTGCAGACGTCGGAGATCGGCAAGGCGTACGAAGAGGCCGACGGCACGATGATCCCGATCACCGACGAGGACCTGTCCGCGCTGCCGCTGCCGACCGCCAAGACGATCGAGATCGTCGCCTTCGTCCCGGCCTCCGAGATCGACCCCCTCCAGATGGACGCGGCGTACTACCTCGCCGCGAACGGCGTCCCGGCCGCCAAGCCGTACACCCTCCTGCGCGAGGCGCTCAAGCGCAGCGACCGGGTCGCGATCGCCAAGTTCGCCCTGCGGGGGCGGGAGCGGCTGGGCATGCTGCGGGTCGTCGACGACGTGATCGCCATGCACGGCCTGCTCTGGCCCGACGAGATCCGCGCCCCCGAGGGCGTCGCCCCCGACACCCATGTCACGGTGCGGGACGCCGAACTCGACCTCGCCGACGCCCTGATGGACACGCTCGGCGAGGTCGACATCCACACCCTGCACGACGACTACCGCGAGGCGGTGGAGGAGCTCATCGCCGCCAAGGCCGAGGGCGCCCTGGAGGTCCCGTCCGAGCCCAGGAAGGAAGCGGGCGGCCAGGTCATCGACCTGATGGCCGCCCTGGAGAACAGCGTCCGCGCCGCCCGCGAGGCCCGCGGCGAGCCCGCCCCCGCGGAGGCCTCGGTGACGGAGCTGTCCCCGCGCCCGCGCAAGAAGGCGCAGGCGGCCCCGAAGGAGACGGGTGCGAAGAAGTCCACCGCCAAGACCGCGAAGTCCGCGAAGGCGGCCGAGTCCGGGCAGAAGAAGCCGGCCGCGTCCCACAAGTCCACGTCCACGTCCAAGGCGTCGAAGGCGGCCGAGAAGAAGCCGGCGGCGAAGAAGACCACCGCCAAGAAGGCCGCCCCGCGCAAGCGCTCGGCGTGACGGGACAGACGGGACTGGCGGGACTGACGGGCGCGTCGGCACGCGCCCGTCACGGCTCGCTCGTCGCCCTGAACGCCACCGGCAGCGCGCTCACCCCCCGTACGAAGTTCGACGCCAGCCGCGGCGCCGGGCCCGTCACCTCGAAGGACGCCACCCGGGCGCGCAATTCGGCCAGCATCGCCCGGATCTCCACCCGGGCGAGCTGCGCGCCGAGGCAGAAGTGCGGGCCGAAGCCGAAGGTGACGTGCCGGTTGGGGTCGCGCCCCACGTCGAAGCGGTCCGGGTCGTCGAACGCCTCCTCGTCGAAGTTGGCCGACGCGCACCACAGCGTCACCGCGTCCCCCGCCGCGATCCGCGTGCCGTCCCCCAGCTCCGTGTCCACCGCGGCCGTACGGCCCACATGGGCCACCGGCGTCGTCCAGCGCAGGATCTCCTCGGCGGCCGGTTCGACCAGCGACGCGTCCGCCCGCAGCCGCGCCCACTGCCCGGGGTGCGCGGCCAGCGCCAGCAGCCCGCCCGCCATCGACAGCCGGGCCGTCTCGTCGCCGCCGATGATGAGGTTGTAGCAGTTGAGGAGGGTCTCCTCCTCGGTGAGCGGGCGCCCGTCGACCGTGCCGGTCACCAGCAGGCTGATGATGTCGCTGCCCGGCGCCTCGCGCCGCTCGGCCGCCAGCCGCAGGTAGTAGCGCATGATCTCGCTCTGCGCGATCCGCGCCTCGACGGACGCCGCGGCGCTCTCCTCGCCCAGCATCGCCGCGTTCGTCAGCTCCAGCACCTGCGCCCGGTCCGCCGCCGGCACGCCCAGCAGCTCGCAGATCGCCCGCAGCGGCACCTGCGCGGCGACCTCCGCCACGAAGTCGACGGACTCTCCCGCGCCGCTCCGCGCCACCGCCTCCGCCAGCAGCTCCCGCGTCGCGCGCGCGATCGACTCCGTCACCGGCCCCAGCTGCCGGGGCCCGAACCCGCCGGACAGCAGCCGCCGCAGCGCCGCGTGCCGCTCGCCGTCCGTCACCACGAGCATCTTCCCGGCTCCGCGGTCGTACCCCTGGAGGAGCGTGGCCAGCATGTTCCCGCCCTCCGACGAGAACGTCCGCGCGTCGCGCAGCGCCCGGGTCACGTCCGCGTGGCGCGTCACCACCCAGAAGCCCGGCACGGCCGCGCCCCGCGCGGGGTCGACGGGCTGCCAGCGCACCGGTTCCCGGCGGCGCAGCTCCCGCCACACGCCGCGCAGGTCGACCTCGGCGTGCACGCGCGGGTCGAGCAGGTCCACCGCCGTGCGGGGCACGGTCACGACTCCGCCTCCGCCTCGAACTCGTCGAGCAGCGCGTCCAGTTCGTCGTCCCCGGCCCGCAGCGCCACGATCCTGGCCGCCAGCTCGGCGAGGGTCAGCTGCTCCAGGAACAGGTCGATCGGTACGTCGATGCCGAACTCGTCGCCCATCCGGGACACGAGGTGCACGGCCGTGAGCGAGTCGCCGCCCGCCTCGAAGTACGTCCGGTCCAGGGCCTCGTCGGACGCGTCGAGGCCCAGCGCCTCCCGCAGCGCCCCCGCCACCGCCGCCTCCAGGCCGGCTTCCGGAGCCGCTTCCGGCGCCGGGGCCTGCGGCGCGCCCTGTCCGAGCGTGAGCGCGCCGAGCCGCTCGCCCGCGAACGGGTACGTCGGCAGGCTCACCCGCCGCGTGCCCTCCGGCGCCTCCGGCCAGGCGACCTCCCCGCCCGCCAGCCACGCCTCGCCCAGCGGATGCGGGTCCCGCACCCCGGCGGCCAGCCTCTCCGCGGCCTCGGCCGGGCCGGAGGCGACGACGTACGTCCGTACCGGCAGGGCGGTGCGCCCGGTGCGCAGGGTGTGCGCCACCTCGGCGAGCGGCGGCGCGTCCGACGCGCCCAGGGTGTCCGCCAACCTCCCCGCCAGCGCCCGCAGTTGCTCCTCGGTGCGGGCCGACAGCGGCAGCACGAAGGAGCCCTCGGCGGGAGCGGGGGCCGGCCGCGGCGGCGCCTCCTCCAGCACCACGTGCACGTTGGTGCCCCCGATGCCGACCGACGTCACGCCCGCCAGCCGGCCCGTGCCGTCCGCCGGGCGCGGCCACGCGGCTCCCGCCTCCGTGGCCAGCCGGAACGGCGACGACTCCAGGTCCGGATGGGGCGACTCGACGTTGACCGTCGGCGCGAGCCTGCCGTGCTCCAGCATGAGCACCGTCTTGATGAAGGCCGCCACCCCCGCCGCCGCGTCCAGGTGCCCGATGTTCGACTTGACCGACCCGAGCCGGACGGCGGACGCGCCGGCGAACGCCGTGCCCGCCGCCGCCAGTTCGATGCGGTCGCCGAGCTCCGTGCCCGTCCCGTGCGCCTCCAGGTACTGCGCCCGCGCCGGGTCCAGACCGGCCGCCTCCCACGCCTCCACGATCGCCGCCGTCTGCCGGTCCACGCCCGGAGCCGTGAACCCGACCTTCGTCGCCCCGTCGTTCGTCACCGCCGAGCCGCGCACCACCGCGCGCACCGGGTCGCCGTCCGCCAGCGCGTCCTCCAGCCGCCGCAGGACGACCACGCCGACGCCGTTGCCGGGCACGGTCCCGGCCGCCTTCTCGTCGAAGGGCCGGCACCGCCCGTCCGGCGCGTAGATCCCGCCGTCGACGTGGACGTACCCCCGGGGCCGTACGGCGTCGACGCAGACGCCGCCCGCGAGCGCGGTGTCGCACTCGCCCAGCAGCAGCGCCTGCGCCGCCAGGTGCACGGCGGTCAGCGACGTCGAACACGCCGTCTGGACGTTCATGCTCGGCCCGTCGAGCCCCAGCCGGTACGAGATCCACGGCGCCAGGAACTCCCGGTCGGTGAGGATCCGCACCTGCGTCGCGCCGATCCGGGCCGCCAGCCCGCGGTCGGTGGCGGCGGCCAGCGCGTGCTCGGTGGGCGAGCCGCCGACGTACACACCCGTACGGGCGGGCGCCCGCAGCGGGTCGTACCCCGCGTCCTCCAGCGCCGCCCACGCCGTCTCCAGCAGCAGCCGGTGCTGCGGGTCGAGCGCGGCGGCCTCGGTGCGGTGGAAGCCGAAGAGCCCGGCCTCGAAGCGGTCGGCGTCCGCGAGGAGCCCCTTGGTGCCGACCTCGCCCGCCGGGGCGTCGAAGTCGGTCAGCGAGCAGACGCCGCCCTGGAGGTTCGCCCAGTAGGCGGCCAGGTCGGGGGCGCCGGGGAAGCGCCCGCTCATGCCGACGACGGCTATCGCGCCTTCGGGGACGCCTTCGGGAACGTCGTTCATCGGTTTCAGGAGCCTTTCCGGTTGCTGCGGAGCCTTCGTGCGGTGGCGGCGCGGTCCCGCCGCGTGCGGGGTACGGGCGCGCCGCCGGTACCGCCGTCCAGGTATGCGGCGAGCGCGGCGACCGTCGGGTGCCGGAAGAGGTCGACGAGGGTCAGCGCCTCCTCGCCGTACCCGGCGCGGCGCAGGGCCGCCAGGACGGCCAGCAGTCGCACCGAATTGCCGCCCAGTTCGAAGAAGTTGTCGTGGATCCCCACCCGGTCGAGGGTCAGCGCCCGCGCCCACACCGCCGCGACGCGGCGCTCGGTGTCACTGCCCGGCGCGGCGTACGACTCCGCCAACGCGGGTCGCTCCGCCGGGGGTTCGGGCAGCGCGGCCCGGTCGATCTTGCCGGAGCGGTTCAGCGGCAGCTCGTCCAGGCGGACGAAGACCTCGGGCACCATGTAGCCGGGCAGCCGCTCCGCCAGCCGGGTACGGAGCGCCTCGTCGGGCGCGTCGCCGACGACGTACGCCACCAGCCGGTCGCCGCGCACGGCCGCGGCCGCCATCGACACCCCCGGCACCCCCGCCAGCAGCGCCTCCACCTCGCCGAGCTCGACGCGGAAGCCGCGCAGCTTCACCTGCGCGTCGCCGCGCCCGAGGTAGTGCAGCACCCCGTGCGCGTCGATCCGCCCCAGGTCGCCGGTGCGGTACATGCGGCTGCCGGGCGGCCCGTACGGGTCGGCGACGAACCGCTCGGCGGTCATGCCGGGGCGGCCGGTGTAGCCGCGCGCCAGCGAGGCCCCGGCGACGTACACCTCGCCCGTGACCCCGACGGGCACCGGCCGCAGCCGCGCGTCCAGCACATAGGTGCGGGCGCCCGGCACCGCGTGTCCGATGACCACCGGCTCGCCGGGGCGCAGCTCGGCGGTGGTCGCGTACACGGTGGCCTCGCTGGGCCCGTACGCGTTGACGATCCGCCGCCCGGGCGCGGCCAGCCGCTCCACCAGCTCGGCGGGGCACGCCTCCCCGCCGACGGCGAGCGTCCGCAGCCGGGGCAGCGCGGCGCCCGCCCCCTCGGGCAGCATCATCGCGGCGGACGGCGGCAGGAACACGTACGTGATGCCGCTGTCCCGCAAGCGCGCGAACAGCCCGTCCCCGAGCCGCTCGTGCTCCCGCGCGATGTGCAGCTCGGCACCCGCGACCCACGGGAAGAACAGGTCGGACACGGCCACGTCGAACCCGAACGACACGAACTGCAGCACCCGGTCCTCGGCCGTGACCGGGAACACCGGCCGCACGGCGACGGCCAGGTTCACCAGTGCCCGGTGCTCCACGGCCACGCCCTTGGGGACGCCGGTGGAACCGGAGGTGTAGAGGACGTAGGCGAGGTCGGCGGGCCCCGGCCGCAGGGCTTCACCCCCCTGGGTCCCGTCGCCCGGCTCGTCCACCCGCAGCGGCCGCACCCCCAGCTCCCGGTCCGCCGTCTCCGCCGCCACCAGCAGCAGCGACATCCCGGAGTCCTCGGCCATGTAGCGCAGGCGTGCGTCCGGGTTCGCCGGGTCCAGGGGGACGTACGCGGCGCCCGCCCGCAGGACCGCGAGGGCCGCGACCGCCATGTCCGCCGAGCGCGGCAGCAGCAGGCCGACGCGGACGCCGGGCCGGGCGCCCGCCGCGCGCAGCCGGGACGCCAGGGCGTCGGCGCGGGCGAGCAGCTCGCGGTAGGTGAGGCGCAGCCCGCCGCAGACCAGGGCCGTGGCGTCCGGGCGCTCGGCCGCGCGGTCCGCGACCAGGTCCGGCACCAGGCGGTCCACCGGCGCCGCCTCGGCCGTGCGGTCGGCGGCCGCATGCACGCGGTCGCGCTCGTCCGCCGGGACCGCGTCCAGCAGGGACAGCGGCGCGTCGGGTCGGGCCAGGGCGTCGGAGAGCAGCGTCTCGAAGGACCGCGCCCACGCGCGTACCGTCGCCGCCTCGAACAGACCGGTGCGGAAGATGAACTGCGCCGCCAGGTCCTCCCCCCAGCGCTCCACGTGCAGGTGCAGGTCGAACTTCGCGGCCTCCACCTCGACGTCGGCGCGCTCGACCTCCGCGCCCGCCAGCGCGAGCGACAGCTCGGTGTCGTCGTCGTACGCGAACACCACCTGGACCACCGGGTCGTGGCTGGTCTCCCGGGCCGGGGCGACCGCGTCGACGACCGCCTCGAACGGCGCGTCCTCGTACGGCCGGGCCGCCACCAGCCGCTCGCGCAGCCGGGCGACCAGCTCGCCGTACGAGGGGTCGCCGGAGAGGTCCACCCGCAGCGCCAGCGTGTTGGTGAGCATGCCGACCGTCTCCTGGAGCTCGGGCCGGTCGCGCCCCGACACCGGGAACCCGATCACCAGGTCCTCGCGCCCCGAAAGCCGCCCCAGGAAGGCCGCGTACGCCGCGAACAGCCCCATGAAGGGGGTGGCCCCGCGCGCCCGGGCCACGGCCGCCAGCCGCTCCCGCACCGCGGCGCCGATCCGGAACCGCACGCTCCCGCCCGCCGCCGAGCGCACCACCGCGCGCGGCCGGTCCAGCGGCAGCGCCACCGTGCCGGGCGCCCCGCGCAGCTGATCCGCCCAGTGCGCCACGGCCCGGTCGTACGCGCCCCGCTCCATCCGCTCGCGCTGCCAGGCCGCGTAGTCGGGGTACTGCAGCGGCGGTTCGGGCAGCGCGTCCGGCAGGCCCTTCAGCTCCGCCTCGTACGCCGCCGAGAGGTCCCGCAGGATCACCTGGAGCGACCAGCCGTCGCACACCAGGTGGTGGGCGACGAGCAGCACCCGGTGCGAGCCGCCGCCGACGCCGTACACCGTGGCACGCAGCAGCGGACCGGCCGCCGTGTCGAACGGCCGCGCCGCCTCCGCCCGTATCCGCGCGTCCACCTCGCCCGCCGGGACGCCGGTCTCCACCCGCACCGCCGCCCGGCCGCCCGACGCGACGATCTGGACCGGGATCCCGTCGGGGGACGCCCGGAAGACGGTGCGCAGCGCCTCGTGCCGCTCCACCAGCGCGTCCAGCGCGCGGCGGAACGCGGCGACGTCGAAGGGGCCGCGCACGGCGAAGGCGGCGGGCACGTTGTACTGCGCGGAGCCCGGGGCCAGCTGGTCCAGGACGAGCAGTCGGCTCTGCGCGTCGGAGACCGGGAACTCGTACTCCTCCACCTCTTCCACTTCCGTCATGACGTCCCCCGTAGTACGTCGTCGAGGACGGCGGCGACGGCCGCCGCCGGTCCCGCGTCCAGCACCTCGCTGTGGCCGCAGTCCAGTTCGTGGACGTCGAGCGCGGCCGCCCACGGCCGCCACGCCGCCGCCTTCTCCTCCGTCGTCGCCTCGGCCGCGCGCGTCGCCGAGAAGAGCGTCACCCGCCCGTCGTACGGCGACGGCCGCCAGGCGCGCGCCAGCCGGATGTGGTGGGCCATCGAGTCGGCCACGGCCGCGAGCCGCGCGTCGTCGAACCCGGCGAGGACGCCCTCCCCGTCCCGTACGCGCGCGAAGACCTCGGCCCGGACCGGCGGACAGGCGTCCGGCGGCACCTGGTTGTTGCGCAGCAGCAGCCGCACCGCCTCCCGCTCGACGGCCTCAGGATCGAGGGGCCCGGCGGAGGCCGGCTTCGGCATCGCGTCGACCACCGCGAGCAGCCCGACCTCCTCGCCCGCCCGCCGCAGCCGGACGGCCATCTCGTGGGCGAGCGGCCCGCCGAAGGAACGGCCGACGAGGAGGTACGGGCCGTGCGGCCGGACGGCGCGGACCCGCTCGACGTACTGCTCCGCCAGCGCCCCCATGTCGGCGGGCAGGTCCGTCTCGCCGCGCAGCGCGGGCGACTGCAGGGCGAGGACCGGGAGGCCGGGGGAGAGGTGCGACAGCAGCGCCGTGTACGCCCAGCCGAGGCCGAAGCCCGGGTGCACGCAGAACAGCGGCGTACGGTCCGGGCGCCCGGGGCGCAGGGTGACCAGCGGCCCGAAGCCGTCGTCGGCGTCCCCGTCCAGGCGGTCGGCGAGCGCGGCCGGGGCCGGCGCCTCGAACAGCGCGGCGAGCGGGACGCGGACGCCGAGCGCCGTCTCGATCCGCGAGGCCAGCCGCAGCGCGAGCAGCGAGTGCCCGCCGCGCGCGAAGAAGTCGTCGTCGGGGCCGACCGCGTCCACCCCGAGCACCTCGGCGAACAGCGCGCACAGCGCCGCCTCCCGGCCGGGCCGGGGCGCGCGGAGCGTTTCCCCTGCCGCTCGGGGCTCCGGCAGCGCCGTCCGGTCCACCTTCCCGTGCGCCGTGAGCGGCACCGCGTCCAGGCGCGCCCACACCGACGGCACCAGGTGCGGCGGCAGGACCCGTGCAGCCTCCTGCCGTACGGCACGGAGCCCGGCGCCCGGCGCGAGGACGACGTGCGCGGCGAGCACCTTGCCGCCGTCGCCGTCCGCCCCCGTCGGCCGGGCCGTCACCACGGCGCGGACGACTCCGGCGCAGCGCCCCAGCGCCGCCTCGACCTCGGCGGGCTCGACACGGAAGCCCCGCACCTTGACCTGCGCGTCGGCGCGGCCCTCGAATTCCAGCACCCCGTCGGCGCGGCGCCGCACCAGGTCCCCGGTGCGGTACATGCGGGCGCCGGGCGGCCCGTACGGGTCGGCGACGAACCGCTCGGCGGTGAGGCCGGGCCGGTGCAGGTAGCCGCGCGCGAGACCGGTCCCGGCGACGTACAGCTCGCCGGTCGCGCCGTCGGGGACGGGGCGCAGGGCGGCGTCGAGGACGTACGTACGGGTCCCGTCGAGGGGCCGCCCGATGCCCTCGGGCCCGGCGGTGGCGAACACGGTGGTCTCGGTGGGCCCGTACCCGATGACGACGCGGGTGCCGGGACAGGCCTCCCGCACGCGCCGCACGGCCTCCGGCGCCACGACGTCGCCACCCGCCCACACCTCGCGCAGGCCGGACAGCACCTCGGGCGCGACGTCGGCGACCACGCGGAACAGCTCGGCGGTCAGCCACAGCGCGGTGACGCCCTCGTCGGGCAGGAGCCGCTTGAGGAGGTCGGGCGTCACCGGCTCCGGGGGCGCGAGGACGACGGTCCCGCCGGTGAGGAGCGGCACCCACACCTCGTAGGTGGCGGCGTCGAAGGTGTGCGCGCTGTGGAACAGCACGCGGCGGTGGGCCCCGCCCTCGAAGCGCCGGTCGGCGGCGAGTTCGGCGATCGCGCGGTGCGGGACGACGACGCCCTTCGGCTCGCCGCTGGAGCCCGAGGTGTACATGACGCAGGCGGCGTCGTCCGGACCGGGCGGCGCGCAGCGTGCGGTGTCCGCCGGGCCTTCCGCGTCGAGGCGGAGTTCGGCCACGTCGCGCGGCAGCCACGGCACCGGCTCCGGCGTCACGGCGAAACGCGCCCCCGAGGAGGCGAGGAGCCGGCGCAGCGGGGCGGACGGCTGGGCCGGGTCCAGGGGGAGGTACGCGGCGCCCGCCGTGACCACCGCCAACTGCGCCACCACCAGCGGCAGCGAGCGCGGCAGCAGCAGCGCCACCGTGTCGCCCCGCCGGACCCCCGAGGCGACCAGGCGCCGGGCCAGCGCGTCCGACGCGGCCGCCAGCTCGGCGTACGTGAGGGAGCCCGAGCCCGAGCCGTCCACCGCGCGCAGCGCCACCGCCTCCGGGGTGCGCGACGCCTGCTGCGCGAACCGCTCCACGACCGTCGCCGGCCCGGGGGACGCCCCCGCCGGTCCCGCTCCCGCCGCCAGCAGCGCGGCGCGCTCCTCGGGCGGCAGGACGTCCAGCCGGGCCACCGGCCGGCGCGGGTCGCCCGCGAGCTCCTCCAGCGCGCGCGCCAGCCGCGCCGCCACCGCGTCGGGCGCGATGCCGTGGCGGCAGGTGACCCGCAGCAGCATGCGCTCGCCCGCGACGACGGCCACGGTCACCGGGTAGTGGGTGGCGTCCTCCGCCTCGACGAGGCGCACGGCGGCGGTGCCGTCCGCCGCGGAGCGCGGGAAGTTCTCGAACGCCAGCACCGTGTCGAAGAGGTCCCCGGCCCCCGCCGCCCGCTGCACCTCCGCGAGCCGCACATGGTGGTACGGAGCGAGGCGCAGCTGCTCGTCCTGGAGGCGGGCCAGCAGCCCGCCCACCGACTCGCCCTCGCGCAGCCGCACCCGTACCGGCAGCGTGTTGATGAAGAGGCCCACCATCTCCTCCACGCCCGGCAGGTCGTGCGGCCGGCCCGAGACCACGGCCCCGAACACCACGTCCCGCGCGCCGCCGCCCGTCATCCGGTGCAGGACCAGCGCCCAGGCGGCCTGGACCAGGGTGTTGACGGTGACCCCGCACGCGGCGGCCCGCCGCGTCAGCGCGGCCGTGAGCGCGGCGGAGAGCTCCAGGTCGTGCACAGCGGCCTCGGAGGAACCGGACGGGGACAGGAGCGGCGGCCGCTCCAGGCCCGCGAGCGCCGCGTGCCACGCCGCCCGCGCCGCGTCGGCGTCCTGCCGCCGCAGCCACGCGAGGTAGTCCCGGTAGGGGACGGGCGGCGGCAGCGGTGCACCGGCGCAGAGCGCGGCCAGGTCCCGTTCCAGGAGCGGCAGCGACCAGCCGTCCAGGAGAAGGTGATGGAAGGTCAGGACGAGGTCGCGGCCCGCCACCAGGGCACCCCGCACCAGCGGAGGCCGCTTCACGTCGAACCCCCGCGCCCGCTCCTGCGCCATCACCTCCCGTACGTCGCCGGTGGCGACCTCCCGCCACTCGACCGCCGCCTCGCGCGGGATCAGCTGCACCGGCCGCTCCAGCCGCTCGTGCCGGAAGCACGCCCGCAGGTTCGGGTGCCGCTCCAGCAGCGCCGCCACGGCCTGCCGCACCGGCACCGGGGTGCCGGGGCCGATCCGGAAGCGGGCCTGCACCACGTACGGGTCCGGCTCCTCGCCCCCGGCGTCGCGTACCGCGTGGAAGTAGAGCCCTTCCTGCGCGGGCGCCAGCGGCAGCACATCCGCGATCCGCCCGCCGCCACGGGCCGGGCCGCGCTCGCTCACAGGTCCCCCTCCAGCATCTCCAGCTGCTCCTGCGACAGCTCCACCAGGTCGAAGTCCGACGCCGTGTGCCCGCCCGCGCCCTCCCGGGCCGCCTCCGTCACCAGCGCTTCGACCGCCTCGCGCCACAGCTCCGCGAGCCGCCGCACCCCGGCGCCGTCCAGGACCCCTTCCGCGTACGACCACGCGGCGACCAGCCCCCGGTCGAGCGCCACCGCGTCGATCTCCAGCGCGTGCGCCAGCGGCATCGCGTCCGCCGCCCCGCCGAGCAGCTCACCCCCGGCCACATCGGTGCCGCCCAGCCGCCCCAGGTAGTTGAAGCGGACGTCGGGCACGGGCAGGGCCGCCAGCTTCGGCGCCGTGTCCTCGTTCAGGTAGCGCAGCAGCCCCCACCCGACACCCCCGTCCGGCACCGCGCGCAGCTGCTCCTTGACGCGCTTCAGCGCCTCGCCCGCAGCCGCCTCCGCCTCCGCCGTACCGCCCGCGTCCAGCCGTACCGGGTACTGGGTGGTGAACCAACCGATAGTCCGGGACACGTCCACCCCGTCCGCCAGGGCGTCGCGCCCATGCCCCTCCAGGTGCACCAGCACACCGGAGCCGCCGCGCCACCGCTCCACGGCCACCGCGAGGGCGGCCAGCAGCACCGCGTCCGTACCGCAGTGGAACGCCGCGGGCACGGCCCCGAGCACCGCCTCCGTCACCTCGGCGCCGAACTCCACGGTGAAGGTGGCCCGGGGCGCCCCGGCGCCGCGCCCGCCCGCGATCCGGGCGTCCGGCGCGCCCGTCAACGCCCGCTCCCACCAGGCCGCTTCGGTGTCCACCCGGTCCGGCCGCGCCGCCTCCTCGCGCAGCAGCTCCGCCCACCGCCGGAAGGACGTGCCGCCCGCCTCCCGGGCCGGGGAGTCCGAGCCCGCCAGCGCGGCGGCCAGCTCGGGCCCGAGCACCCGCCAGGACACGCCGTCCACGGCGAGGTGGTGCACCGTCACCAGCAGCCGCCGGAGGGAGCCGTCGCCCTCCAGGACGGCCCGCAGCATCTCGCCCCGCGCCGGGTCCAGCCGCGCGTCCTCCGGAGCCTCGCGCAGGACCTCCACCCGTACGTCCCCGACGGGCCGGACCTCCAGCTCGACCTGGTCCGCGTCCGGGCCGCCGTCGACCAGCCGCATCCGCAGCGCCCCGTGCCGGTCCACCAGCCCCTGCACGGCAGCTGCCACCCGCTCGTACGGCACCCCGTCGGGGACGGGGAACGCCATCGACTGGGTGAACGCCGCCGGGTCACCGCCGTGTTCACGGCTCAGCTCGCGCCACCACCGCATGACGGGCGTGAGCGGCAACCGCCCCGCGTCCGAGCCCCCGGACGCGGGGGCTGCTTCCCGCGCCACCCGCGCCAGCCCCGCCGGGGTCCGCGCCGTGAACACGTCCCGGGGCGTGAGCGCGAGCCCCGCCTCCGTCAGCGCCCGCCCGGCCAGCTGGATCGCCATGATGCTGTCGCCGCCGAGCCGGAAGAAGTCGTCGTCCGCGCCGACCGACGCCACGCCCAGCACCCCCGCGAAGAGCCCGCACAGGGCTTCCTCGCGCCCGGAGGCCGGAGCCCGCCCGGCTTCCGCCACCCCGCCCGGCTCGGGCAGGGCGGCCCGGTCCAGCTTGCCGTTCGCGGCGACCGGCAGGGCGTCCAGCACCACCACATCGGCCGGCACCATGTGCGCGGGCAGCCGCCCGGCCGCGTACGCGAGCAACTCCCCGATGCCGACGGAGCCGTTCGGCACCACGTACCCCACCAGGCGCCCGCCGCGCACCACCACCACGGCCCGCCCGACCGCCGGGTGCTCGGCGAGGACGGCCGCCACCTCGCCCGGCTCCACCCGGAAGCCCCGCAGCTTCACCTGGTCGTCCGCGCGGCCCAGGCAGTCCAGCGACCCGTCCTCGCGCCACCGCGCCAGGTCCCCGGTCCGGTACATCCGCGCGCCCGGCGGCCCGTACGGATCGGCGACGAACCGCTCGGCGGTCAGCCCCGGTCGCCCCAGGTAGCCGCGCGCCAGCCCGTCGCCCGCCAGGTACAGCTCGCCGCGCACCCCGGCCGGTACCGGGCGGAGCCGCGCGTCGAGGACGTACGCGCGCGTACCGGCCACCGGCGTCCCGATCGTCGGCGTCCGCCCGTCCGGCACCAGCGGCCCGGACGCGGTGGCGCCGACGGTCGACTCGGTCGGCCCGTACGCGTTGTGGAACCGCCGCCCGGTGCCGGGGGCGGCCCAGCGGGCCACCAGCTCCGGCGGGCACGCCTCCGCGCCCGACGCGACCACCCGCAGGTCCGGATACGCGCCGTCCGGCACGGTCGCCAGCACCGACGGCGGCAGCAGGGTGCACGTGATCCGCTCCCGGGTCAGTACGTCCCCGAGGGCCGCGCCCACCAGCGGCCCGGCGGGCGCCACGACCAGCGTCGCCCCGGCCGTGAACGCCATCGCCGCCTCACCGACCGAGATGTCGAAGGCGGGCGACCCCAGCTGGAGCACCCGGTCGTCCGGCCCGAGCCCGAACCGCTCCGCGTAGCCGTGCCCCAGCGCGGCGATGCCCCGGTGCGTGACGACGACGCCCTTGGGCCGCCCGGTGGTGCCGGAGGTGTAGATGACGTACGCGGTGTCGTCCGCGCCCACCTCCCGTACGGGAAGCGGCTCGTGCGCCGCGTACGCCGCCTCGTCCAGGACGAGCAGGGGCATCTCGCCCGGCAGGTCGTCATGCTGACGGTCGGTCACCATGAGCACCGGCGCCGCGTCCTCCAGCACGTACCGCACGTGCTCGGCCGGGTAGTCGAGGTCGATCGGCAGGTACGCGGCGCCCGCCCGCTGCACCGCCAGCGCGGCCACCACCATCGCGGGCGTCCGCCCCAGCGCCAGCGCCACGAGCCGCCCGGGCCCGGCGCCGCGCGCCGCGAGCAGACCGGCCAGCCGGTCCACCCGGTCGGCGAGTCCGGCGTAGGTCAGCGCGACGTCGCCGCACGCCAGCGCCACGGCACCGGGCGTACGCGCCGCCTGCCGCGCCACCAGGCCGGGGAGCGTCTCCGGTCGCGGCCCCGCCGGACCCGCCGAGGCCGCCAGCAGCCGGGCCCGCTCCGCCGCCGGCACCAGGTCGTGATCGCGCACCGGGGCGTCCGGCGCCGCCGTCACGTGCCGCAGCAGCTCCACGTACGCCTCGGCCCACCGCGCCACCGCCTCGGGCGCGAACAGCTCCGTGCGCACCTCGAAGCTGCCCGTCATGCCCTCGGCGGGGTCGGCGGCGTCCCGGACGATGCCGACCAGGTCGTGCTCGCCGCCCGTGTGGATGCGCTCGGGCACGGCGAACTCGCTCAGCGCCCGCACACTGCGCTGCTGCGCCAGGTGCATGAACACCCACTGGAACAGCGGCGAACGCCCCGCGTCCCGCTCGGGCGCCACCGCCGACACGATCCGCCCCACCGGCACGTCGGCGTTGGCCATCAGCTCCGGGAAGTCGGCCGCGAACCGCGCCAGCACCTCCCCGAAGGAGTCCTCCGGTCCGATCCGCCACCGCGTGGGCACGGCGTTCATCACGTACCCGATGACCCGCTCCAGGCCCTTGGCCGCCCGGTTCGCGGTCGGCGTGCCCAGCACCAGGTCACCGGCGCCCGACAGCCGGTGCGCGAGCACCGCGAACGCCGCCATCAGCACCACGTACACCGACGCGCCCCGCTGCCGCGCCAGCGCCCGCACCGCGTCCGCCGTCTCCCGCTCGATCCGGAACGGCACCTGCGCGATCCCGGGACCGCGGCCGGCCGCCGCCGTCGGCGTACCGGGCACGGTCAACGCCCCCGGCGGCTCGGCGAGGTAGCGCCGCCAGAAGCCGAGGCGCGCTTCGAAGACCCCGGCGGCCTCCAGCTCGCCCTGCCAGGCGGCGAAGTCGGCGTACTGAACACGCGGCCGCGTCAGCCGGTGCGCGGTGCCGTCGCGCACCGACCGGTACGCCTCGGCGAACTCGCTCTGGAGCACGTCGAAGGACCACCAGTCGGTGATGATGTGGTGCAGGCTCAGCATCAGCGTGGACCGCCGGTCGTCGACCGTGACGAACCGCGCCCGGATCAGCCGGTCGCCCGCCAGGTCGAACGGCCGCCGCCGGAACGCCTCCAGGGCCTGTTCGATCCCGCGCCCGGTCCCGCGCAGGTCCTCCCGCTCCAGCACGAAGGGCCCCTCGTCCGGGAACTCCAGCCACAGGTCCCCGGCCCGCCCCCGGATCCGCGCCCGCAGGATGTCGTGGTGCTCCCGCACCAGCGTGAGCGCCGCCGCCAGGTGCGCGGGGTCGACCGGCCCGTCGAAGTGGTACGCCGAGCACAGGTTCAGCGCCGGGGTCCCCGGATACAGGGAGTCGTACACCCACAGGTCCTCCTGCGCGGGGCTGAGCCGCACCGGCCCGTCACCGTCCCGCACCGGCACGACGGCGGGCACGGACCCGGCCCGCCCCGACTCCACCAGGCGCCGCATGAACCGCACGCGCTGCTCGGAGCCGAGCGCGCGGAACCGGTCGGCCGTCGACACCATCTAGAAGTCCTCCTGGAGTTCCGCCAGCCGGTGCAGCCCGGCCAGCACGTCGTCCCGGCCGAGGCCGAAGTCGATGAAGCAGGCGACCTCGTCGACGCCCAGGTCGCGCAGGTCGGCGAGCATCTTCCGGCAGGTCTCCGCCGAGCCGAGCAGCGAGCCCCACGTGAGGTAGCGGCGGAAGGCGAACTCCGCCATCAGCGCCGTCTGCTCGTCCGTCAGCCCGGCGGTGCGCCGGTCGGCGGACCGGTTGGCGGAGGTCTGCCGCACGTACGAGCGCAGGTACGCGGTCAGGGGCGCCGCCACCAGCCGCCGTACGTGCGCGTCGTCCTCGCCGACGAAGGTGTGCGCCATGAGCGTGACCCTCCCGTGCGGCGCCATGCCACTGAGCGGGGCCCCGTCCTGCCCGTGCGCGGCGGCGTGTGCCGCCCGGTACCGGGCGATCTTCCCGGCCAGCTCGTCCCGGCTCTGGCCCACGGTCGCCCCCAGCACCCCGGTCCGCAGCCGCCCGGCCGTCTCCCAGGTCTCGGGGCTCCCGGAGGTGGTCAGCCACAGCGGCAGCGCCTCCTGCACGGGCGTGGGCGTGGGCCGCACGGCCACCGCCTCCCCGACGCCGTCCTCGAACTCCACCGCCTCCCCGGCCCACAGCCGCCGCAGCAGCGGCACGTCCCGCAGCACGCGCTCGCGCCGGTCGGCGTACGCGCCGGGGGAGACGACGAAGTCGGCGGAGTGCCAGCCGGTGGCGACGGACAGCCCGACGCGCCCGCGCGACAGGTTGTCGACGACCGCCCAGTCCTCCACCACCCGCAGCGGATGGTGCAGGGGCAGGACGACACTGCCGGCCCGGATCGCGATCCGCTCGGTGGCGACGGCGAGCGCGGCACTGAGCACGGGCGGACTGGGGAACACCTGCCCGACCTGCTGGAAGTGCCGCTCGGGCGTCCACACGGCGTGGAACCCGAGCCGGTCGGCGGCGCGGGCGACGGCGAGGATGTCGTCGTACGCCCCCACGTGCCGCCCCCGCCCGGCCCCTGCCCCGGCCTCCGCGGCTCCGGCCTCCGCCCCGCCCGGCGCGTCCGCGCCGAAGAACATCACGCTCAGGTCCATGACCGCTCCCCCTCCCGCCGGTCCTGCTCCGGTTCCTGGGCCCGCTGCCGGGGCACCCGGGCCCGGCGGGGGATCGGGGAGTCGGCGGCGCGCGGGGGCCGGTCCGCGGCCCCCAGGGCGGCGGCCAGACCGGCGGGCGTCGGCGTCTCGAAGATCTGCGCGGCGGTGACGGCCCCGCCGCCGAGCCCCTCGTTCGTGAGGCGCGCGGCGACGCGCACCGCGCGCAGGGAGTTGCCGCCGAGCATGAAGAAGTCGTCGTGCGGCCCGACCTGCTCGACGCCGAGCACGTCCCGCCACACCGCCGTGACGCGCCGCGTGAGCGCGGTGTCGGGAGCGTCCGGCACGGGCGCCGGCTTCGGCGATGTCCGAGCCTCGGCGGTACGGGGCGGCTCGCCGAGGTCCAGCTGCGAGAGCCGGACATCGGGGTCGGCGGCCGCGGCCTCCAGCACCCTTACGAAGGCGTCGGCGAGCCACTCCACCACCGCGTGGTCCAGCGCGGCCGTGCGGTACTCCAGCGTGACCGCCACCCCCTCCGGCGCACCCGTGGGCCCCGCCCCGTAGTGGTCCGTCACGTCCACGAGCAGCTCGAAGCGCGCCGCGCCCGTACGCACGACCTCCACCGAGGCGTCCACGCCCGGCAGGTCCACCTCCGCGCGGGCGTTGTTCTGCAGGGCCAGGACCACGTCCGTGAACGGCTGGCGCCCGACCCGCCGCGCCGGGTTCAGCGCGTCGACGACCTCCTCGAACGGCACGTCCTGGTGCGCCAGCGCCGACAGGTCCGCCTCCCGCACGCGGGCCAGCAGCTCCCGTACCGTCGGGTCGCCGGACGTGTCGGCGCGCAGGACCAGCAGGTTCACGAAGAAGCCGACCACGTCGTCGACGGTCCCGTCGTTCCCGCGCCCCGCGACCGGCGCGGCGACCGCGGTGTCCTCGCCCGCGCCCGCCCGGGCCAGCACGGCGGCCAGCGCCGCGTGCAGCACCATGAAGAGCGTGGCCCCGTGCGCGCGGCCCAGCTCCACCAGCCGCCGGTGCGCCCCGGCGTCCAGGCTCCGCACGACGGTGCCGGCGTCCCGGGCCCCGCCGCCCTCGCCGCGCCACGGCAGCTCCGGCGGCCGTACGCCGGCCAGCGCCTTCTCCCAGTACGCCAGCTGCGTGTCGCGTAGTTCCACCAGCCGCTCCCGCCGGCGCCGCGCGTGCTCGGCGTACCCGACCGGAAGGGGAGGCAGCGCCGTACCCGCGTACGCCCGCGACAGGTCGCGGAAGAGCGGCGGCAGCGACCAGCCGTCCGCCGCGATGTGGTGCAGCACCAGCAGCAGCGCGTGCTCGCCGGGCCGCTCCCGTACGGTGAACAGCACGCCGCGCACGGGGAGTTCGGCGCTCAGGTCGAACCGGTGGAGCGCCTCCTCGCGGATCCGCCGCTCCAGCTCCGCGTCGCCCACGACCAGGTGCGTGAACGGCGGCCGGGCCGCGTCCCCCGCCCGTACGCGCCGCACCGGCTCGCCGTCCACCGCGTCGAACACCGTCCGCAGCGCCTCGTGCCGCGCCACGACCGCGCCGAGCGCGGCGGCCAGCGCGCCGGCGTCCACGGGCCCGCGCAGCCGGGCCAGCATGGGCATGTTGTACGCGACGCCCGCGTCGAGCCGGTCCAGGAACCAGAGCCTGCGCTGGGCGTACGACACCGACGTGCCGTCATCCGGAGCACCCGGTTCCGCCGGCAGGGAAACGGAGGTCAACCGGGGCGCCAGCGCCACCGGCGTCGGCGCCTCGAACAGCGTCCGTACGTCGACCTCGGCGCCCAGCTCCGCGTGGATCCGCCCCAGCAGCCGCGCCACGAGCAGCGAGTGCCCGCCCAGCGCGAAGAAGTCGTCGTCGGCGCCGACCGACTCCACGCCCAGCACCTCGGCGAACAGCCTGCACAGCGCCGCCTCGCGCGCGTCACCGGGCGCCCGCCCGAGGCCGCCCGCCACGGGTCCCGGCGCGGGCAGGGCGGCCCGGTCCAGCTTGCCGTTCCCCGTCAGCGGCAGCGCGTCCAGCGTCACGAACGCCCCCGGCACCAAATGGCCGGCCAGCACGCTCTTCGCGTACGCGCGCAGATCCGCCTCGTCGTATCCGTCGCGCCCGACGACGTACGCCACGAGCTGCCGCTCCCCGGCGTGGTCCTCGCGGGCGACGACCGCGACCCGGCGGACGCCCGGGTGGCGCCCCAGCACGGCCTCGACCTCGCCGGGCTCCACGCGGAAGCCCCGGATCTTGACCTGCGCGTCGGCCCGCCCGACGAACTCCAGCGCGCCGTCCGCCGCCCGCTGCCGCACCAGGTCCCCGGTCCGGTACATCCGCGAACCCGGCGGCCCGTACGGATCGGCGACGAACCGCTCCGCGCTCGCCCCCGCCTGCCCGGCGTACCCGAGCGCGAGCCCGGCCCCGGCGGCGTACAACTCCCCGACGACCCCGTCCGGAACGGGCCGCAGCCGCGCGTCGAGGACGTACACCCGCTTCCCCGCCAGCGGCCGCCCGATGGGCACGGAGGGCGTCTCGCCACCCCGGACATCCTCCGGCCCGATCAGGTGGGTGGTGAGGAACACCATGCCCTCCACCGGCCCGTAGCCGTTGCTGATCCGCAGCCCGGGCCACCGCTCCAGCGCGCGCGCCACATGCGGAGCGGACAGCGCCTCGCCGCCGACGACGAGTTCGCGTACGCCGTCGACCGCGCGCGGATACTCGTCCACGATCACGTTGAACAGTCCGGCGGACAGGTACGCCGAGGTGATGCGGTGCTCGGCGACGAGCCGGCCCATCACCACCGGGTCCGGCCGCCGGCCCGGATGCAGCACGCACGTCCCGCCGCCCAGCAGCGGCCCCCACAGCTCCAGCGCGAACGCGTCCCACGACACGGGCGCGCACTGCAGCCACACCGCCCCGGGCCCGAAGGAGGCGAAGTCCTGCCCGGTCAGCGTCGCCGTGATGGCGTGGTGGGAGGCGACGATGCCCTTCGGCCGCCCGGTGGACCCGGAGGTGAACATCACGCACGCGGCGTCGCCCGCGTCCCCCGCGCCGAGGGCGTACGCCCCGCCCTCGGCCGCCACGGCTGCCACGTCGACGGAGGGCCCGTGCTCCCAGCGCGCGCCCGCCCGGTCCACGACGACGCCGACGCCCGCGTCGGCGGCCATCGCCCGCAGCCGCGCCGCCGGGAAATCGGGGTCGAGCATCACGTACGCGGCGCCCGCCTTGAGCGTGCCGAGCAGCGCCACCACCATCGCGGCCGACCGCTCCAGGTACACGCCCACGCGCGAGCCCCGCACCACCCCGTGGCCGGCCAGCGCCCCGGCGAAACGTTCCGCCGCCTCGTCGAGCCGGCGGTACGTCAGCCTCTCGTCGCCGTCGACCAGCGCGACCGCGTCCGGGGCGCGGCGCACCTGCTCCGCGAACCGCTCGTGCACACGCTCCACGTCACACCGGCCGCAGGTCGGTCCAGTGTTCCTCCACGTACGCGAGGGCGTCCGTGCGAGGGCTCGCCCCGAGGGCGACGGTCCACCCCGCGGGCACGTCGATCCCGTCGGGCCACAGCGAGTGCTGCCCTTCGTCGTTGACGAGTACGAGATACAGCCCGTCCTCGTCCTCGAACGGATTGGTCCGTACGTCGCTCATTCCTTCTCCCCCTTGTCAGGCTTCGCGTCCGGAAGCAGTACGTCGATGTCGCGCACGGAGCGCCGCGCGAGCCCCCACAGGGCCACGGCGATGCCGAGGAGACCGGCGATGAGCAGCATCGCCGCCATGCCGCTGCCGGGCCCGTCCCCGAGGACCGGCCCGAGCACCGCGAAGAGCCCGGTGCCGGCGCTCGCCTGCGGCTCGAAGACGGTGTCGGCCAGGGGCCCGGACACACCGGTGGCGATCGGCACGGACAGCTGCGACAGGAACATGACGGCGCCGAACACCCGGCCGTGCCACTCGGGCTCCACCTTGGTCTGCACGAGGGAGTGCATGGCCCCGTTGATGAGCGGCATGAGCAGCGCCCCCGCGAAGATCGCGGCGCACCAGCCCACGACCCCGTCGACCAGCGCCATCGCCACCTGCGAGGTCAGGCACATGCCGATGATGCCGAGCATCATGCCGCGCCCCCGGTCGCGCGGCCCGCCCCAGGTGGCCATGAGCAACCCGCCCGCGACACCGCCGACGCCGATGGCGGTGTTGACGGCGGCGAGCGCGGCGGCGTCGTTCCCGGTGCGGGCGAGCACCATGGGCTGTACGGCGGCGAACCCGAAGACCATCACCAGGTTCACCACGCAGAACGTCAGCATCAGATCGCGCAGGCTCGGCTGCCGGAACAGATGCCGCAGCCCGGCCACCGCGTCCCGGAGGATCCGCTTCCGCCCGGTGGCCGCCCCGGTCTTCCTGGCGTCCCCCGCGAACCGCACGACGCGGATGGT
The DNA here is from genome assembly GCF_040611175.1 of Streptomyces sp. NPDC003036. Taxonomy (NCBI): domain Bacteria; kingdom Bacillati; phylum Actinomycetota; class Actinomycetes; order Kitasatosporales; family Streptomycetaceae; genus Streptomyces; species Streptomyces sp. NPDC003036. Next base: position 62,143 of record NZ_JBEXNO010000031.1, on the reverse strand, counting down.
GACGAGCGCCAGCACGAAACTGGCCACGTCGACGACGAGGACGACCCCGACTCCGGACAGGGCGACGAGCACCCCGCCCAGCGCGGGACCGCCCACCTCGGCGGTGCTCTTGGCGCTCGCGAGCATGCCGTTGGCCCGCTGGAGCTGGTCGCCCCGCACCAGCATGGGCACGGCGGAGGCCATCGCCGGGAACTGGAAGGCCGCGCTCACCCCGAGCAGGGCGACGGCCGGATACACCTGCCAGGCCTGGAGCCCGCCCCCGGCGAAGTGCACGGCGCACAGGGCCGCGACGACCACGAGCCCGCCGCCGTCGGCGAGTTGGAGGGCGGTCCGCTTGCTGGAGCGGTCGATCAGCGCTCCGGCGACGGGGCTGAGCACCACCTGCGGCAGCAGGGCGCACAGCGACAGCAGGGTGACGGCGGTCGCCCGCTCACCGGCCGACCAGGCCTCGATGACGAACGCGAACCGGAGCACGGAGTTGCCGACCAGCGACACGACCTGCCCGGCCCATATGACCGAGAATCCCCCCATCCCCGCGAAGCGGCCGGGGCGGGGAGCTTGTGACTCGGTGCCGCCCTTGACACGTAAGGACTTGTGCATGACGACCCCGACGTCCGTTTGCGGTTCCGTTGACGGTTCCTCAGCGGCTCGAACTTTCGCACACGAGACCGACTCGATCAACCGTTCGCCGGAGGATCCGCACCGGCCTGGGTAATGTGATGGCCAGTCACCATCGAAACGGGGAAAAGGACATGGCCAGTGACTGGTTCCGCCGGTTCACGCCGGCGCCCGACAGCGGCGTACGCCTGTTCTGCTTCCCGCACGCGGGCGGCGCGGCCGGTGCCTACCTGGCGCTGAGCCGCCGGCTGGCGCCGGAGCTGGACGTGCTGGCGGCCCAGTACCCGGGCCGGCAGGACCGCCGCACCGAGCCGCCGCTGGACGATCTGGGCCGCCTGGTCGACGCCCTGGCCGACGAGCTGACCCCGCTGTGCGGCGACGGGGACCGCCCGTACGCCTTCCTGGGCCACAGCATGGGAGCGCTCGTCGCGTACGAACTCACCCGCGCCCTGGACCGGCGGGGGCTGCCCGGCCCCCGGCACCTGTTCCTGTCGGGCCGGTCGGCGCCGGCGGAGAGCGACACCATGGACCGGCTCGACACCGACGAGGCGATCCTCGCCAGGATCCGCCTCCTCGGCGGCACGGCCGTGGAGATCCTGGACGAACCGGAGCTGATGGAGCTGGTGATGCCGCCCCTGCGCGCCGACTACCGCGCGCTGTGCTCGTACGCCTGGCGGCCCGGCCCGCCGCTGCGCACCCCGCTGACCGTGCTCGTCGGCGACAGCGACCCGCTCGTCCCGGTCGAGGCCGCGGCGGCGTGGCGGGAGCACACGACGGCGGACAGCGACCTGCGGGTGCTGCCGGGCGGCCACTTCTACCTCGACGCCCACACCGAGACGGTGGCCGACATCATCCGTACACCCCTGGAGGCAGCGTGACGCCCGGTCGACTCCTCGCGGTCAGCGACCTGCACGTAGGGCACGGCGAGAACCGCGCCATCGTCGAGAAGCTGCGGCCGGAGACGGACGACGACTGGCTGCTGGTGGCCGGTGACGTCAGCGAGGCGGTCGAGGACGTCGCCTGGGCGCTCGGCGTGCTCCGCGACCGGTTCGCCCACGTGGTCTGGGCCCCCGGCAACCACGAACTGTGGACGACCCCGTCCGACCCCGTACAGCTGCGCGGCGAGGAGCGCTACCTCCACCTCGTCGAACGGTGCCGGAGCCTCGGCATCACCACCCCCGAGGACCCGTACCCGGTCTGGGAGGGCGAGGGCGGCCCGGCGGTGATCGCGCCGCTGTTCCTGCTGTACGACTACACCTTCCGCCCCGCGGGCGCCCGCACCCAGGCGGAGGCCCTGCGGATCGCCGAGCAGGCCGGGATCGTCGGCACCGACGAGTACTACCTCCACCCCGACCCGTACCCGAGCCGGGAGGCCTGGTGCCGGGCCCGCGTCGCCGCCACGGCGGCCCGGCTCGCGCAGATCCCGCCGGACCTGCCGACGGTCCTGGTCAACCACTTCCCCCTCGTACGCGAACCCACCCGCATCCTGCGCTACCCCGAGTTCGCGCTGTGGTGCGGCACCGAGGCCACCGAGGACTGGCCGGTCCGCTTCCGCGCGGCCGCGGTCGTCTACGGCCACCTCCACATCCCGCGCCTGATCCACCAGGACGGCGTGCCGCACCACGAGGTGTCGCTCGGCTACCCCCGCGAATGGAAGCGCCGCGCCGACGCCGCGGAGTACAAACCCGTACGGATCCTGGGAGCCCCGGAATGATCGAGGACCTCCTGCCACCGTCGGTCACGGCGGTCGAATCCTTCACGGACGACACAGTGGACGCCCTCTTCCCGGAAGAGGCGGCCCTGGTGGCGAACGCCGTCGAGACGCGCCGCCGCGAGTTCGCCACCACCCGCCGCTGCGCCCGCGAGGCCCTCGCCAAACTGGGCGCCCCGCCGGCCCCGCTCCTCCGCGACCCCAAGGGCGCCCCCCGGTGGCCGACGGGCTTCATCGGCTCGATGACCCACTGCGCGGGCTACCGCGCCGCCGCGGTGACCCGCGCGGACACCCTCACCTCCCTGGGCATCGACGCGGAACCGAACCTCCCGCTCCCCGACGGCGGCGTCCTCGACCTGGTCACCCTCCCCGAGGAACGCCGCCACCTGTCGTCCCTGGCCGCACGCCACCCCGGCATCCACTGGGACCGCCTCCTGTTCAGCGCCAAGGAGACGGTCTACAAGGTCTGGTACCCCCTGACCCACCGCTGGCTCGACTTCCACGAGGCCACCCTCACCCTGAACCCGACCACCTCGACCTTCACGGCCCGCGTCCTGGTCCCGTCCCCGTTCCCCACGCTCAGGGGCACCTGGCTCTGCCGGGAGGGCCTGCTGGTGACGGCGGCGACGCTCACGTCCACGGACCGCACGCCGACGCACACACCGACACCAGGACCCGCCACGTCTTCGTGAAGGCCGGCCCGACCCGGCGGCGGCGCGGGGCCGGGGCTTCGGAGGCCGGGCGGGTTACGCGTCGGGGTTCATGCCCTGGGCGGTCATCTTCAGGCGGTCGATCTGGAGCTTCGCGAAGTCGTTGTAGTTCGGCTTCACCACGAAGGTGCCCTGGCCGTTCACCACGGCGACGACGCTGCCGATCCGCATCGTGACCATGGTCTCGCCGTCGGCGTCCTCGAAGGCGTCGGTCTCCTCGGCGCCCGCGTTGATCTCGACCGGCTTCACCTTGCCGTCCTTCTCGGCCTTCCTGCGCTCCTCGCTGACCATGGCCTTGTACGTGGCCCTGGCGTCGTCCGGGCTCTGGAAGGCCAGGATGCCGAAGACGACCTCACCGTCGTACTTGGAGCTGTCGCCCTGACCGCTGTCATCCGTGTCGAAGTCGGTGCTGCCCATGCTGAGCAGCCCGCCGCAGTTGGACTCGGTCGATCCGTCGCACGCCTCGACGGCCTCGTCGCCGACCGCGACCTCGATGTCGTCGCCCTCGAAGCCCTGGGGCGCGCTCGCCCTGCTGGGGAGGGCGGTGCGGACCATGTCCGGCGTCAGCGTGACCGGGGGCTTGTCGCCGTCCCCGCGAAAGGCATCCAGGCCGTCGTCCGAACTGCCGCACGCTGTCAGTACGGCCATCAGCACCACTCCGGCTGCGATCCCCCGTGCTGCCTTACTCAACGTCAACCCCTCGCACTCATTGTCCACTTGACGTGGACACTCAAGCGCATGCCGGCTGAGCACACCAAATGCGTCTCGCCCGCCGTCTGCCTTTGTACTCCGTTCATCGGCAGCAGCGGCTGCGTCCCAGTCGCCGAAGTGGAAGATTCCGGTTGGCCGTTTGGCGCGGGTGACAGCGACCTGCGCGCAGCGTCTACCGGGCGCCAGGCAGTCGAGGAGTCCGTCGGCTTGGTCCTTGAGGAACGGGGCGAAGATGTAACGAAGCTGGCCAAAGAGGCGAGAACTGGGGAGCGCGAGCCGAGGTTGGAGCTAGCGCGCTACCATCCCCCTGAGCCTGGCTCGGTGTGGTGGCAGGTGGTTCGGGGGAGTGGATGGCATTCGGACAACCAAGGCGGGTAGATTCTCCGTCTTCGGGGCGATCGCCGCGGCTGGCGATTCTGCACCCCGACAATGACTTGCTTCGTCTGCTCGATGCCGACCCCACTAAGGAAAGGTCCTACTCCCAACCTTGCCGTGACTGGCCCGAGGCCAAGTCGCGCCTCGCGATCCTGCTCGCTGCTCCCGACGAGCGCAGCGATGGACGCGACCGGGAGCAGCAGGAGCGCATCTGGGGTCTGGGCGTAGTGCGCCCCGCTCACGAGACCGATCGGGACCGCAAGGTCGTCGTAACACATGCACGAAGGTTTCGGAGCCTAGTGCCTGTATCAGGGCTCTGGGGCGCCGACGGCGAGCGGGATGCCGCACTCTCCGCGTCGTTACCGGAAAGTGGTCCCGTTACGGTCGGCGCGGACGCCATGTTCACCAGTCTTCTGCGGATCTCACCTGAGGTCGAGGCCGAAGTCCAGAGACTGATGCCTCTGCTCGACGAAGCCCAAGGCTGGAGCGAGGAGGAGCTTCGCTGGCGTGACGAGCGTGATGCTCTTCTGCTGTTCGCCAAGATAGCCGGGTTGCCCCCGAGTGACTTCTCCGAAGTGTGTCTCTGGGACAGGCCGGCCGCCCGGGCGGCCTTCGTCAGCGGGCTCACCGGGACCGCGATTCAGCCGATGCTGGACGATGTCCGCGGGCGGGTAGCACAGAAGTTCAGCGACACCGGGCAGACTGCCGTCCGAGCGTTCGCGAGTCGCCGAGGTAGAGGAAGCCATGACTTCGAGGCAACGTCGATAACCGGTCAGTGGGTGATCGACGGCGGGCGCGGATCCCTCGACGCGTACTACTACCACGTCGACACCGGGACGCTGGTTGTGCTGCGCTATGTCCGCCCCGGTCGGGACGGGCTCTTCTCGCTCGAAACTCGTGACTGTCTGGACGTGTTCCACCGCCGTGTTCACCACCTGTCGAGAGGTATTCGGTGGAGCGCCGACGATTACGGCTTGCTGGACGATCCCCTCTTTCTCCGCGTGCATGAACCGGAGCCCTTCACTGCCGCTCTGTACCGGACGAGCTCCGGCGCGATCTACCCCTACGGACAGATCGCCGCAGCGATCTCAGCCGAGGCGAGGAACGGTCTTCAGGGCCCTTCGACGGCCGCGCTCACCCGTCACCTGGTTCCAACCGACTTCGCGCGGCTGGTGCGCGACGGCTGGTTCGGCGCGCGCGGCGTGCCCTTCGAGACGGCCCTGGACTGGGTGGAGGCCACGATCGACACGGCGGGTGTCGCCTTGGTCGTCGTGGACTTCAGCCACCGGCAGCGTGGCAACGGCTCAGGGATCAAGGCATAGGGCACGCGGGCCCAGGCCATCACCAGGACACCACCAGTGGGAAGGCAACCATTCATGGCCACCTCGGGCGCGGACACACCTCGCCAGGTCATTCAGGTACGCGAGCAGTTGCACGAGACATTCGACGGGGTGATCGACGACAGCGACATCGCCCACTTCCGAGGAGGCAACTACGAGCAGCGCTTCCTCTCCCGCGCCCTGGCGGCCCTCGCGGTACGACGCGTGGCCCAGTGCAGTGCGGCCGAGGCGGCCCGGTTCGTCACGGACGGAATCGCGGACCAGGGATTGGACGCCATCGCCCCCCTGCCGGAGAGCGGGCAGGCCCTACTCGTCCAGGCGAAGTGGAGCGACAAGGGTACGGCGACCTTCGACGTGGATGCCGCAAAGGCGATGGTAGACGGCCTGAACCGGATCGAGAACGAGCTGTACGACCAGTTCAACCAGCGTGCCGCCGACCTCGCCCTGGAGGCCAGGCCCTTCATCGTCAACAAGAAGGCCACTCTGGTCATCGCGCTGATGGGCACCGTGGCGCCCTCCCCGCCAGCACGCGAGGTCCTCGACAACGCTCTCAGCGAGTTCAACCGGCACGGTGCCCGCCTGAGGGTCGAGGTGTTGTACGCCGCCGACTTCCATGACCAAATCCACGCGGACCTCCGACCGGAACCGATTCGCCTGGATGTCCGCCTTGACGACTGGTACCAGCAGAAGGGGCCGCTTGAGGCCTACCAGGGCACGGTCTCCGCCGAGAGCGTCGCCGAGTGGTACGAGACGCACGGCACCGGGTTGTTCGAGCAGAATCTGCGGGCCCCGCTCGGGACCACCGTCACCAACGCGGAGATCGGTCAGACCCTCACGTCCGATCCCACCAAGTTCTGGCACCTGAACAACGGCATCACCATGATCTGCGACTCGCTCACGGCCAGGCACGACAGTGCCAAGTCACCGCAGAGCAGGCCGACCACTCTCACCGTGACGGGTGCGAGCATCGTCAACGGCGCTCAGACTGTACGGGCGGTCGCCAGGGCCATGCACGACGACGGCGAGGCAGCAGCCAACGCCATGCTGAGCATCAAGGTCATCAACACACATCAGGACCGGGAGTTCGGCGTACAGGTCTCGCAGGCGGCGAACCGGCAGAACGCCATCGAGCAGCGTGACCACATCGCCTTGGAACCCGTGCACCAGGCGATCAAGGCCAACCTGCGCGCCGAACTGCGCAAGCAGTACGTGATCAAGCGCGGTGAGCCGGTCGCCGCGCCTGAGACGGGCTGTTCGCTGGACGAGCTCGCCCTCGCCCTCGCCTGCCTCTACCCGGACGCCGAACAGGCCGCCCGGGCCGCCAGTTCCACGGAGAACCTCTGGGAGCAGGGCCCCCAGGGCAGCCACACCCTGCTGTTCAAACGCGAACCTTCTCCGCAGAAGGTCTGGCGCTCCGTGCTCACGCTGCGGGCGGCGCGGAGCGCGGTCTACGAACTGGGCGGCGGGCAGAACACCCGCGAGGCTGCGATCGTGGAGCACGGTGGCTTTCTCGTCACTCATCTAATCTTTCAGCATCTGGGTGCCACGAGCATCGACGACCCCGACTTCGACTGGGACAGCGAGGTCCTGGAGAAGATCCCCGCTCTCGTGCCCGAGCTGGTGCGCCGGCTGACGCACCAGCTGCTCACCGGTTACGGGCCGCGTCCCCAGATCAGGACCGCCTTCCAGACGGCAGCGACATGCCGGGAGCTCGCGAAGCAGATCCTCGGCGACCTGGCCGACGGCGTCGCCGTTCCGGCAGCTCCCGCGAAAGAACGCAAGCCGCGTCGCCCGAACACCGTGCCGCTCCTGGTCGACCGCCGTGTCATCAAGGACGGATCCCCGCTCAAGTACGTGGGTCTCAACGAGCCCGAGCGTGATGCCATGGAGAGGTGGCTGGCCGAAGACGAGATGCGACGCCAGGCCACCTGGGTCAATCACCGGACGAAGCCGATCCTGTGGGCGTACGACAAGCAGCAGTACTCGCCGTCCGGATTGGTGTCGAAGATGTGGGCAGACGCCGAATGGGACGAACGGCCGGTTTCCAACCAGGGGACGGCTCGCTGGTTTGTCACGGATGGCCGCAGCCTGTGGGACCTGGCACAGCGCATCCACAACGAAGACGAAGAGGAAGGCGCATGACGGTACCGGCGGGACGTCAGTAGGGACCCGAGTCCCCCGGGCCGCGCAGTCGGGCGAGGAGGCCAGCGATTTCGCGGGTCTCCTCGTCGTCTTCGCCGAGAAGGACGCACATGTCCTCGTGGAGGGCGTCGAGGACGCCCTCCGCCTCGGTGCGGCGGCCCTCGGAGAAGAGGAGGAGGCCGATGCTGCGGCGCAGGTCAAGAGCGGTCTCGGAGGCGTCTCCATCCACCTCGGAAACGATCTCTAGAACGTCCTGAAACTCCCTTAGGGCGTCTGTGACCTTGCCGAGGTTGGCCCGGCAGTGGGCGGCGTGCCGACGGCACTCCAACGTGCTTTCGCCGGCCGGGCCCGCCGTACGGGAGTAGACGGCGGCCAGATCGTCGAACTCGGGTAGGGCACGCTGGAAATCCCCGCCAGCCATGAGGACTGCCGCGCGCTGCCGCCGCAGACCCAGCACACGGGGATTGTGTGCGCCGAGGGCACTGGCCGCCGTGGTGATCACCGCCTTGAGGACGTCCGCGGCCTGCGAGAACCGGCCCTTCTCGGCGAGGTCCGCGGACCGGGCGTAGGCATCCCGGATCGCGTCCCGCAGCACGGTGTCGGCGCGTGGGGGGACTGGTACGGGAGCCGTCGGCTCGGGTGACGGCGCGGACGCCGTGGACCGCCGCAGCGGTGCGTTCGGCTGCCGGTAGACCACCGTCGGGTCTGGAACCACGGACGGGGAGCCGCCGTCGGCGAAAGGCACAGGGACGGGCGCCGAGCCTGCCTGCGGGAGGTGCCGCGACAGGCGTTCGTACACCGCGTACGCGTCGGTCGGACGCTGCTCGGGCGCCTTGGCGAGTAGGTCCAGGACCAGCGCCTCCAGGTCTTCCGGAACCTCGGGCCGCAGGGTGCGCAGGGGCTTCGGCGACACGTCCATGTGCTGGTGCATGAGCTGGTAGTCGTTGTCGCCGCTGAAGACCGGCTGCCCGGTTAGGAGTTCGTGCAGCACACAGCCGAGCGCGTAGAGGTCGCTTAGCGGCGTGATCTGCGCATTGTCGATCTGCTCGGGCGACATGTAGCGGGTGGTGCCGATGCGGTTGCCGGTTGCCGTGAGCCGGGTGACGTCCGAGCGCAACATCTTCGCGATGCCGAAGTCCAGCACCTTGACCGTGCCGTCCGAGGCGATCAGGACGTTATCCGGCTTCAGGTCGCGATGCACGACCGGGATGGCGTGGGCGTACGAAAGGACCGTGCAGATCTGCGCGGCGATCGACGCGGCCCAGCTTACCGGGAGCCCCACCGCCGCTCCCTCCTCCGCGTCCGTGAGCACCCTGCGCAGGGAGATTCCGCGCACGTACTCCATCACCAGGAACAGCCGGTCGTACGACGCCTGGTCCAACACCGCATCGAACACCTGCGGCACTCCGTGGTGCCCGATCCGCGCGGTGACGCGCGCCTCACGCTCGAAGCGGCGGGCGAACTCCAGCGCCTGCGCGGGTGACACGACGATGTCGGGCCGAATGAGCTTGACCGCGATCTCCCGGTCGAGGACGGCGTCGTAGCCGCGCCAGACCGTGCCCATGCCGCCGGAATCGATCTCTTCGATCAGCTCGTAGCGGCCCTGCTCGCCGATTCTCGCTTCTGCCTGCGCCACGCGCGCGCCCCCGTCGTCCTGATGCCTCGTCAGTCACCCTGTATACGGTACCGAGCGGCGGTGGGGCGCGTGGCGGATGCTACAGCAGGGTGGCCGGCCTTGATGTCCGTGATGAGAGTGCGCAGGCTTCGAGGGAGGCGGTGAGGTAGTGGTCCTCCTGGCCGGCAACGGCTATGTAGCCGTTGCTGTCGGCCTTGTGCCGAGGTGGAAGCACTCTTGCCTTTCGCGCAGAAGAGCCCTTCCTACGTGATGACAGGGGGCTCAGGGAATGCGTATCCATCCAGTGCAGGTGTGCACGGGGCTTGGCGAGCTGCGCGTCGGCAAGGTGAAACTCGGGGCCGTACGTGGAATTCAACCGCACCGTGTCGAGCTGCGGTACGGGGGCCCTCGGCATGCAGGAAGGCGTGTCCCGCTCCGGGAAGACCGTCGCAGCCGACGGAGATGATCCGCAGAGCAGCCTCATGGAACTCGTCCTGTGGCCCGCCCACGGACACTACTGGCTGGCCGTGCCCGCCCCGCGTACCGGCAAACCGGCACTGTCCCGCCCGGACGCGGACTCCCAGAGCGGTCGAGGTCTGGTCCTCGTTGACCGCCTGGCCGCCGCCTGCACCGTCCGCCCCCGCCCACGCGTGGAACGTCCGTGTTCGTAGGGCTCTCGCTCCGCCGGGAAGGTTGACCCGGCGGAGCGGTCGGCGGGGGAAGACGGAAGTCCGGGCGTGTCAGGCCGCCTCGTCGTCGATGTTCTCCTCCCGGCGGATCATCCGCCACGCCGCCCGTCGGGCACTCTGGTTGAGCGACTGCTTGAAACTGTCGTCGTGGCTGAAGTACTGGCGTCCCATGTCAGCGATGGTGTCGATGTGCTCGGCCATCTTGTCCTCGAAAACCTCGTCGAAGACGAGCCCGAAGTTCGCCTCGTCGTTGACCGCGGCCGCGCGGACCTTCGGGTCCGCCTTCGCCTCCGAGAACGGTGTGATCACGTCCTGCTCGGTGAAGTCCGTGCCGAACTTGTCGTTGAACTTCTCGATCAGCTCCGACAGCAGCGACTTCTCCTGCTCCTTGGCGCCGCCGGAGCCCTCGCCGAAGCCGCGCAGCTCCGCCGCTCCCTCGGCGGTCAGCGCGAGGTCGTGCTCACCGGTCTTCTGAATGCGCAGGTGACTGAGGTCGACGTCCCCTATGTCCACACCGCCGTCTCCGCGTCGCGGCAGACGGTTGAGCAGGTGGCGGCCGTAGAGGTAGAGGCACTCGAGGTCGGCGTCGCGGTAGGGCACGATCTGGGAGAGGAAGCCGTACTTCCGCACGTAGTCGTTGAGATCCGCGCGGAACTGCTCGGCGGCCTCGCGGGCGTCCTCGTCCGGGTCGCCCGCCTCGTCCTTGCCGTCCAGCAGCTCGGTGAACCGTCCGACAGCGGGCCCGAGGTGCCGGTACAGCTCCGCGTGCAGCTTCTCCCAGCGGGCCACCGAGCCGGCCGCCTGCTCCTCGGCCTCCAGGTAGGCGGCGGCGAACTCCCGCATCTCCTCCTCGACGAGGATGTCGGCCTGCATGACCTTGCTCTGCGCGGTGTAGAGGAGGTTGGGGTCGGAGGGAAGGGTGTTCGCTTCCTCGAAGTACGGGCGGAAGGAGGCCTTGATGTCCTCGGCGTCGTTGACGAAGTCCAGTACGGCGAGGTCGGCCTGCGACTTGCGGTCGGCGGTGCGGTTCAGGCGTGAGAGGGTCTGGACGGCGCTGATGCCCGCGAGCTTCTTGTTCACGTACATCGTGGTGAGGAGCGGCTGGTCGAAGCCGGTCTGGTACTTCTCGGCGACGACCAGGATGCGGTACTCGCGCTGGGTGGCGGTCCCGCCGGTGCGCACGGCCTTGTCGTCCTTGCGGGTGTACGCGAACGCCTTCGGCAGCGCGGGCTCGGCCAGGCCACCGTTCTCCTTCGACTCGGTCGTCTCCTCACCGTCGTAGGTGAGGGTGCCGGAGAAGGCGACCAGGACGCCGGGATCGGCGTACGCGCGGTCGTCCACGTACTGCCTGATCGCGCGGGCCATCTGCACGGCGCTGTGCCGGGAGGCAGTGACCACCATGGCCTTGGCGCGCCCGCCGAGTCGGCCGGCGGTGTGGGTGCGGAAGTGCTCGACGATCACCTGCGCCTGCTGCGCCACGGTGGAGTCGTGCGTGAGGGCGTACCGGGCGAGCAGCGGATTCGCCTTGGCCGGGTCCACCTCGCGCTCGTCCGGGTTGTTGTTCACCAGCTTCCAGTACGTGTTGTACGTGACGTAGTTGCGCAGGGGATCGAGGATGAAGCCCTCCTCGATGGCCTGGCGCATCGAGTACGTGTGGAAGGGGACGTACGTCGGCTTGCCGTCGACGCTCTCCAGGGTGCCGAAGAGTTCGAGCGTCTTGGCCTTGGGCGTGGCCGTGAAGGCGAAGTAGGAGAGGTTCGAGGCCTTGCTGCGTTGGGTGGCCTTACGGACGAGCTTGGCGTCGGTCGTGGCCCCCGCCTCCAGCTTGGTCGCCCCGGCCTCGTCGGAGTCGGAGTCAAGGCCCAGGTCACGCAGCGCCGCGCGTACGGCCGTGGCAGCGTCGCCGGACTGCGAGGAGTGCGCCTCGTCCACGATGATGGCGAAGTTGTGGCCCTGGATCTCGGTGGGGTTGCGCCGAAGGTAGTCGATGAGGGCCGGGAAGGTGTGCAGCGTGACCGTGATGATCTTCCCGGTCTCGCGGGACAGCGCCTTGGCGAGCTGGTCGGACTTGGCGCCGTGCTTCTCGTCGATCTTCACTACCAGGCCGGCGGTCTTCTCGAAGCTGCCGACGGTCTCACGGAGCTGGGCGTCGAGATTGCGGCGGTCGGTGATGATCACGACCTTGTCGAAGACGGGCACGCCGGGCTTGAGCCCGGAAGCCAGGGCCTCGGGGTCGATCTCAGCCGCGTCGGTGGGCGTGTGCAGCGACGACAGGCGGTGCGCCAGCCACCCGATGGTGTTCGACTTGCCGGAGCCGGCGGAGGCCATGCCCAGGTAGTTGTGGCCGGCGCCGTGGCGGGCCGCGTGGGCGGTGAGCTTCTTGACGATGTCCCACTGGTGGTAGCGCGGGAAGATCAGCTTCTTCCGGGTCCGACCGTCCGGGCCCTTCTCCTTGCTGAGGTGCACGAACCGCTCGATCAGGTCGAGCCAGGTGTCCCGCTCCCAGATCTGCTCCCAGAGGTAGGACGTCGCGTACGTCCCGGGGACGGTGGGCGGCGGATTCCCTGCCCCGCCCGGCTTTCCAGGGCCTTCGGATCCGGTGTTGAACGGCAGGAACCGCGTTGCCTTGCCGCGCAGCTCGGGCGCGACGTAGACCACGTCCGTGTCCACGGCGAAATTCGCGATCACTCGGCGTGCGAAGATCAGCTCGGTGGGGTCCCGTTTGACGCGGTACTGCTCCTTGGCGTGTTCTGCCCCCTGCCGTGTGAGGGCATTCTTCAGTTCGGCGGTTGCCAGCGGAATCCCGTTGAGAAAGAGGGTGAAATCCAGCTCGTTACCTTTGTCGGCCTGCTTCGTCGCGTACTGCAACTCCCGGACGAAAGTCAGCCGGTTCGCCCGGTAGTCGTCCAGGACCGTGTCCGACGCGACGAGCGACGGCTTGAAGTACGCGAGTCTGATCAGGACACCGAGGTCCTTCACGCCCTTGCGGAGTACGTCCAGTACGCCCTCGGTCGCGATCGCTTGGTCCACACGCTTGGCGAACCCGGCCTGAGCGGTGTTGCGATCCCCGCCGTAGAAGGTGATCAGTTCCTCCCAGGAGTCGGCCTGGGTCTTGCCGATGAACTCGAAGAGCTGGGCGGTGTCCAGGCCGAGGTGGGGCTGGTAGTACTGCCTGTCTCCTTCACTCCAACCGCGTTCCAGCAAGGCGGCGGCTATGGCGTTTCCGAAGGCTGCTTCGTCGTGGACGGACATGAGCGGCTATTCCCCCCGCTTTCCGGTGACCAGATAGGTGATGTCGCGGCAGAACTTGTCGAACGATGACGAGTAGGCGCGGGCGAGGCCGAGATTCATGAACTGGGTCAGCGCCGCCTGGTCCACACGAGGCCGGTACCGCACCCCGTCGCGCCGGTGGTGAGTCAGCCAGCCCTTGCAGTCGCGTAACGCCTCGCTGTCGGGCAGGTCCTCTAGGCGTTCGGCGAGCCTCGCGCGGCCACCGAGTGAAGGCGCCGACGCGAGGAACCACGCCTCGAACTCCCGGTTCGCTGGCACTACGGCCGTCCGGCGCCCGGTCATGCTGGAGGCCGTCGGCTCGGGCATCCGGCGCAGCACCTCGTCCCACCCGGCGCGCGCTGCCACTGCCTCGGCCGGGCCGCTCACCAGCGCGTCGCGTACAAAGCGCAGGGCATCGAGGAAGTTCGACTTGCCTGCGGCGTTCAGCCCGAGCAGCACGGTGATCCGGCCGAGGGCCACGTCACAGTGAGCGATAGACCTGTAGTCCTCGATTCGGACACGGGTGATGAAGGGCCCTGGGCGATGCGGCGCGGTGGTACTCATGGCGCGATCATTCCTCGATCCCGCGTCCGCTGGCAGTGGACACGTCGATCTGCCCGGTGACGGCAGCGGTGATCAGCGCTTGGCGCCGCTCGGTGAGCAACCTGACCTGGCGTTCCGTGCGCCTTTGAAGTTCGGTCGCATTTTCAGTTGCCTTCGAAATCTCCCTTATGACTTCTACTTGCTGGGGCAGAGTGGCGACGGGTATGGGCCACTCTTTAATATCTTCGCCTCGCAATTTAACCATTGACTGGGAGGTTCCACGGGCCACGGATTCGACCAGTGATCGAATCCGGCCGCTCAAGGCGATTTGCATGACATATTCGGCCTTGATTTCAGGGATCAAGCCGACTCGGTAAATTAGATCCGGCAAGAGGAGGCGCGGTGGCGGATTGTCGCCTACGACTGCAACGTCCCCGACTAGACTTGGCGTATTCGCGCGAGTCACGAGAAAATCGCCGGCGCGAACTTCATGTGCCGAGGAGAATTGCACATCGCCTGGCAGTCGCTTGTTCTCTCGCGGGTGAAAAAATCCGTTCTTTACGGAGCTCAGCTTTAGTACTGCCCATTCATTCTCTGTCTTGCGTGGGCCTGCCTCGCATTGAGGGCTTGCACCCTGCTCGATTCGTGTCGTGAAGCGACGCAGTGGTACTGAATCCCGTGAATCTGCAAGTCGGTTGACCAGGGTGTCACGAACAGAGAGAATTCGCTCAGCAAGTCGCGTTCTAACCAGGCTTTTCAATGTCAAAAGCCGGTCGATGCGAGCCGTCTCGGCGTCGAGGAAGTCGGCGATGCGGCGTTGCTCCTCCATCGATGGGAGCGGAACGGGCGCGTCACCCAATCTGTCGCGGTTCAGCTCGATCTGGTTTGTTGCCCCCACCGCAAGTGCCGCGTACACGTATTCTTGGAACGCTTGCGAGGTAAGCCAGTAATAGGCGAATCGAGGGTGCAATTCATCGGTTCTTGTTCGCGCAATGGTGATATGGCTGTCCGCCATACATGGGAGCCCGTCAGGTGCGCCGTTGAAATATCCAATGCGGCCGAGGGTTCCCGTGCCGGTCGAGTTAATCAGTACGTCGTCCGGTTGCAAGGATCCCTTAATCTTCGTTGCGTCACCGTTGTGCTCGTGAAGTCGTGTTCGAGACCAGGCAATCCCGTCATTCTGATTTGCGGCTTGACCGATCACGCGTACTTGTCCATCATCTACGTACGATGGGGTAGATCCGCGATTGAGCAGACCTGTCACATGTTTCAGTCGCGACACTTTCCACTTCTCGGGCAGAGCAACTCCGAGTGCAGTGCTCATTCCGTCACCTCACCGAGCAGCACCTGAATCTCATCCTCCAGGGCCTTCAGCTCCGCGTCGATCTCCGCCAGCGGCCGGGGCGGCTTGTACACGTAGAAGTGACGCGTGAACGGGATCTCGTACCCGATCTTCGTCTTGCTGTGGTCGATCCACGCGTCCGGGACATGCGGCAGCACCTCGCGCCGCAGGTACTCCTCCACGTCCTCGTCCAGTGGGACGTTCTCGTAGTCCCGCAGCTCAGGGTCCGGCTCCGGCTCGCCCTTGATGCGCTGGACCTCGCCCTCCGGGTCGCGGGCGCCGACCGCCTCCCGCAGGGCCTTGCCGAACGGCGCACCCGTCGGCCACAGCAGACCGGCGGCGACGACCGCGTCTTTCAGGTCGATCCACGCGTCGGACTTCGCCGCCCAGGACTTGCCGACCAGCGGGCGCAGCGCCTCCGCGAACGCCTCGGCGTCCGTGGCCCGGGCGATCGGCTTCGACGCCGTGATGGCGGCCAGCGTCTCCTCCGTCACCTCGAAGCGGAGCTTCAACGGCCGCTCGACGGTGATCCGGCGATATCCGAAGTCCTCGTTGCGGAAGACCTTGATCTTCCCGGCCCGGTCGGCCAGGTCGTGGCCGCCGCCCTTCTCCGCCGCCTCCAGGACCGCAAGCGCCTCCGTGTACAGGCGCGTGATCTCCGAGATGTGCTCCTCGCCTAGCTCCTTGCGCTTGTCGCCGAGCGACTTTCGCATCTTGCGCCAGTAGTCGCGCGCGTCCAGCAGGACGACCTTGCCGCGCCGGTCCCTGGCCTTGCGGTTGCTGAGCACCCAGAAGTACGTGGAGATGCCGGTGTTGTAGAAGAGCTGGTCGGGCAGAGCGACGATGCCCTCCAGCCAGTCGTTCTCCAGGATCCACTGCCGGATCCTGGACTCGCCCGACTCCGCCGCCCCCGTGAACAGGGGGGAGCCGTTGAAGACGATCGCGATGCGGCTGCCGCCCGACCCCGACGGGTCCACCGGCTTCATCTTCGAGATCATGTGCTGGAGGAAGAGCAGCGAGCCGTCGTTGATGCGCGGCAGGCCGGCCCCGAAGCGTCCGCTCTCTCCGAGGCGCTCGTGCTCGTCCTCGACCGCGTCCTTGACCTTCTTCCACTCCACGCCGAACGGCGGGTTGGCCAGCAAATAGTCGAAACTGGTGGGCGTGTTCTTGTCCCTTTTGGAGTCGTCCTTGCTGAAGCCGTCGTCGCTGAAGGAGTTGCCGAACTTGATGTTCTCCGGGTCCTGGCCCTTGATCATCATGTCGGACCGGCAGATCGCCCAAGACTCGGGGTTGAGTTCCTGGCCGAAGACCTTGACGGTGGCGTCCGGGTTGAGGGCGGTGATGTGCTCCTCGGCCGCGCTGAGCATGCCGCCGGTGCCGCAGGCCGGGTCCATGATGGTGCGCACGGTGCCCGGAAGGGCCAGCGCGTCACTGTCCGGTGCGACCAGCAGGTTGACCATCAGCCGGATGACTTCGCGGGGCGTGAAGTGCTCACCGGCCGTCTCATTGGACTGCTCGGCGAAGCGCCGGATCAGCTCCTCGAAGATGTAGCCCATCTGGTGGTTGTTGACGATCTCGACCGGCTTGCCGTCCTCGCCGAGCACGACATTGCCGTCTTCATCCCTTTTCACCGGCCGCAGGTCGAGGTCGGCGAACCGCCCGACCACCTGGTACAGCAGATCCGCCGCCTCCAGCCGCTTGATCTGCTGGGCGAAGTCGTACCGCTCCAGCACCTCCCTGGCGTTGGGGGAGAAGGCGCCGTAGTACTCGTGGAGGTGCTTCGCCGCGTGCGACGCGTCACCCGCGATGGCCTTCAGCGTGTAGGTGCTGGTGTTGTAGAAGCTGTGGCCGGACGCCTTGCGCAGGAAGCGGTCGGGGTTGATGTCCTGGTTCCGGAAGCGGGCGGCGACCTCCAGGACCTTGTCCTTGGTCGGGGCGAGGACACACTCCAGGCGCCGCAGTACGGTGAACGGCAGGATGACCTTGCCGTAGTCGGACTGCTTGTAGTCGCCGCGCAGGAGGTCGGCGACCGACCACGCGTGGTTTGCCAGTTCCGTGTGCTTACTGCTGTTCAACGAAGTCCTTCCGGTGTTCGCCGTCCCCACGGGACGGTGACGTCAAGTCTGGTCGCCTTTCGGCGTCGCGGCGTACGTTTCACGCCGATCCGTCAACGTGCGGTAGCAGCGCACCGCCGGTAAGCCCGGCATTGAGGAGACGTGTGACGTCCTCGGCGGCCTGGTCGGCACGGCGGGCGGCGGTACGCAGCTCGTGCAGGCGGCGGAAGGCGGCGCCGTAGCGCTGCTGCTCGGCGAGGGGGAGCAGGGGGACGCGTAGGCGTCGCGGGTCCACCCGGACGATGGAGGTGCCGGTGGCGGCGGCGTTGACGTTCTGGTCCGCCGCGAGGAAGCCGGCCAGGAACCAGGCGTCGAGCCGGCGCCGGTCCGGGCGGAAGAGCAGCAGGTGGGGTCCCAGGAAGCAGCCCTCCTCACCCGGCTCGACGACCCGGGCCACGGCGCCCCGTCCCCCCCGGAGTGTCTCGGTGAGCAGCACATCACCTTCCTGGACCGAGGGGAGAGGGACACCGGCGGGTAGGTCAGCTTCCGTGCCGGACGCGGGTCGGTTGTCCAGGACGTCGGCAGCCGTGAGCGCCGGGCGTCCACCGTGTTCCGGACGGGGCGGCGGTAGGGCCTGGCCGTTCCGGGTCCGGCGGCCTCCGGGCGGTGTCCGAAGGAGGTGGACAGCACCGCCGCGTAGAAGGTCCGCGACCGTCGCGGTGCGCCAGTCGCGGGGGCCGTCGTCGACCGGCGGCCAGTCGCCGTCGGTGGGACTGAGGCCGGTCAGGTCTCCAGCGGCCTGACGCAGATGGTCGTAGAGCTCCGATGCGTGTCGGGCCAGGGCGGCGGGGCGAAGCGCCTGCCGGGAAGCTTGCTGGATGTGGCGGGTCGGGGTCAGGTCCGTGGCCTCGTCGAGGAGATCGGTGATCGGCACGGCGCCGGCGGTGCCCGGGGTTCCCGTGAAGCCGTCCTGGTCGGCGAGGTAGCGCCGCCAGGCCGACAGTACGGTCTCGTCGATGGCGGCCCAGTCGAGATCGCGGCCCCCGGCGGCGGCGTCGACGAGCAGAACCGTCCCGGGGGCTTCGGCCTGCGGATCCGGCCGCTCCAGCACCCAAAGGTGCAGGCCGATGTGAAGTGGTGTCGCCGCACCCGGGGGGAGTGAGACGACCGCGCGGAGGGCTCCGTCTCGTACCAGCTGGGCCCGGACACGTCGGCCTGCGGTGCGCTCCGCGACAGCGGGCGGCATGAGGAGTACGGCACGGCCGCCGGGAGCGACGTGGGCCAGGGAGTGCTGGACCCAGGCGAGTTCCGGCTCCCCCTTGGGGGGTACGCCGTAGGCCCAGCGCTGGTCGTACGCCAGATCCTCGTGCCCCCAGTCGCGGACCCCGTACGGGGGGTTGCACAGGACGGCGTCCGCTACGAGGCTCCTGAAGGCGTCGGCGCGCAGGCTGTCCCCCGTGCGTACGGAGATCACCGCCCCGGGGTGGCGCAGCCGGAGCCGGACGGCGGTCTGGGCGGCCTGGGCGGCCAGGATGTCCTGACCGTGCAGCTCGGTCGCCCCGGCGGACGCCGCCGCGATCAGCAGCGATCCGGTGCCGCACGCGGGGTCCAGGACGCTGGCGGGGAAGGCGCCGGTGCTGTCGGCCAGGAGGCGGGCCATGAGGTCGGCGAGGGGGCGCGGCGTGACGTAGGTGCCGGTGCCGCTGTCCTCCAGCAGGCGCTCGGCCAGGACATCCGTCGCGGCCTCGGCGCCGTCCACGGAGACGCATCGCAACAAGGCCCTCAACGGGCCCGTCGTGTCGGCGCCGTATTCGGGGTCCTGGATTCCGGGGATGTCCGCTGCTTCGGCGTCCGCGGCCGACCGGATCCATCGCAGCAGCGCGTCATCGCGCAGACCGGGCAGGGTCTCACGCTCTCTCGCGTCCAGCCGGGCGGCCGTGAGTACCGCGGGGAGCAGGCGCAGGGCCACTTCGCCATCGCCGGGGTGGGCGCGCAGCGCGGTGCGAAGTTCGTCCGCCGGCGTGTCCTCGGGAAGCTGGCCACGGGCGGAGAGCCAGGCGCGTACGGCGGCGAGGTCGTAGGTCGGGCTGGTGTCCGTGCCCCCTGTTGGGGTGGGGAAGTCCCGGTGCCTGCGACGCCAGTTGCTCACGGTGGCCCGGGTGACCCCGGCCAGCCGGGAGATCTCGGCGGCGGTCACGAGGGCGCTGGCCTGTTGGTTCATGGGCTCCTGCCGGTGACGTGGCTGTGGTCGGGACGGGCTGCGGCCCACTCTATACCGACATCCGATAGGCGGCATCATTTGACAGTGCTTTCAGTTATTGCTCTACTGGTGTCGCTTTCACTCGCCCCTCCCGGTCTCCTCCCGGGAATCCGGGCTTCCCCCTGCGCTGATCCCCTCGAAACGGAGCGGTGAATGGCATCCAGCACCCCCAACACGTCCAAGCGCACCCTGTACCGGCTCGCGGGTGTCGCTCCCACGGTCGACGCCATGTTCGACGTCCTCGACCCGGAGCGGCTCGAAGCCGTCGACGCGGAACTGCACCTCCCGCAGGAACGGCTCGGCGTTCCGGCCCTGCTGGTCACGGGCAGCTTCGAGCAGCCGGTCGCGAGCTGGTGTGGCGAGATCATCCGCACCACCGGGTGTGAGGTGTCGCGGCCTGTGAACCGGTCGGCCGGACTGCTGATGCTCGCGGTCGACGGCGAGGTGTACGCCATCGGCTACGACCAGGGGTTCCGTCTGGTGCCGGACCACCTCAAGGACCGGCGGTTCGGGCTGCAGTTCGTGATCCGCAGGGTCGACCCTGCCCAGATCCGCGACCTGGTCTCCCACACGCCGGGCGGTGGCCGGACCGACATCACGCTGGTGCCGGGTGGCACTCCGGTCTGGAACCTCGGCGTCCAGGAGCACGCGCAGATCGTGCGCCGGCTGGGTGGTCGGCTGGACGGGATGCAGCTCACGATCGGCCAGGACGACCGTACGAGGATCTCCAGCGTCGAGGGCGGTACGGGTCTGCGCATGCGGCTCGGCGTCGAGGCCGCGGACCTGGTCGCGGACATCCGGGGCATCGTTCGGGTCCTCCGGGACGAGGCCCCCTGCCCGGAACTGGAGTTCGTCGAGCACATCGTCCCGATCAAGGACGGCGACCTCGTCACGCGGCTCGAGGAGCGGCTCGACGACATGCTCGGTGAGCGGCAGGACGGCCGCATCGCGGTCGCCGTCCCGTCCGGCCGCTGGGCCGACTTCGCCGCCGCCCAGGTGTTCGCCACCAAGGTCAACAGCCCGGAGGCCCGCCTCTCCGACGACTTCAGCCTCGAGTACGTCCTCAACCGGGCACGGGTACAGCGTCGCGGAACCCGCTTCGCCGCGCTCCGGGATGGCACGGTCACTCTCTACTCGCACCCCCGGGCAGGGAAGGAGGACGTCATCTGGACGTCGAACGTGCTGCGGTGGATCGAAGCCGAGGTGGCGCTCGGGGCGCGGAGGTTCTTCCTGCTGGACGGGCAGTGGTACGAGATCGGTAAGGCGTACCTGGAGGCGATCCGCTCACAGGTGGAGCGGCTCATTACCTACACGCCTTCGGTCGACCTTCCGGCCTGGGTGCTCGGGGACAAGGAGCGGGACTACAACGAGTCGGTGCCCGACCTGCGACCCGGGTACGTCTGCTTCGACCGTGACAACGTCCGGACCGCCCTGCACCGGGGCAACGGCGTGGAGGTCTGCGACCTGCTGAGCCCGGACAACGTCCTCGTCATGGTGAAGCGGGCCAAGGGTTCCGACGCGCTGAGTCATCTGTTCGGCCAGGCCGTGGTCGCCGTGCAGAGCCTGTTGCACTCGCCGGACGCCATGGAGGGCTTCGCCCGGAAGGTGGCCGAGGCCCGGCCCGGCCGAGCCTTGCCGGACGGCTTCCGGCCGTCGAAGGTCGTATTCGCGATCCTGCTGAAGAGCGGAACCGACCTCACCGCCGACACGCTGTTCCCGTTCTCCCAGGTCACCCTCGTGCAGACGGCCAAGATGCTTGAGGCGTGGGGCGTCGCAGTCGAGGTCATCGGGATTCAGGCCACGGCGGTGCATCCGAGCCGGACGGGAATTCGCCACCTGGCCGCCTAGGGGCCTCGACCCCCGTCGAGCCGGTCATGGGGGCGTCATGGTCGCCAGAAACCTCGGCAACGAGCCCTCAGGGCGGGCAAGTTCGGTGAAGGTCAAGCTTCCCAGCGTGATCGCCGAGCGAGCGCGCCGCCGCCGCGGGGATGATGAGGAACACTGCACGGAAGACTGAGCGAGCGCCGACCGGGACGGGTTTCGGAGCGGGCTTCTTCTGCGGATGGGCAGGGCTCAGGGCCATGACGGTGCCGTCGTCCCGTCCACAGCCCGTCCACGGCACACACCCGCTCCGGGTGGCACACGCCTGCACATACACGAAGACCCCGCACTCAGCGTATCCGCTGGTCACGGGGTCTTTAGGCACCTCAGAAAGGGTGCCCCCGGCAGGATTCGAACCTGCGCACACGGCTCCGGAGGCCGTTGCTCTATCCCCTGAGCTACGGGGGCGTGTCCGCCGTGATCGGCGGCGACGGGTAGAACCCTACCAGCTCTCGGGCGGTGGCTGTGAACAGGTATTTCCGGAGGGCGACACGCGGCCTGTCGCTCGTGCGGGGTGGAAGTGGGGAAAACCCGGACGCAGGGCCGGATCGCGACCTACTCTCGAGTTGTGTCAGGCGCGTCCGGCCGGGTGCTCGTCGTGGACGACAACAGGGTCATCCGGCAGCTGATCAGGGTCAATCTCGAGCTTGAGGGCTTCGAGGTCGTGACCGCGGCCGATGGTGCCGAGTGTCTGGATGTCGTGCATCGGGTGTGCCCCGATGTCGTCACGCTCGATGTCGTCATGCCGCGCCTCGACGGGCTGCGGACCGCCGCGCGGCTGCGGGAGGATCCGCGGACCGGGCATCTGCCGGTCGCGATCATCAGTGCCTGTACGCAGCACGAGATGGACGGCGGGCTCGCCGCCGGAGTGGACGCGTTCCTGGCGAAGCCGTTCGAGCCCGCCGACCTCGTGCGGCTCGTGCGGCAGCTCATGGAGCGGGACGTCCACGGCCGCCGCGGCGCCGGCCACGCCGGTACCGGGACGGGGTCGGGGGCAGGGGCAGGGCCTGGGACGGGCACCGGGACCCCCTGGGGTTGAGCCCCCCATGACCGCATCGCGAAACCGGTTCGCGTCCTCACCCCCCTCCTCCCATACGCTTGTCCCGTGACCCCCGCAGATCTCTCCCTCACCGTGCTGCACGCCGTGCGCCGCGCGGTCGGTGACGGTGCCCTGCGGGCGGAGACCACCGTCCCCGAGCGGGTCAAGGTCGAGCGGCCCCGCCCCGGCGGCAGGGGGGACTACGCGACCAGCGCCGCGCTCCAGCTCGCCGGGCCCGCCGGGATGCCGGCCCGCCGGGTCGCCGAGATCCTCCAGGCCCGGCTCGCCCAGGCCCCCGGGATCGCGGCCGTCGAGATCACCGGGCCCGGGTTCCTCAACTTCACACTGCGCGGCGACAGCCACGCGCAGCTGGTCGCCCGCGTGCGCGAGCAGGGGCGGCGCTACGGGCACGGGCGCGCGCTCGACGGGCAGGTCTTCCACTACCGGGAGCCCCGCGAGGTGCGGGCCGCCGCCGTCGTCCGGGCCGTCGCGCGGCTCCAGAGCGCGCAGGGCGCCCGCACGCGGATCACCAACGCCGACGACGGCATCCGGCTCACGCCCGTACCCGTGCCCGTGACGTACGACGTGGACGCGCTCGGGCCCGACGCCGCCCACTGGGCCCTCCTCCGGCCCGCCGCCCACGACCGGGCCCTGACGGCCGACGACGTACTCCCGCAGACCGAGGCCAACGGGCTCTTCACCGTGCGGTACGCGCACGCCCGGGCCGCGGCCCTGCTGCGCAACGCGGCGCAGCTCGGATTCGGCGCCGCGTACGAGCAGGACGTCGACGCGCCGCGCCTCCTCACCGCCATCGGCGACCACCCCGCCGTCCTCGAAGCCGCCGCACGCCACCGCGCCCCCGATCGGGTCGCCCGGCACCTGGAGGCCACCGCCGACGCGTTCCTGGGGTTCCAGCACACCGTGCTGCCCCTCGGCGACGAGAAACCCTCGGCCGCCCACCGCTCCCGGCTCGCCCTCGCCGAAGCCGCCGGGACGGTGCTGGCCGGCGGCCTGGCACTGCTCGGCATCAGCGCCCCCGACTACTTGTGACTTTGTGAGAGAGACATGAGCCGTTCCGCACACCCCGCCGGGCCCCGTCACGCCGATGTCCTGCCCGAGGGGCACTACACCGCTCCGCCCGCCGACCTCAACCGCCTCGACGCGAAGGTGTGGTCCCGGACCGTCACCCGGGACGAGGACGGTGTCGTCACCGTCGGCGGGATCCCCGTCACCACCCTCGCCGAGGAGTACGGCACCCCCGCCTACTTCCTCGACGAGACCGACTTCCGCGCCCGCTGCCGCGCCTGGGCCGACGCCTTCGGCAGCGAGGCCGACGTGTTCTACGCCGGGAAGGCGTTCCTGTCGCGCGCCGTCGTCCGGTGGCTCAAGGAGGAGGGGCTCAACCTCGACGTATGCTCGGGCGGCGAGCTCGCCACCGCCCTCGACGCCGGGATGCCCGCCGAGCGCATCGCCTTCCACGGCAACAACAAGTCGGTGGAGGAGATCGAGCGCGCCGTGCGCGCCGGGGTCGGGCGGATCGTGCTGGACTCCTTCCAGGAGATCGTGCGCGTGGCGCACATCGCCCAGTCCCTCGGTGTCCGGCAGAAGGCGCAGATCCGGGTGACCGTGGGCGTCGAGGCGCACACCCACGAGTTCATCGCCACCGCCCACGAGGACCAGAAGTTCGGCATCGCGCTCGCCGGCGGTCAGGCCGCCGAAGCCGTACGGCGTGCGCTGAAGCTGGACGGCCTGGAGCTCATCGGCATCCACTCGCACATCGGGTCGCAGATCTTCGACACCTCCGGCTTCGAGGTGGCCGCCCGCCGGGTGATCGGCCTGCTCAAGGAGGTCCGCGACGAGCACGGCGTCGAGCTGCCCGAGATCGACCTCGGCGGCGGGCTCGGCATCGCGTACACCTCCGAGGACGACCCGCGCGAGCCGCACGAGATCGCCAAGTCGCTCACCGAGATCGTGACGAGGGAGTGCGAGGCCGCGGGGCTGGGCGTCCCCCGCCTCTCCGTCGAGCCCGGGCGCGCCATCGTCGGCCCCACCGCCTTCACGCTGTACGAGGTCGGCACGGTCAAGCCGCTCGAAGGGCTGCGTACGTACGTGAGCGTCGACGGCGGCATGTCGGACAACATCCGCACCGCCCTGTACGACGCCGAGTACACCGTCGCGCTGGTGTCCCGGACGAGCGA
Organism: Streptomyces sp. NPDC003036; assembly: GCF_040611175.1. Classification (NCBI taxonomy): domain Bacteria; kingdom Bacillati; phylum Actinomycetota; class Actinomycetes; order Kitasatosporales; family Streptomycetaceae; genus Streptomyces; species Streptomyces sp. NPDC003036. The sequence goes on along the minus strand of NZ_JBEXNO010000031.1, from coordinate 37,645 downwards.
CGCCGAGCCGATGCTGAGCCGTGTGGTGGGCAAGCACTGCGAGAGTGGTGACATCGTGGTGAAGGACGCGTTCCTCCCCGCCGACGTCGCGCCGGGGGACCTCATCGCCGTACCGGCCACCGGGGCGTACTGCCGCTCCATGGCCAGCAACTACAACCACGCACTTCGCCCGCCCGTCGTCGCCGTCCGCGACGGTCAGGCGCGGGTGATCGTCCGGCGTGAGACGGAGGAAGATCTCCTGCGTCTCGATGTCGGCTGATGAAATAGATGTCTCATAATCCGGACGGAAGGGAGAAACTTCCGTCCGGTGAGTGAGACTGGATCGCATTCAAGCTGTAAGAAGGAAACGAGGTCGGATGATGCGTACGCGTCCGCTGAAGGTGGCGCTGCTGGGCTGTGGAGTGGTCGGCTCAGAGGTGGCGCGCATCATGACGACGCACGCCGACGACCTCGCCGCGCGCATCGGCGCCCCGGTCGAGCTCGCCGGAGTCGCCGTCCGCCGGCCCTCCAAGGTGCGCGAGGGCATCGCCCCCGAGCTCATCACCACCGACGCGATGGCCCTGGTCAAACGCGGCGACATCGACGTCGTCGTCGAGGTCATCGGGGGCGTCGAGCCCGCCCGTACGCTCATCACCACCGCCTTCGAACACGGTGCCTCCGTCGTCTCCGCCAACAAGGCGCTCCTCGCCCAGGACGGGCAGAGCCTCTACGCCGCCGCCGAGCAGCACGGCCGCGACCTGTACTACGAGGCCGCCGTCGCCGGCGCCATCCCGCTCATCCGGCCGCTGCGCGAGTCCCTCGCCGGCGACAAGGTCAACCGGGTGCTCGGCATCGTCAACGGCACCACCAACTTCATCCTCGACAAGATGGACACCTCCGGCGCCGGGTACTCCGAGGCGCTGGACGAGGCCACGGCCCTCGGGTACGCCGAGGCCGACCCGACCGCCGACGTCGAGGGCTTCGACGCCGCCGCCAAGGCCGCCATCCTCGCCGGCATCGCCTTCCACACGCGCGTGCGCCTCGACGACGTCTACCGCGAGGGCATGACCGAGGTCACCGCCGCCGACTTCGCCTCCGCCAAGCGCATGGGCTGCACCATCAAGCTGCTCGCCATCTGCGAGCGCGCCGCCGACGGCGGGTCCGTCACCGCGCGCGTGCACCCCGCGATGATCCCGCTCAGCCACCCGCTGGCCTCCGTCCGCGGCGCGTACAACGCCGTCTTCGTCGAGGCCGACGCCGCCGGGCAGCTCATGTTCTACGGGCCCGGTGCCGGCGGCTCGCCGACCGCGTCCGCCGTCCTCGGCGACCTCGTCGCCGTCTGCCGCAACCGCCTCAACGACGCGACGGGGCCCGGCGAGTCCGCGTACACGCAGCTGCCCGTGAGCCCCATGGGCGACGTCGTCACGCGGTACCACATCAGCCTCGACGTGGCCGACAAGCCGGGCGTCCTCGCCCAGGTCGCGACGGTCTTCGCCGAGCACGGCGTATCCATCGATACGGTGCGCCAGCAGGGCAAGGACGGCGAGGCCTCCCTCGTCGTCGTCACCCACCGCGCGCCCGACGCCGCCCTCTCCGGGACCGTCGAGGCGCTGCGCAAGCTCGACACCGTGCGCGGTGTCGCCAGCATCATGCGTGTTGAAGGGGAGTAAGGACCCATGACCAGGACCCACCAGTGGCGCGGCATCATCGAGGAGTACCGGGACCGCCTTCCGGTTACGGACACGACGCCGGTCGTCACGCTCCGTGAGGGCGGTACGCCGCTCGTCCCGGCCCAGGTCCTCTCCGAGCGCACCGGCTGCGAGGTACACCTCAAGGTCGAGGGCGCGAACCCGACCGGCTCCTTCAAGGACCGGGGCATGACCATGGCCATCACCCGGGCCAAGGAGGAGGGCGCGAAGGCCGTCATCTGCGCCTCCACCGGCAACACGTCGGCCTCCGCGGCCGCGTACGCCGTGCGCGCCGGGATGGTCTCCGCCGTCCTCGTGCCGCAGGGCAAGATCGCGCTCGGCAAGATGGGCCAGGCGCTCGTCCACGGCGCGAAGATCCTCCAGGTCGACGGCAACTTCGACGACTGCCTGGACCTCGCCCGCGCGCTCTCCGACAACTACCCGGTCGCGCTGGTCAATTCGGTCAACCCGGTCCGCATCGAGGGCCAGAAGACCGCCGCGTTCGAGATCGTGGACATGCTGGGCGACGCCCCCGACATCCACGTCCTGCCCGTCGGCAACGCCGGCAACATCACCGCGTACTGGAAGGGTTACACCGAGTACGCGACGGACGGCATCGCCTCCCGCCGGCCGCGCATGTGGGGCTTCCAGGCCTCCGGCTCCGCGCCGCTCGTCCGCGGCCACGTCGTCAAGGACCCGTCGACCATCGCCACCGCGATCCGCATCGGCAACCCGGCCTCCTGGGACTACGCGATCGCCGCCCGCGACGAGTCCGGCGGCTTCATCGACGAGGTGACGGACCGTGAGATCCTGCGGGCGTACCGCCTGTTGGCCTCCCAGGAGGGCGTCTTCGTCGAGCCGGCGTCGGCCGCCTCCGTGGCCGGCCTGCTGAAGGCCGCCGAGCAGGGCAAGGTCGACCCCGGCCAGACGATCGTCTGCACGGTCACCGGCAACGGCCTGAAGGACCCCGACTGGGCGGTCGCCGGAGCGCCCCAGCCGGTCACCGTCCCCGTCGACGCGGCCGCGGCCGCCGAGCGGCTCGGCCTCGTGTAAGGCGCTTCGGCCACGCGTCGCGTAAGGGCTTCGGCCTCGCGCAAGGCGTTTCGGCCACGCCGGAAAGCCGCAAGCCACGCAGTACGGGACACAGGAGCACAGGAAGGCTCGCGACACGCATCGTGCGCCTCCTGTGCGCCCTATGTCGCCACAGAACCTTCCTTCGATAGGCTGTACCGAACCCACCCCGTCGCGTATGCCTCCGCATATGCCGCGGTACTGATGCCGTTGACACCGATACGGCCCCCGGGTCTTGCGTACGCCTCGTACAACCCCCGTCGTCAGAGTCAAGGAGAGTCATCGAGCGATGGCCGGTCCCGCGTTCCGCGCCGCCGCCGTCCGGGTGCGCGTCCCCGCCACCAGCGCCAACCTCGGCCCGGGCTTCGACGCCCTCGGCCTGTCGCTGGGGCTGTACGACGACGTCGTCGTCCGGGTCGCCGACTCCGGGCTGCACATCGACATCGCAGGCGAGGGTGCCGACACGCTCCCGCGCGACGAGAGTCACCTGCTCGTACGCTCCCTGCGCACGGCCTTCGACCTGCTCGGCGGGCAGCCCCGCGGCCTCGAGGTCGTCTGCGCCAACCGCATCCCGCACGGCCGGGGCCTGGGCTCCTCCTCGGCCGCCATCTGCGCCGGCATCGTCGCCGCCCGCGCGGTGACCATAGGCGGCGACGCCAAGCTCGACGACGCGGCGCTGCTGGAGCTCGCCACCGAGATCGAGGGCCACCCCGACAACGTCGCCGCCTGTCTGCTCGGCGGCTTCACGCTCGCCTGGACCGAGGGCGGCGCCGCCCGGGCGATCAGGATGGAACCCTCGCGTTCCATCGTTCCGGTGGTTTTCGTCCCCGGGAAGCCGGTGCTCACCGAGACCGCCCGCGGCCTGCTGCCGCGCACCGTCCCCCATGTGGACGCCGCGGCCAACGCCGGCCGCGCGGCCCTGCTGGTGGAGGCCCTGACCCGGCGCCCCGAGCTGCTGCTCGCGGCCACCGAGGACCGCCTCCACCAGGAATACCGGGCCCCCGCGATGCCGGAGAGCGTCGCGCTTGTGAACCGACTGCGCGCGGACGGCGTCCCCGCGGTCATCTCCGGTGCGGGCCCCACGGTGCTCGCACTGGCCGAGGACGGCGCGGCGGAGAAGGTCGCGCTCCTGGCGGGCGAGGGCTGGGCGGCCAACCGGCTCTCCCTCGACCTCTCGGGCGCGAGCGTGCTGCCGCTCGCGCCGTAGGTCTCCGCCGGAACACGGATTGCCGGTGTGGGAGAGGGGGAATGTTTGTTGGAGCCGGTAGTGTTAACCTCAAGTCTGCACCCGACGTCTTTGTGGCGCGGTGCTGAGTGTCCCCTTCCGGGACCACCATTCTTCCGGGAGCCTCCTCCACTGCCTGAGCAGCCTGCCTGAGCAGTTTCGAGCACGCTCCGGAACCGGCGCGCGACACCCCTCGCTTTTCCCAGGAGCGGGCCGAGCAGGGGGCCTCGGGCCGGACCCAAGCACGTATCTCTCTTTCCGCCGTACCCGGCGGGACCACCGCCCCGACACGGACCACAGATCAGGGACCGCTGTCGGACAGCACAACCGGTCGCCGAGCCAGAAGGCCGACGTCCGCTCCAGGGAAGGACCCTTCGTGAGCGACACCACCGATCTGATGGGCGTGACTGCCGACACCAGCGTCGACACCCCCGCGCCCGCCGCAGGTGCTGCCACTGGCACCACCTCACGGCGCCGCCGCTCCGGCACCGGCCTCGAGGGCATGGTCCTGGCCGAGCTGCAGCAGGTCGCGTCCGGCCTCGGCATCAGGGGCACCGCGCGGATGCGCAAGAGCCAGCTGATCGAGGTCATCAAGGAGGCGCAGGCCGGGGGCGCGGCCGCCGGTGCGGCCGGAGCCGCCGAGACCAAGCCGAAGCGCCGCGCCACCTCCAAGGCCCGTACGGGTGAGGAGGGCGCCACCGCCGCCAAGGCCGCCACCGCCAAGGCCGCCGACAAGGTGGAGAAGGCCGGCAGGGCCGAGGAGGCCGACGCCGCGCCCAAGACCGTGAAGGCCGGGCAGCCCGTCGCGCAGCAGCAGATCGAGATCCCCGGTCAGCCGGCCTCCGACGACCAGGCCGTCGGCGAGCGCCGCCGTCGCCGCGCCACCGCGCCGGCCGGCAGCCCCGAGGGCGACACCCGCACCGAGGCCCGCGCCGACGTGCGGACGGACGTCCGGACCGACGTCCGCACCGAGACCCGGACCGAGCCCCGTACCGACGCGCAGGGCGACGCCAAGGCCGAGGCCTCCGTCGACACCGCCGAGGCCGGCCGCCGGGACCGCCGCGAGCGCGGGGAGCGCGGGGAGCGCCGCGACCGCCAGCGTGACCGCCGCGACCGCGGCAAGGGCGAGGGCGCCGACCAGCAGGGCGGCGGCCAGCGCCAGCAGCGCCAGGGCGGCCAGCAGGGCCAGACCGGCCCGCAGGACGACTTCGACGACGAGGGCGGCCGCCGGGGCCGTCGCGGCCGCTACCGCGACCGCCGTGGCCGCCGTGGCCGCGACGACTTCGCCGCCGGTGAGCCGCAGGTCTCCGAGGACGACGTCCTGATCCCGGTCGCGGGCATCCTGGACATCCTCGACAACTACGCGTTCATCCGGACCTCCGGCTACCTGCCCGGCCCGAACGACGTGTACGTCTCCCTCGCCCAGGTCCGCAAGCACGGCCTGCGCAAGGGCGACCACGTCACCGGCGCCGTGCGCCAGCCCAAGGAGGGCGAGCGCCGCGAGAAGTTCAACGCGCTGGTCCGCCTGGACTCGGCCAACGGCATGGCCGCCGACTCCGGCCGCGGCCGTCCCGAGTTCAACAAGCTGACGCCGCTCTACCCGCAGGACCGCCTCCGTCTGGAGACCGACCCGGGTGTGCTGACCACGCGGATCATCGACCTCGTGTCGCCGATCGGCAAGGGCCAGCGAGGCCTGATCGTGGCCCCGCCGAAGACCGGCAAGACCATGATCATGCAGGCGATCGCCAACGCGATCACCCACAACAACCCCGAGTGCCACCTGATGGTCGTCCTCGTCGACGAGCGTCCGGAAGAGGTCACCGACATGCAGCGGTCGGTCAAGGGCGAGGTCATCTCCTCGACCTTCGACCGCCCGGCCGAGGACCACACCACCGTCGCCGAGCTGGCCATCGAGCGCGCCAAGCGCCTCGTGGAGCTGGGTCACGACGTGGTCGTCCTGCTCGACTCCATCACCCGCCTGGGCCGCGCGTACAACCTCGCCGCCCCCGCCTCCGGCCGCATCCTGTCCGGTGGTGTCGACTCGACCGCGCTCTACCCGCCGAAGCGCTTCTTCGGCGCCGCGCGCAACATCGAGGACGGCGGCTCGCTGACCATCCTGGCCACCGCGCTGGTCGACACCGGCTCGCGCATGGACGAGGTGATCTTCGAGGAGTTCAAGGGCACCGGCAACATGGAGCTCAAGCTCGACCGGAAGCTCGCCGACAAGCGCATCTTCCCGGCCGTCGACGTCGACGCGTCCGGTACGCGCAAGGAGGAGATCCTCCTCGGCAGCGATGAGCTCGCCATCGTCTGGAAGCTGCGCCGGGTGCTGCACGCGCTCGACCAGCAGCAGGCGATCGAGCTGCTGCTCGACAAGATGAAGCAGACGAAGTCGAACGCCGAGTTCCTGCTCCAGATCCAGAAGACGACGCCGTCGGCCGGAAACGGCAACGACTGACGATCCGTCAGGAAGCATTGAACCGCCCCCGTTACGCCAGTGACGGGGGCGGTTCGGCGTTGTAGGATCAGCGCGTCGTAGTGGGGGGGAACGCATTTACGAATGCGCTCACTGAGTCGACGGAGCCGCGCCCTGAAACACCGGGCCGCTCCGCGCCGTTGCCTTCTTTCCGGTGGCCTTCCGTGGCTCCTCTCCTCCCTGCGCGGACATCGAGAGGAGTTTCTGAGTGACATCTGCTCAGCGGAGGGCGCGCATAGCCCTTCCCGCGGCTGCCGCCGCATTCGCCCTGGGAGGTGCGCTGCTCGGCGGCGCCCCCGCCCAGGCGACCGACACCCAGCCGCTGTCCGGCGAGCGGACCGTGCGCCCGCTGCCCACGTCTTCCGAGGCGGAGCTGCGGGCACGGGTCGAGGGTGTCAAGTCCGTACTCAAGAAGGACGGGCCGGAGGAAGACGCCGGTGCCACGGGGGAGAAGCCCGCCCCGAGCGGCTCGTCGTCGTCCTCCACGGTCGACCCGAAGATCATCAGCGGCCAGCCGGCGTCGATCGCCGAGGCGCCGTGGATGGTGCAGCTGTACTACTACGACCCCGCCGACGGCACCGGCTTCTTCTGCGGTGGCTCGCTGGTCGCGCCGAACAAGGTCCTCACCGCCGCGCACTGCGTGTACGGCGTGAACTGGGCCCTCAACGGCACGGTGGTCGGCGGTACGGAGAAGCTGTTCTACACGACCGACGAGGGCATGGCCGTCGGCGTCGCCCGCCAGTGGGTGAACCCGGCGTACAACGACACCACCATCAACGGTGACGTCGCGGTCCTGACGCTCGACACCCCGCTGCCGTACCGGACGCTCCAGACGACGTCGGCCGACGACACCTTGTCGTACAAGGCGGGCACGCCGGGCACCGTCTACGGCTGGGGCCGGATCAGCTCCACCAGCGACGAGTCGGCCGAGGTCCTGCAGAAGGCCACCGTGCCGATGCGGGCCGACAGCTCCTGCTCGGCGTACTTCGGCTCCCACTTCGTCGCGGGCAACATGGTCTGCGCGGGCGAGCCGGCCTCCGGCCAGGACGCCGGCACCGTCTCGCCGTGCAACGGCGACTCCGGCGGCCCGCTGGTCGTCAACGGCCGTATCGCCGGTGTCGTCTCGTGGGGCGTCGAGGACTGCGTCGAGTCGGGCGCGTACGGCGTCTACGCCAAGACCAGCACCTACACGGGCCGCATCAACCCGCGGATCGACGACACGGACCTCAACTTCGACGGCCGGGCGGACCTCCTCGCCCGGACGAGCGGGGGCGAGCTCTTCGAGTACTACTCGCGGGGGACCACCGTCGGTGGCCGTGCCTCCCTCGGCGACTGGTCCGGGACGAACCTGATCCGTCAGGCCGACCTGCAGCGGGACAATTACGCCGAGTTCATCGTGCGCACGACCAACGGTGATCTGCACTGGTTCCACCCGGACTTCGCCGCGGGCGAGTACGTCGCGACCCGCATCGGCGGCGGCTGGGGCGCGATGAAGTCCATCACCCTGCCCGGCGACGTCACCGGCGACGCGCAGGCCGACCTGCTCGCCGTCGACACCGCCGGCGTCATGTGGACCTACCCGGGCCGTGGCAACGGCACCTTCGGCAAGCGCGTCCAGGTCGGCTCCGGCTGGGGCGTCCTCACCCTCACGGGCAAGGGCGACTACACCGGTGACGGCAAGGCGGACCTGCTGGCGCGGGACTCCTCCGGGTCGCTGTACGTCTACCCGGGCCGTGGCTCCGCGAGCGCTCCCTTCGGGAAGCGGACGTTCGTCGGCACGGGCTGGAACTTCACCGCGTACGCCGCCACCGGCGACGTGAACGGTGACGGCCGGGCCGACCTGTTCGCCCGCGACAAGGACGGCGTGCTGTGGTTCTACGCCGGCCGTGGCTCCGCCTCGGCGCCCTTCTCGCCGCGCACGAAGATCGGCAGCGGCTGGAACGCCTTCAACATCTTCGGCTGACGTCTTCGGCGGACCGTGGCGTGACCCCGGTCCGCCGGAGATCCGCGTCACAGTCGGGCCGGGCCCTCAACCCGCCCGCGTCCCGCCTGTGACCTGGGAAGAAGAGCACCTGTGCCCACCGTGCCCCGCACGGTGGGCACAGCGCTTTCTCAAACACCTCTCAGAAGTGCGTGCAACCCTGTGGGCCGCTTCCCCGTCTGACGCGGCAGGGGGAGGACGGGAGACCGAAGACCACGAGACCGAGGACACCCATGGCCCAGCAGGACCGCAGCCACAGCCGAATACGCGCCACCGGACGCCGCCGCAAGCCGCCCGCCAAGGGCCGCAGGGCGGTCCGCGTCGCCGCCTGGTCGGCGGCGGGACTGGCGGTCGTCGGCGGCGGCGGACTGGCCTACGGCTACGTCACCCTCAACGGCAACATCGACAGCGTCGACATCAACGCCCAGCTGCGCGACGACGACCGCCCCGAGGACGTCGACAACGGCTCGATGGACATCCTCGTCCTCGGCTCCGACACCCGCGCCGGTGCCAACGGCGCCTACGGCCGCGACGAGGGCGCCGCCCGCTCCGACACCGCGATGATCCTCCACGTCCACGAGGGCCACCGGAAGGCCAGCGTCGTCTCCGTACCGCGCGACACGATCGTCGAGCGGCCCGACTGCACCGACAAGACCGGCCGGGCCGTCCCCGGGCAGCGCAAGGCCATGTTCAACACGGCGTACGAGGTCGGCGGCCCGGCCTGCGCGGTCAAGACCGTCGAGGCGATGTCCGGCATCCGCATGGACCACTACATCGAGGTCGACTTCACCGGCTTCAAGAAGCTCATCGACGAGCTCGGCGGCGTCGAGGTCACCACCACCAAGCCGATCAAGGACCCGTCCAGCCACCTCGACCTGGCGGCCGGCACGCACACCCTGACCGGCGAGCAGGCCCTCGGCCTCGTACGCACCCGCAAGGGCGTCGGCGACGGCAGCGACCTCGGCCGCATCCAGCTCCAGCAGGCGTTCATCAAGGCTTTCATCGAGCAGGTCAAGAGCGTCGGCGTCTTCACCAGCCCCCAGAAGCTCTGGGGCCTCGCCGACACCGCCACCAAGGCCATCACGCCCGACGCGGAGCTCGACACCGTCAAGGAGCTCGTCGGCTTCGCCCGCGGCCTGCAGCAGCTCGGCCCCGACGACGTCCACATGATCACGCTGCCGGTGCGGTACGACCCCGCCGACCTCAACCGCGTCGTCCCGCTCCAGGCCCAGTCCCAGCAGGTGTGGACCGCCCTGCGGCAGGACCGGCCGATCCCCGCGTCCGCCACGAAGGACGCCGCCACGGGCACGGCCCAGGGCGTGGTCGAGTAGCCCGGACCGGCTCGGGAACGGCTCCGGAATAGATTCGGACCCACCCCGGTTTTGGGAGATACGGCCGGTCCTGGCAGACTGGTACGTCGGCCCCGGTTCACGCACGCGCATCCCGCCCGTGCGACCCGGCGCCCTCCCGAAACTAGGAGACACCTTGAAGCGCGACATCCACCCCGAGTACGTCGAGACGCAGGTCAGCTGCACCTGTGGCGCGTCGTTCACCACCCGTAGCACGATCCAGGGCGGCAACATCCGTGCCGAGGTCTGCTCCGAGTGCCACCCGTTCTACACGGGCAAGCAGAAGATCCTCGACACCGGTGGCCGTGTGGCCCGCTTCGAGGCCCGCTTCGGCAAGAAGGCTGCCGGCTCCGCCAAGTAGCGAGCCCCTGCGCCGGTCTCCGGCCGCCCCGGCGAGGGGCGGCCGGGACCGGCGTTTGCCGTCTCACTCCCGCAGCAGCCACCAACCCGCGTACGAAAACCAGGAGCACCGATGTTCGAGGCGGTCGAGGAACTGATCGGCGAACACGCCGACCTCGAGAAGAAGCTCGCGGACCCCTCCGTCCACGCCGACCAGGCCAACGCGCGCAAGCTCAACAAGCGCTACGCCGAGCTGACCCCGATCGTCGCCACCTACCGCGCCTGGAAGCAGACCGGCGAGGACATCGAGACGGCCAAGGGGTTCGTGGCCGACGACCCCGACTTCGCCGCCGAGGTCAAGGAGCTGGAGAAGCAGCGCGAGCAGCTCACCGAGAAGCTGCGCCTGCTGCTGGTCCCGCGCGACCCCAGCGACGACAAGGACGTCATCCTGGAGATCAAGGCGGGCGCGGGCGGCGACGAGTCCGCCCTCTTCGCCGGCGACCTGCTGCGCATGTACCTCCGGTACGCCGAGCGCGTCGGCTGGAAGACCGAGATCATCGACGCCACCGAGTCCGAGCTGGGCGGCTACAAGGACGTCCAGGTCGCCGTGAAGACCAAGGGCGGCAACGGCGCGACCGAGCCCGGCCAGGGCGTCTGGGCGCGCCTGAAGTACGAGGGCGGCGTGCACCGCGTGCAGCGCGTGCCGGCCACCGAGTCGCAGGGCCGCATCCACACCTCCGCCGCCGGTGTCCTCGTGACCCCGGAGGCCGAGGAGATCGACGTCGAGATCCACGCCAACGACCTGCGCATCGACGTCTACCGGTCCTCCGGCCCCGGCGGCCAGTCCGTCAACACCACCGACTCGGCCGTCCGCATCACCCACCTGCCGACCGGCATCGTCGCCTCCTGCCAGAACGAGAAGAGCCAGCTCCAGAACAAGGAGCAGGCCATGCGTATCCTGCGCTCCAGGCTGCTCGCCGCCGCCCAGGAGGAGGCCGAGCGCAACGCCGCGGACGCGCGCCGCAGCCAGGTGCGCACCGTCGACCGGTCCGAGAAGATCCGGACGTACAACTACCCGGAAAACCGCATCTCGGACCACCGGGTCGGCTTCAAGGCGTACAACTTGGACCAGGTGCTCGACGGCGACCTGGACGCCGTGATCCAGGCCTGCGTCGACGCCGACTCCGCGGCGAAGCTCGCCGCGGCCGCGTAAGACACATCCCCGTACGGAGGACCAGCGTGCAGCGACATTCTGGGGGACGACCCCCAGGCCCCCGCACTCTGCTGCTTGCCGAGGTGGCCCAGGCCACCCAGCGGCTGGCCGACGCCGGCGTACCCTCACCGCGCTTCGACGCCGAGGAGCTCGCCGCGTTCGTGCACGGCGTCAAGCGGGGAGAGCTGCACACCGTCAAGGACGCGGACTTCGACGCCCGCTACTGGGAGACCATCGCCCGGCGCGAGGCCCGCGAGCCGCTCCAGCACATCACCGGACGGGCCTTCTTCCGCTACCTGGAGCTCCAGGTCGGCCCCGGCGTCTTCGTACCGCGCCCGGAGACGGAGTCGGTCGTCGGGTGGGCCATAGACGCCGTCCGCGCGATGGACGTCGTCGAGCCGCTCATCGTCGACCTGTGCACCGGCTCCGGCGCCATCGCCCTCGCCATGGCCCAGGAGGTGCCGCGCTCCCGCGTGCACGCCGTGGAGCTGTCCGAGGACGCCCTGGTGTGGGCGCGCAAGAACGCCGAGGGGTCCAGGGTCACCGTCCACCACGGCGACGCCCTGTCCGCCCTCCCCGAGCTCGACGGCCAGGTCGACCTGGTCATCTCCAACCCGCCGTACATCCCCCTCACCGAGTGGGAGTACGTCGCCCCCGAGGCCCGCGACCACGACCCGGAGATGGCGCTCTTCTCCGGCGAGGACGGCCTCGACACCATCCGCGGCATCGAGCGCACCGCCCACCGCCTGCTGCGTCCCGGCGGCCTCGTGGTCATCGAGCACGCCGACACCCAGGGCGGCCAGGTGCCGTGGATCTTCAACGAGGAAGCCGGCTGGACGGACGCTGCCGACCACCCGGACCTGAACAACCGCCCGCGCTTCGCGACCGCGCGCAAGGCGACGCCATGACACACGAGACCGTGTACGTGTACGAGGAGGCCCGTTAAATGGCTCGGCGATACGACTGCAACGACGCGACCGACCGCACGACCGGCCTGCGTGAGGCCGCGTCCGCCGTCCGCCGCGGCGAGCTCGTCGTGCTGCCCACCGACACCGTGTACGGGATCGGTGCGGACGCCTTCAGCGCGGAGGCCGTCGCCGACCTGTTGGCGGCCAAGGGGCGCGGCCGCAACATGCCGACCCCGGTCCTGATCGGCTCGCCCAACACCCTGCACGGCCTGGTCACGGACTTCTCCGAGCAGGCGTGGGAGCTCGTCGACGCCTTCTGGCCCGGCGCGCTGACCCTGGTCACCAAGCACCAGCCGTCCCTCCAGTGGGACCTCGGCGACACCCGCGGCACCGTCGCGATCCGGATGCCGCTGCACCCGGTCGCCATCGAGCTGCTCACCGAGGTCGGCCCGATGGCCGTCTCCTCGGCGAACCTCACCGGGCACCCGTCCCCCGAGGACTGCGACGCCGCGCAGGGCATGCTCGGCGACTCCGTCTCGGTCTACCTGGACGGCGGCCCGACGCCCGGCAACGTCCCGTCGTCGATCGTCGACGTCACCGGCAAGGTCCCGGTCCTGCTGCGCGCGGGCGCGCTCTCCGCGGACGAGCTGCGCAAGGTGGTACCCGATCTCGAGGTGGCCAATTGACCGCCCCTGAGGGGCGTGGCATAGGCGGCACGGAGACCGACACCTTCCGCATCCTCCACGTCAGCACCGGCAACGTCTGCCGCTCGCCCATCACCGAGCGGCTGACCCGCCATTTCCTCTGCGACCGCCTGGGCGACCCCCTGGGCGGCGGCCTGGTCGTGGAGAGCGCCGGCACCTGGGGCCACGAGGGCGCCCCCATGGAGGCCAACGCCGAGATCGTCCTCGCCGACTTCGGCGCGGACGCGAGCGGCTTCGTCGGCCGCGAGCTGCTCGACGAGCACGTCATCCGCGCGGACCTGGTCCTCACGGCGACGCGCGACCACCGGGCGCAGGTCATCTCGATGGGCCACAGCGCGGGCCTGCGCACCTTCACCCTGAAGGAGTTCACCCGCCTGGTGCGGGCGATAGACCCGGCCACGCTCCCCGACCCGTCGAGCGACGGCGTGGTCGAACGCGCCCGCGCCCTGGTCCGCGCGGCGGCGGCCCTGCGCGGCTGGCTGCTGGCCCCGAGCGCGGAGGCGGACGAGGTCAACGACCCGTACGGGGCGCCGATCACGTTCTTCCGCTCGATCGGCGACGAGATCCAGCAGGCGCTGGATCCGGTGGTGACGGCGCTGACCGGGGTGCCCACGCCGCGCTGACCGGCCTCGTGGGGGTGCCGACGCCGCGCTGACCGGATCTCCCGCCGGACGGAGTCCGGCGCAGCGTCCCGAAGCATGCGAGGCCCCCTGGGCCGAGCAGCGCGAGGGGCGCGTCGGAAAGGGGCTCCAGCAGGCGCTGGACCCGGTGGTGACGGCGCTGACGGGGGTGCCGACGCCGCGCTGACCGGCCTCGTGGGGGTGCCGACGCCGCGCTGAGGCGCTCTCGCGGGCCTTTCACGCGGCGCCGAGCGGGGCGCGGGCCTACATTGGAGCCTGGATACGGGGGCACGCCCACGCCTGGAGCCACAGATGCCGGTCACCGCTGCTGCCGCCGCCGACGCGCGTCTCGCCGCGTACGGCCCGGATGCCGACGCCCTGCGCCGGCAGGACCCCCAGATCGCCGACGTACTGGCCGGCGAGGCGCGGCGGCAGGCCGACGGGCTGCAGCTGATCGCCGCCGAGAACTTCGTCTCGCCCGCCGTGCTCGCCGCCCTCGGTTCGCCGCTCGCCAACAAGTACGCCGAGGGCTACCCCGGCGCCCGCTACCACGGCGGCTGCGAGTTCGCGGACGCCGCCGAGCGGCTCGCCGTCGAGCGGGCCACCGCGCTCTTCGGGGCGGACCACGCGAACGTCCAGGCCCACTCCGGCTCGCAGGCCGTCCTCGCGGCGTACGCGGCGCTGCTGAGGCCTGGGGACACCGTCCTGGCGATGGGCCTGCAGTACGGCGGGCACCTCACCCACGGCGCACCGGCCAACTTCTCCGGCCGCTGGTTCGACTTCGTCCCGTACGGCGTCGACGCCGAGTCCGGGCTCGTCGACTACGACCAGGTCCGCGTCCTCGCCCACGAACACCGGCCGAAGGCGATCGTCTGCGGCTCGATCTCGTACCCCCGGCACCTCGACTACGCGGCCTTCCGCGAGATCGCCGACGAGGTCGGGGCCTGCCTGATCGCCGACGCCGCCCACCCCATCGGGCTGGTCGCGGGCGGCGTGGCGCCCAGCCCCGTCCCGTACGCCGACGTCGTCTGCGCGACCACGCACAAGGTGCTGCGCGGGCCGCGCGGCGGCATGGTGCTGTGCGGCGCGGAGCTCGCGGAGCGGATGGACCGGGCGGTGTTCCCGTTCACGCAGGGCGGCGCGCAGATGCACACGATCGCGGCGAAGGCGGTGGCGTTCGCGGAGGCGGCCACCGACGAGTACCGCGCGTACGTCCGGCGGGTCGTGGCGAACGCGCGGGCGCTCGCGGAGGCGCTCGCCGCCGAGGGGTTCGCCGTCACCACCGGCGGCACCGACACCCACCTGATCTCCGCCGACGCCACGCCCCTGGGCGTGGACGGGCGCGTCGCCAAGGCCCGCCTGGCGGCCTGCGGCATCGTGCTGGACACCTGCGCCCTGCCGTACGGCGACGGGCGCGGCATCCGCCTCGGCACGGCGGCCGTGACGACGCAGGGGATGGGCACCGCGGAGATGGCGCGGATCGGCGCGCTGTTCACGGCGGCGCTGCGGGCGGACGACGCCGAGAAGGCGCCGCGCGTCCGCTCCGATGTGCGTGAACTCGCCGAAGGATTTCCCCCGTATCCGGGGTAGAAGCGGGGCCGTGGAACCGTAGCCGCCGCCCGCGTGTCCTCAAGCACAGGGCCATCGGGACTAGGGTGTGGGGCTGAGATGGCCAGCGATTCCTGTGGGGCAGCCCGTGCGTGATTACCTGCTGACGCTCTGTGTCACGGCCGCGGTGACCTATCTGCTGACCGGTCCGGTGCGGAAGTTCGCCATCGCGGCCGGCGCGATGCCGGAGATCCGTGCCCGCGACGTACACCGAGAACCGACGCCGCGGCTCGGCGGCATCGCCATGTTCTTCGGGCTGTGCGCCGGCCTGCTCGTCGCGGACCACCTGCACAACCTCAACAGCGTCTTCGAGCTGTCGAACGAGCCGCGGGCCCTGCTGTCGGGCGCCGCGCTGATCTGGCTGATCGGCGTGCTGGACGACAAGTTCGAGATCGACGCGCTGATCAAGCTCGGCGGGCAGATGATCGCCGCGGGCGTGATGGTGATGCAGGGTCTGACCATCCTGTGGCTGCCGATCCCCGGCGTCGGCACGGTCGCGCTCACCCAGTGGCAGGGCACGCTGCTGACCGTCGCCCTGGTGGTCATCACCATCAACGCGGTGAACTTCGTCGACGGTCTCGACGGCCTCGCGGCCGGCATGGTCTGCATCGCCGCGGCCGCGTTCTTCCTCTACGCGTACCGGATCTGGTTCGGGTACACGATCGAGGCCGCCGCCCCGGCGACGCTCTTCGCGGTGATCCTCATGGGCATGTGCCTGGGCTTCCTGCCGCACAACATGCACCCGGCGCGGATCTTCATGGGCGACTCCGGCTCGATGCTGATCGGCCTCGTCCTCGCCGCCTCCGCCATCTCCATCACCGGCCAGGTCGACCCCGACGCGCTGAAGATCTTCGAGGGCTCGACCCGCCAGGCCACGCACGCCGCGCTGCCGGTCTTCATCCCGCTGCTGCTGCCGCTGACGATCATCGCGATCCCGATGGCCGACCTGGTCCTCGCCATCGTGCGCCGCACCTGGAACGGCCAGTCGCCGTTCGCCGCGGACCGGGGGCACCTGCACCACCGGCTGCTGGAGATCGGGCACTCGCACAGCCGCGCCGTGCTGATCATGTACTTCTGGTCGGCGCTGATCGCCTTCGGCACGCTGGCCTACTCGGTGCACTCGGCGTCGATGTGGATCGTGCTGGTGATCGTCGCGCTCTCCGCGATCGGCCTGGTGCTCCTGCTGCTGCCCCGCTTCACGCCGCGCGCCCCGCGCTGGGCGGAGTCGTTCGTTCCGCCGCGCTACCGGCGCCGCAAGCCGGCGGTGGAACCGCTGCCCTCGGTCGCGTACGAGGAGGGGGGCGAGGAGCGGGTGCCCGTCCCGGCGGGTGTCAACGGAGCGACCGCGCTGGGCGCCCGTTCCACCCTGCCCGACCGGCGGAAGGCCGGAACGCGCGGTTGACGAAAGCCGCGGATGCGCCCATTACCACCCATAAGGGCGCGCTGTCGCGCACACACGCGCGGTGTCACTCTCATGTGTGAGAGTTGGCACACCTCTGAGTAAAGACCTATTCAAATAGTTTGTGATACCGTTCACGAGTACCCGGCGACACAGTCGAGGGACCGTAGTGCGACGGTTCCTGGGCCCCGAGACCCACCTCGGACCGGGCTTACGCTCGTCCATGACGACACCACTGCCCCCACCAGCAAGCGGAGATGCCGCCATGCCGTCCAACGACGCCCGCACCCTCCTGCACACCGCCGTACCAGCCGTTGCCGCCGGCGCCATCGCGACCGTCGTCAGCGGCGTGGTCGCCGGTGGCGAGGGAGCCATCGGCGCCGTCGCCGGCACGCTCGTCGTCGTCTTCTTCATGGGCATCGGGCTCGTGGTGCTGCAGCGGACGGCAAAGTCGATGCCGCAGCTCTTCCAGGCCATGGGCCTCATGCTGTACACGGCCCAGCTGCTGGTGCTCTTCATCTTCCTGAG
The DNA here is from genome assembly GCF_040611175.1 of Streptomyces sp. NPDC003036. Classification (NCBI taxonomy): domain Bacteria; kingdom Bacillati; phylum Actinomycetota; class Actinomycetes; order Kitasatosporales; family Streptomycetaceae; genus Streptomyces; species Streptomyces sp. NPDC003036. The sequence goes on along the minus strand of NZ_JBEXNO010000031.1, from coordinate 20,557 downwards.
CCTGCTGAAGGGCACCACGCTCTTCGACTTCAAGGCATTCAGTCTCACGCTGCTCGCGACGACCGTCGTCTGGGTCGCGGCGCAGGCGCGTGCGTACATGAAAGCCAAGGTCCTCTACGTCGAGCCCGAGAAATCGGGGTCCACGACGTGAGAGGTAGGGCCGGGATAAATGCGCGTTCGAGATGCTGCTATCGTCCGGTGCCAACTGCGGCACTGCGGGCGCGGGCATCCGAGCTGACGCCTGTCCCAGCGCGAGGCTCGACGCCGAACCGCCGCCCCCTTATCCGTAAGACCAGTCCAGTGCCGAACCGCGGCTCCATGCCGCGCCGACACAACGAGGTTGCCGTACCTATGCGCCACGCTGAAGGAGCCCGCGGTGAGTGCTGACCAGACGCTTGCCTTCGACCCGAGCTGTCACATCTTCACCGGATGCGGCTTCCCGGCGCCGGGCCTCCACACGTTCATGTACGAGCCCATCGCCAACATCGGCGGTTTCGAGTTCACGAAGCCGATGCTGCTGGCCCTGCTGGGCTCGATCCTGATCGTCGGGTTCTTCTGGGCCGCCTTCGCGAAGCCGAAGCTCGTCCCGGGCAAGCTCCAGATGGTCGGCGAGGCCGGGTACGACTTCGTGCGCCGCGGCATCGTCTACGAGATCATCGGCAAGAAGGACGGCGAGAAGTACGTCCCCTTCATGGTGTCGCTGTTCTTCTTCGTCTGGGTCATGAACCTCTGGTCGATCATTCCGCTCGCCCAGTTCCCGGTCACCTCGCTGATCGCCTTCCCGGCCGGCCTCGCCCTGATCGTCTACGTGATGTGGGTCAGCCTCACCTTCAAGAAGCACGGCTTCGTGGGTGGCTGGAAGAACATCACCGGCTACGACAAGTCGCTCGGCGCGATTCTGCCGCTGATCGTGTTCCTCGAGTTCTTCTCGAACCTGATCATCCGGCCCTTCACGCACGCGGTGCGACTGTTCGCGAACATGTTCGCCGGTCACCTGCTGATCGTGATGTTCTCGCTGGCGAGCTGGTACCTGCTGAACGGCATCGGCATCGCCTACGCGGCCACGTCGTTCGTGATGGTCGTCGTGATGACCGCCTTCGAGCTCTTCATCCAGGCCGTCCAGGCGTACGTCTTCGTCCTCCTGGCCTGCAACTACGTGCAGGGCGCGCTCGCCGAGCACCACTGATCGGCCCGGCCCCCCGCCACCCCAAACCACCAGACGTCCGGTGGCCAACCCCCACCGGATCCTTGAAAGAGAAGGAAGAACCGGCATGTCCGCTCTCGACAACCTCGCCGCTGTCACCGGAAACGTCGCCTCCATCGGCTACGGCCTCGCGGCCATCGGCCCCGGCGTCGGCGTCGGCATCATCTTCGGTAACGGCACCCAGGCCCTCGCCCGCCAGCCCGAGGCGGCCGGTCTGATCCGTACCAACCAGATCATGGGTTTCGCCTTCTGTGAGGCGCTCGCCCTCATCGGCATCGTCATGGGCTTCGTCTACCCGTCCGCCTGATCCGGACCGGCAGACCAACCCCTTTCACGGAAGGCACTGATGTGAACGCTCTGTTCCTTGCGGCAGCGGAGGAGCCCCAGCCTCCTCTGATCCCGCATCTCGACGAGCTCGTCATCGGCCTGATCGCCTTCGTCATCGTCTTCGGCTTCCTGGCCAAGAAGCTCCTCCCGAACATCAACAAGGTTCTGGACGAGCGTCGCGAGGCCATCGAGGGCGGCATCGAGAAGGCCGAGTCGGCCCAGATCGAAGCCCAGAGTGTGCTGGAGCAGTACAAGGCTCAGCTCGCCGAGGCCCGTCACGAGGCCGCGCGGCTGCGTCAGGAGGCGCAGGAGCAGGGCGCCGCGATCATCCAGGAGATGAAGGCGGAGGGCCAGCGCCAGCGCGAGGAGATCATCGCGGCCGGCCACGCCCAGATCGAGGCCGACCGCAAGGCCGCGGCGACCGCGCTGCGCCAGGACGTGGGCAAGCTCGCCACCGACCTGGCCGGCAAGCTGGTCGGCGAGTCCCTCGAGGACGTCGCCCGCCAGAGCCGCACCATCGACCGCTTCCTCGACGAGCTCGAGGAGAAGGCCGAGGCCGCCCGATGAACGGAGCGAGCCGCGAGGCACTGGCCGCCGCCCGCGAGCGTCTCGACGCGCTGACCGACAACACGTCGGTCGACGTGGCGAAGCTCGCCGGCGATCTGGCCGCCGTCACCGCGCTGCTCGACCGCGAGGTATCGCTGCGTCGGGTCCTGACCGACCCGGCGCAGGCCGGCGAGGCCAAGGCCGAGCTGGCCGCGCGACTGCTGAGCGGTCAGGTGGGCGGGGAAGCCGTCGACCTGGTCTCCGGCATGGTCCGCTCCCGCTGGTCGTACTCGCGCGACCTGGTCGACGCGCTGGAGGCGCTGGCGAACACCGCCGACCTCTCCGCGGCGCAGAAGGCCGGCGCGCTGGACGACGTCGAGGACGAGCTGTTCCGGTTCGGCCGGATCGTCGCGTCCAGCACCGAGCTGCGGGCCGCGCTGACCGACAAGGCCGCCACCGCGTCCGCCAAGGGCGAGCTGCTGCGCAGCCTGCTCGGCGGCAAGGCCAATCCGGCCACCGAGCGGCTCGTCGTGCGTCTTGTGACGCAGCCGCGGGGACGTAGCCTGGAGGCGGGACTCGACTCCCTGTCCAAGCTCGCCGCGGCGCGCCGGGACCGGATGGTCGCGGTGGTCACCTCGGCGGTGCCGCTCACCGACCAGCAGAAGCAGCGCCTCGGCGCCGTACTGGCGAAGCTGTACGGCCGGCAGATGCACCTGAACCTGGACGTGGACCCCACGGTCCTCGGCGGGATCACGGTCCGCGTCGGCGACGAGGTCATCGACGGCACCGTCGTGAACCGTCTCGCAGAGGCGGCCCGGCGGCTGGCCGGCTGAGGCCACCAACTCAACAAGCGTTACCTACGGCCCGGTTGGGCCGTGCACAGGATGCAGAAGTTCTGGGGGGAGCCCCCAGATCCCCCAAAGATACTTCGGGCCCAACAAGGAGAGCAGGGAACCCAGATGGCGGAGCTCACGATCCGGCCGGAGGAGATCCGGGACGCGCTGGAGAACTTTGTCCAGTCGTACAAGCCGGACGCGGCCTCGCGCGAGGAGGTCGGTACGGTCAGCCTGGCCGGCGACGGCATCGCGAAGGTCGAGGGTCTGCCCTCGACCATGGCGAACGAGCTGCTGAAGTTCGAGGACGGCACCCTCGGCCTCGCCCTCAACCTCGAGGAGCGCGAGATCGGTGCCATTGTCCTCGGTGAGTTCAGCGGCATCGAGGAGGGCCAGTCGGTCACCCGTACCGGCGAGGTCCTGTCCGTCGCCGTCGGCGAGGGGTACCTGGGCCGGGTCGTCGACCCGCTCGGCAACCCGATCGACGGCCTCGGCGAGATCGAGACCAGCGGCCGCCGCGCCCTTGAGCTGCAGGCCCCCACGGTCATGCAGCGCAAGTCGGTGCACGAGCCGATGGAGACCGGCTACAAGGCCGTCGACGCGATGACCCCGATCGGCCGTGGCCAGCGTCAGCTGATCATCGGTGACCGCCAGACCGGCAAGACCGCCCTGGCCGTCGACACGATCATCAACCAGCGCGACAACTGGCGCTCGGGCGACCCGAAGAAGCAGGTCCGCTGCATCTACGTCGCCATCGGCCAGAAGGGCTCCACCATCGCGTCCGTGCGCGGCGCGCTGGAGGAGGCCGGCGCCCTGGAGTACACGACCATCGTCGCCGCCCCGGCGTCCGACCCGGCCGGCTTCAAGTTCCTCGCGCCCTACACCGGCTCGGCCATCGGTCAGCAGTGGATGTACGAGGGCAAGCACGTCCTCATCGTCTTCGACGACCTCTCGAAGCAGGCCGACGCCTACCGCGCCGTGTCCCTGCTGCTGCGCCGTCCGCCGGGCCGTGAGGCCTACCCGGGTGACGTCTTCTACCTGCACTCGCGTCTGCTGGAGCGCTGCGCCAAGCTCTCCGACGACATGGGTGCCGGCTCGATGACCGGTCTGCCGATCGTCGAGACCAAGGCCAACGACGTCTCGGCGTTCATCCCGACCAACGTCATCTCCATCACCGACGGCCAGTGCTTCCTGGAGTCCGACCTGTTCAACGCCGGTCAGCGCCCGGCCCTGAACGTCGGTATCTCGGTCTCCCGTGTCGGTGGCTCCGCCCAGCACAAGGCGATGCGCCAGGTCTCCGGCCGTCTCCGCGTGGACCTCGCCCAGTACCGCGAGCTGGAGGCGTTCGCCGCCTTCGGTTCCGACCTGGACGCCGCGTCGAAGGCCGCCCTGGAGCGCGGTAAGCGCATGGTCGAGCTGCTGAAGCAGCCGCAGTACCAGCCGATGGCGACCGAGAACCAGGTCGTCTCCGTCTGGGCCGGCACCACGGGCAAGATGGACGACGTCCCGGTCAACGACATCCGCCGCTTCGAGCGCGAGCTGCTGGACTACCTGCACCGCGACCACAAGGGCCTGATGACCTCCATCCGCGAGGGCGCCAAGATGTCGGACGACACCCTCCAGGCCGTCGGCGACGCCATCGCCGCGTTCAAGAAGCAGTTCGAGACGTCGGACGGCAAGCTCCTTGCCGAGGACGCCCCGGCCGCCTCGAAGTGACGACGGAAGGGACCTGACTCATGGGAGCGCAGCTCCGGGTCTACAAGCGTCGCATCCGGTCCGTCACCGCGACGAAGAAGATCACCAAGGCGATGGAGATGATCGCCGCCTCGCGCATCGTCAAGGCGCAGCGCAAGGTGGCGGCCTCCACGCCGTACGCGACCGAGCTCACCCGCGCGGTCACGGCGGTGGCGACCGGATCGAACACCAACCACCCGCTGACCACGGAGGCGGACACCCCGACCCGTGCCGCGGTCCTGCTCGTCACGAGCGACCGCGGTCTGGCCGGCGGCTACTCCTCCAACGCCATCAAGCAGGCCGACCGGCTCACCGAGCGGCTGCGCGGCGAGGGCAAGGAGGTCGACACGTACATCGTCGGCCGCAAGGGTGTCGCCTACTACGGGTTCCGCGAGCGCAAGGTCGCGGAGTCGTGGACCGGCTTCACCGACAGCCCGAGCTACGCGGACGCCAAGAAGGTCGCCGCGCCGCTCATCGCGGCCGTCCAGCAGGACACCGCAGAGGGTGGCGTCGACGAGCTGCACATCGTCTTCACGGAGTTCGTGTCGATGATGACGCAGACGCCGGTGGACAACCGGATGCTGCCGCTCAGCCTCGACAAGGGCACGGAGGAGACGGGCAAGGGCGAGATCCTGCCGCTGTTCGACTTCGAGCCGTCGGCGGAGGACGTCCTCGACGCCCTGCTGCCGCGCTACGTCGAGAGCCGGGTCTACAACGCCCTGCTGCAGGCCGCCGCCTCCGAGCACGCGGCCCGTCGCCGGGCGATGAAGTCGGCGACCGACAACGCGGGCGAGCTGATCAACACGCTTTCCCGACTTGCCAACGCGGCCCGCCAGGCCGAAATCACCCAGGAAATCAGCGAGATCGTCGGTGGCGCCAGCGCCCTGGCCGACGCGACCGCGGGGAGTGACAAGTAATGACGACCACTGTTGAGACGGCCGCCGCCACGGGCCGCGTCGCCCGGGTCATCGGCCCGGTCGTCGACGTGGAGTTCCCCGTCGACGCGATGCCGGAGATCTACAACGCGCTGACCGTCGAGGTCGCGGACCCGGCCGAGGACGGCAAGAAGAAGACGCTGACGCTCGAGGTCGCCCAGCACCTCGGCGACGGCATCGTCCGCGCCATCTCCATGCAGCCCACCGACGGCCTGGTCCGCCAGGCCCCGGTGACCGACACGGGCGCGGGCATCTCCGTCCCGGTCGGCGACTTCACCAAGGGCAAGGTGTTCAACACCCTCGGTGAGGTGCTGAACCTCCCGGAGGAGAACGCCAACGTCGGCGAGCGCTGGCCGATCCACCGCAAGGCCCCCGCCTTCGACCAGCTCGAGTCCAAGACCGAGATGTTCGAGACCGGCCTGAAGGTCGTCGACCTTCTCACCCCGTACGTCAAGGGTGGAAAGATCGGTCTGTTCGGTGGTGCCGGTGTCGGCAAGACCGTTCTGATCCAGGAAATGATCATGCGTGTCGCCAACCTCCACGAAGGCGTTTCCGTCTTCGCGGGCGTCGGTGAGCGTACGCGTGAGGGCAACGACCTCATCCAGGAGATGGAGGAGTCCGGCGTTCTGGACAAGACCGCCCTGGTCTTCGGCCAGATGGACGAGCCCCCGGGCACCCGTCTGCGCGTCGCCCTGGCCGGTCTGACCATGGCGGAGTACTTCCGCGATGTGCAGAAGCAGGACGTGCTCTTCTTCATCGACAACATCTTCCGGTTCACCCAGGCCGGCTCCGAGGTGTCCACCCTGCTCGGCCGTATGCCGTCCGCGGTGGGTTACCAGCCGAACCTGGCCGACGAGATGGGTCAGCTGCAGGAGCGCATCACCTCGACGCGTGGTCACTCGATCACCTCGATGCAGGCGATCTACGTCCCCGCGGACGACCTGACCGACCCGGCCCCGGCCACCACCTTCGCCCACCTCGACGCGACGACGGTTCTCTCCCGTCCGATCTCCGAGAAGGGCATCTACCCGGCCGTGGACCCGCTGGACTCCACGTCCCGGATCCTGGACCCGCGCTACATCGCGCAGGACCACTACGAGGCCGCCATGCGCGTCAAGGGGATCCTCCAGAAGTACAAGGACCTCCAGGACATCATCGCGATCCTCGGTATCGACGAGCTGGGCGAGGAGGACAAGCTCGTTGTCCACCGTGCCCGTCGCGTCGAGCGCTTCCTGTCGCAGAACACCCACGCGGCGAAGCAGTTCACCGGTGTGGACGGTTCGGACGTGCCGCTCGACGAGTCGATCGCCGCGTTCAACGCGATCTGCGACGGCGAGTACGACCACTTCCCCGAGCAGGCCTTCTTCATGTGCGGTGGTCTCGAGGACCTGAAGAAGAACGCCAAGGAGCTGGGCGTCTCCTGAGCCACGCGCTTCCGAGCGCCGCTGACTCATGGAAGGGGGCGGGTCCGTCCCGCCCCCTTCTCCACGCCCCGTAGAATTGACCCAACACCCGGCCGAGCGGCCGGGTGGTGACCCGAGGAGCCACCCTTGGCTGCTGAGCTGCACGTCGAGCTGGTCGCCGCGGACCGGAGTGTCTGGTCCGGCGAGGCCACCCTGGTCATCGCGCGCACCACGTCCGGCGACATCGGCGTCATGCCCGGCCACCAGCCGCTGCTCGGTGTGCTGGAGTCGGGCCCGGTGACCATCCGTACGAGTGAGGGCGCGACCGTCGTCGCCGCCGTGCACGGCGGTTTCATCACCTTCGCGGACAACAAGCTGTCGCTGCTCGCGGAGATCGCCGAGCTGGCGGACGAGATCGACCCCCAGCGCGCCGAGCGAGCGCTGGAGCGCGCGAAGGCGGAGTCGGACGCCGCGGCCGAGCGCCGCGCCGACGTCCGGCTGCGTGCGGTGACGGCAGCGGTACGCTGACGCGCCGCACCAACAGTTGTGCCCTCAGCCGCGGCCCCGGCTGGAACCATCCAGACCGGGCCGCGGCTGAGGCGATGCAGGTGCAGTGCAGACAGGTGCAGTGCAGGTGCAGATTGTGATCCGATACGGATTCCGGTACGGCCGGTACGGGACGATGCGAGGAGGTCGGTGGAGATGTTCCTCGCTCTGCTTGTGAGCGCCGTGGTCGTCGCCCTGGTGGTGATCGGGCTCTTCGTGTTCGGACTGCGCCGGAGGCTGATCCAGCGCTCCGGCGGCACCTTCGACTGCAGCCTGCGCTGGAACGTCCCGGAGGAGGGCGACCCCTCGGGCAAGGGCTGGGTCTACGGCGTCGCCCGGTACAGCGGCGACCGCATCGCCTGGTTCCGCGTCTTCTCCTACGCCCCCCGCCCCCGCCGCCTCCTGGAGCGCTCCGGCATCGAGGTGCTGGCGCGCCGGATGCCCGAGGGCGAGGAGGAGCTGGCGCTGCTGTCGGACTCGGTGATCCTCGGCTGCCTGCACCACGGCACGCGCCTGGAGCTGGCGATGAGCGAGGACGCGCTGACCGGCTTCCTGGCGTGGCTGGAGGCGGCCCCGCCCGGCCAGCGAGTCAATGTGGCCTGAAAAAGGGCGTCTCGCTGGATGGGGGCACCCCCAGGCGGAGCCCTGGGGGAGGGTCAATGTCGCATAGACGTGAGACGTGAAAGGAGCCGCACCCCGGGGGGTGCGGCTCCTCCTTTTCGTGGGGGGCTTCGCGGGTGTCTACTTCAGCCCGTTGCTGATCGCGCCGACCAGCTCGCCGTTGGCGGTGTCACCGCTGAACTCCCAGAAGAAGGCGCCACCGAGGCCCTGGTTCTTCGCCCACGTCATCTTCCCGGCGATGGTCGCCGGGGTGTCGTAGCTCCACCAGTTCGTACCGCAGTGCGCGTACGCCGTGCCCGCGACGGTGCCGTTGGCCGGGCAGGAGGCCTTGAGGACCTTGTAGTCCTCGATGCCCTGCTCGTACGTGCCGGCCGCCGGGCCCGTCGCCGTGCCGCCCGGCTCCTTCTGGGTCACGCCGGTCCAGCCGCGCCCGTAGAAGCCGATGCCGAGGAGCAGCTTGGCGGACGGCACGCCCTTCGCCTTGAACTTGGCGATCGCCTCGGCGGAGTTGTAGCCCGCCTGCGGGATGCCCGGGTACGAGGTGAGCGGGGAGTGCGGGGCCGTCGGACCCTTCGCCGCCCAGGCGCCGAAGAAGTCGTACGTCATCACGTTGTACCAGTCGACGTACTGGGCGGCGACGCCGTAGTCGGCCGCGTCGATCTTGCCGCCGGCGGAGGCGTCGGCGGTGACGGCCGCGGTGACCAGGTTGTTCGGGCCGAACTTCGCCCGCATGGCCTTCATCATGGTGCTGAAGGCCGCCGGGCCGCTGGTGGTGTCGCAGGACAGACCGCAGGCGTTCGGGTACTCCCAGTCCAGGTCGATGCCGTCGAAGACGTCGGCCCAGCGCGGGTCCTCGACCAGGTCGTAGCAGGACTGGGCGAAGGCGGTCGGGTTCTTCACGGCGTCGGGGAAGCCGCCGGACCAGGTCCAGCCGCCGAAGGACCACAGCACCTTGATGTGCGGGTACTGGGCCTTGAGCTTGCGCAGCTGGTTGAAGTTGCCACGCAGCGGCTGGTCCCAGGTGTCGGCCTTGCCGTCGACGGACTGGTCGGCGGTGTAGGCCTTGTCGTAGTCGGCGAAGGCGTCACCGATGGTGCACTTGCCGTTCTGGACGTTGCCGAAGGCGTAGTTGATGTGCGTGATCTTCTGCGCGGAGCCGGACGTCACCAGGTTCTTGACGTGGTAGTTGCGTCCGTAGACGCCCCAGTTGGTGAAGTAGCCCAGGTTGACCTTGGAGCCGGGGCCGGGGCCGGGGCCCGGGCCGGGGTCGGTGCCGCCGCCGGTGGTGCGCACGGCGCGGGAGCCGCTGGCCGGGCCGGTCTGGCCGGCGGTGTCGCGGGCCTGGACGGCGTACGAGTAGTCCGTGCCGGCGGTCAGGCCGGTGTCGGTGTACGTCAGGCCGGTGACGGTGGCGACCTTGGCGCCGTCGCGCAGGACGTCGTAGTTCTTGACGCCCTTGTCGTCGGTGGCGGCGGTCCAGCTGAGCTTCACCGAGGTGTCGCTGATGTCGGAGGCCGCGGGGGTGCCGGGCGCGGAGGGCGGGGTGTCCCCGGGGACGCTGGGGCCGCCGTCGCACGAGCCGCCGTTCAGCTTGCAGCCGGTCGGGGAGCCGGTGCCGGTGCCGTTGAACCCGAAGGAGACGGAGGCGCCGGGGGCGAGGGTGCCGTTCCAGCCGACGTTCTTGGCGGTCCAGTGGGTGCCGCTGTTGGTGACGGTGGCGTCCCAGGCGGAGGTGACCGACGTGCCGGAGGGGAAGTCCCACTCGACGGTCCAGGAGGAGAGGGTGGTGGTGCCGGTGTTCTTCACCGTCCACTTGCCCTCGAAGCCGGAGCCCCAGTCCGAGACCTTGGTGTACGAGGCGGTGGCGGAGGCCGCGGCCTGGGCGGGGGAGGCGAGGCCGACCATGGCGGCCAGCGGCAGCAGAAGGGCGGTCAGTCCGGCCGTGGCTCTGGCCCGGAACCTCGATCTGCGCGGGAGTGCTTGAGTGCTCAACGGTGCTCCTCAAGATGCGGACGGACATGGTGGGGGTTGGGTAGGTCCGTGAAAGGTGCGCGCCGTGAGCGTAGGAAGGTCTGGACCAATCGTCAATAGGTCCAGACCATTAGAGTTCCCCTGTCGTTGACCCGCGCGTCAGACGCCCAACTCCTGCGCGAGCACCGCCGCTTGCACCCGGCTGCGCAGCTCCAGCTTTCCCAGCAGGCGGCTGACGTGCGTCTTCACCGTCGCCTCGGCCATGTCCAGGCGCACCGCGATCTCCGCGTTCGACAGCCCCTCGCCCAGGCAGGACAGCACCTCGCGCTCGCGCCGCGTGAGCGCGTCCAGCACGGCCGGATCCGAGGCCTCCCCGTTCCCGTTGCGCGGCGCCGGTCGCGACGGGGCCGCGAACTCGGCGATCAGGCGCCGCGTCACCGCCGGGGCGATCAGGCCCTCGCCGCGTGCCACCGTCCGCACCGCCTCGATCAGGTCCTTCGCCTCCGTGTTCTTCAGCAGGAACCCGGCCGCCCCGGCGCGCAGCGCCCCGAAGACGTATTCGTCCAGGTCGAAGGTCGTCAGGACGAGGACGTCGGCGAGGCCCTCCGCCACCACCTGGCGGGTCGCCGACACCCCGTCGAGCCGGGGCATCTGAATGTCCATCAGCACCAGGTCCGGCCGCAGCTCCCGCGCGAGCCGCACCGCCTCCTCGCCGTCCCGCGCCTCCCCGACCACCTCGACGTCCGGGGCGCTGCGCAGGATGAGCACCAGCCCCGCCCGTACCGCGCTCTGGTCCTCCGCGACGAGCACACGCACCCGTGGGCTGTCCGTCATGCGTCCGGCTCCTTGTCGTCCTTCGTCACGGGCAGCTCCGCCCGTACCCGCCAGATCTTCTCGCCCCGCTCCACCACCGGGCCCGCCTCGAACTCCCCGCCCACCAGCGCGATCCGCTCCCGCATCCCCACCAGGCCGGCGCCCGAGCCCGGCACCCGCGGACCGGGCCGGATGCCGTATGGGCTCGTCACCTCCACCGTCAACGCGTGGTCGGCCGACCGCAGGACGACGCGGACCTCGCCGGGGTCGGCGTGCTTGAGCGCGTTCGTCAGCGACTCCTGGACGATGCGGTAGGCCGCCAGCTCGACCGGCGCCGGCAGCACGGTGTCCGGCGCGCGGCCGTCGGACAGCCGGAACACCAGGCCGCTCCCGGCGCCGTTCGTCCGCGCCTGGCGCACCAGGGCGTCCAGCCCGTCGAGGGTCGGGGCGGGGGCGGGCTCGTCGTGATCGCCGCGGTCACGCAGCAGGCCGATGAGCCGGCGCATCTCGGCGAGGCCCTCGACGCTGTTCTCCCGGATGACGCCGAGCGCCTCGCGCGAGGTCCTCGGATCGTCCAACGACAGCGCGGCGGTGGAGTGGATCGCGATCGCGGACAGGTGGCCCGCCACCAGGTCGTGCAGCTCCCGCGCCATCCGGGCCCGCTCGGCGATCACCGCCTCCCGCCGGTCCCGCTCGGCCAGCAGCGCCGTCTGCTCCGCCCGCAGCCGCGCGGTATCGGCGGCCTGCCGGTGGTTGCGGACGACCGCGCCCGTGATCGCCGGGAAGAACGAGACGAGGGCGGTGACCACCCCGATCAGCAGCGCGACCGGCTCCCGGTACCAGGCCAGGAAGCCGAGCGTGACCGCGATGGTGATCAGACCGGTGGTGACCGGAATGCGGCGCGCGGAGGCGGGCGGGCCGTACACGACGGCCGCGTACACGATGTCGGCGAACATCACGATCGTCATCAGGTTGCCGCGCGTGAACTGGTCCCCGACGACGGCGACCGTACCGGCGACCAGCGCCGTACGCGGCATGGTCCGGCGCACCAGCGCCAGCGAGGTCATCGCGAGGAGCGGCACCAGCACCACCGCGCCGGTCGGCAGCCCGGAGCCCGGCCCCTGCGAGTACAGCCCGAACGCCCACAGCACCAGGCCGCAGGCCAGCCCGGCCGCGGCGATCAGCACGTCGTCGCGATGCGTACGGGGGCGTCTCACGGGTCCATCCAACACGGTGGCCCGCCCGGGGACGTCCACGCACGGGCGGAGCGTCGACTACATCGAAGGATGCAGTACCGATTCGTCACCGGTGACGACGAAACGGCGCGCGGAGGCCGGAAGGCTGGAGGGGTGCCGGAATCCGGCCGGAGGGAGAACTGTCGTGATCGTCGCGCTGATCGTCGTCTGCGAGGTCGGCTTCTGGGTGCTGCTGGCCGCCGGGCTCGCCACCCGCTACCTGCTGAAGATGCCCCGCACGGGCGCAGCGCTGCTGCTGTGCGAGCCGCTGCTGGAGGTCCTGCTGCTGGTCGTCACCGCGATCGACCTCAAGAACGGCGCCGAGCCCAGCTGGAAACACGGCCTCGCCGCGCTCTACATCGGCTACACCGTCGGCCACGGCCACCGCACCGTGAAGTGGCTCGACGGCCACGCCGCCCACCGCCTCGCGGGCGGCCCCCGTCCGGTCCCGCCGCCCCGCTACGGCATGGCCCGCGCCCGCCACGAAGGCCGCATCTGGCTCGGCACCCTCGTGGGGGCGGCGGTCGCCACGGTGCTGCTGTGGCTGGCGATCCTGTACGTGGACGACCCGAGCCGCACCGGCACGCTGGGCGGCTGGATGGGCGCGGCGTGGCGGGCCGCCGGGATCCACGGTCTGATCGCCCTGTCGTACTTCGTCTGGCCGAGGAAGGGCCCGGAGGAGCCGGAGAAGCAGCGCGAACCGATCCGGGTGAGCCGTAGCTAGCGCTCCCCGCCCGGCACCCACAGCACGTCGCCGACCTCCTTGTTCGCGGTCCTCGCGAGGATGAACAGGAGGTCGGACAGCCGGTTCAGGTACGTCGCCGTCAGGGCGTTCATCGTCTCGCCGTGCACCTCCAGCGCGGCCCACGTCGAGCGCTCGGCACGCCGCACCACCGTGCACGCCTGGTGCAGCAGCGCCGCGCCCGGCGTGCCGCCCGGGAGGATGAAGGAGCGCAGCTTCTCCAGGTCCTCCAGGAAGCGGTCGCAGTCCGCCTCCAGCTTGTCGATGTACGACTGCTCCACGCGCAGCGGCGGGTACTCCGGGTCCGGCACGACCGGGGTCGCCAGGTCCGCGCCCACGTCGAACAGGTCGTTCTGGACGCGGACGAGGACCTTGACGACGTCCGGGTCGAGCTTGCCCAGCGCGATCGCCGTGCCGATGACGGCGTTGGCCTCGTTGGCGTCGGCGTACGCCGCGATGCGCAGATCGGTCTTGGCGGTCCGGCTCATGTCGCCGAGCGCCGTCGTGCCCTTGTCGCCGGTGCGCGTGTAGATGCGCGTCAGATTGACCATACGGCCAGCCTAGTTACGCACCGGCCTTCCGGAACACACGTGTGCCCACCGTCACGGCCAGTCCCGCGAACGCGACCGCGACCAGCACCCCGTACAGCATCGCCGTGGACGCGTACTCCCCGACGTACGCCGCCCGCACCGCGTCCACCAGGTAGCGGAACGGCATGAGGTGCGACAGCCCGTCCAGCCAGGCCGGTGCCAGCGCCATCGGCAGCATCAGGCCCGACAGCAGCATCGACGGCATGGTCACGGCGTTGACGACCGGGCCGAACTCGTGCGGCGCCGAGACCTTCATCGCCAGCGCGTACGACAGCGAGGCCAGCGCCGTCGTCAGGACGGCGACGAAGCCGAAGCCGATGAGGACCCCGCCGAGCGGCGCCCGCAGGCCCATCGCGACCGCCGCCAGCACCAGCAGCACCGCCTGGAAGACGAGGAGCGCCGCGTCCCGCAGGACGCGCCCGAGCAGCAGGGCGAGGCGGCCGGCCGGTGTGACCCGCATCCGCTCCACCACCCCCGTCTGCTTCTCCACGATGATCGAGAAACCGGCGAACGACGCCCCGAAGAGCGAAAGCTGGAGCAGCAGCCCGGGGACGAGGACCTGCCACGAGTCGCCCTCCGCCCCGAGCGGCAGCCCCGTGAGCAGCGGCCCGAAGAAGAACAGGTACAGCAGCGGCATCAGCACGCCGAAGAGCATGTGGAACTTCGAGCGCAGCGTCGCGCGGGCGTACCGCCCGAAGACGAGCGCGGTGTCGTGCAGCAACAAGGCAGGCTCCTAGACCGCGAGGGGCGTGGGGTCGGCGGGCGCGGGGCGGCGCCCGGTGATGGCGAGGAAGGCGTCCTGGAGGGACGCGTCCGCCGAGCCGGCGTACCGCTCCTTGAGGGCCGCCGGGGTGCCCTCCGCGACCACGGCGCCCTTGTCGACGACGACGAGCCGGTCGGAGAGCGCGTCCGCCTCGTCGAGGTAGTGGGTGGTGAGGAAGACGGTGGTGCCGTGCTCGTCGCGCAGCCGCCGCACCAGCCGCCACAGGTCCGCCCGGCTGCCGGGGTCGAGGCCGGTGGTCGGCTCGTCGAGGAAGAGCACCTCGGGGCGGTGGACGAGCCCGAGCGCGATGTCGAGCCGCCGCCGCTGGCCGCCGGAGAGGGCAGCGCACGGCCGGTCGAGCAGCTCGGTCAGGTCCAGGTCGCGCGCGAGCTCCTCGGCACGGACCGCTGCTTCGGCCTTGGACAGCCGGTAGAGGCGGCCCTGGGTGACGAGCTCCTCGCGTACCGAGATCTGCGGGTCGACGCCGCCGGACTGGGCGACGTACCCGATCTTCCTCCGTACGCCGGCGGGGTCGGCGGCCAGGTCGCAGCCGGCGACTGTGGCGGCGCCGCCGGTCGGCGGGAGCAGCGTGGTGAGCATCCGCAGGGTGGTGGTCTTGCCGGCTCCGTTGGGGCCGAGGAAGCCGAGGATCTCGCCGGGCCGCACGGTCAGGTCGACGCCGCGCACGGCTTCGACGGGTCCGCGGCGGGTGCGGAAGGTGTGGGCCAGTCCGGCCGCGCTGATGATTGCCATGACCCCAGAAAAACAGAGCGACTGAAAAATTGCAATGACACCAAGTTTTCACCGGGACCAGGAAAGCTAGGATGACGGCATGACGACGACCGGGGAGCCGAGCGGGGCGAGCGAGCCGACCGAGCCGACTGGGCCGCGCGAGGGGCTGAGGGAGCGCAAGAAGCGGCAGGCCAGGCAGCACATCTCCGATGTGGCCACGGGCCTGTTCCTGGAGCGCGGCTTCGACGCGGTGACGATCGCCGAGATCGCCCGGGCCGCCGACGTCTCCGTCAACACGGTCTACAACTACTTCCCCACCAAGGAGGATCTCTTCCTCGACCGGAGGGAGGGCCTCGTCGACCGGATCTCCCGGTGGGTCAGGGGCCGGCGCACGGGGGAGTCGGCCGCCGAAGCCGTCCTGCGCGAGCTGCGCGAGGCGGTGGAGGGCCTCTCCCACGCCGTCGGGCTCTTCCCGGGCTACGCCGACTTCATGCAGGTCATCCTGGACGCGGACACCCTGCGCTCCCGCATGTGGGAGATGCAGGGCCAGATCCTGGAGCACTTGGAGCGCACCGTGCGGGAGGAGGTGGGCGCCGACGACACCGACCCCCGGCCCCAACTCGTCGCCGGCCAGCTGAACTGGCTGCACTCCACCCTCATGCGCTGGATCACGGCCCAGATGCTGCGCCGCCGCGACCCCGTCGAGGTGTCGCGCGAAGCCCTCGTCCTCCTCGACGAGATGGAGGAGCTGCTGGGCGAGAAGGTGCTCGCCTACGCCGTGAAGCGGTAGGCGTGTCCCGCCCGGAGCCTCACCCGGCGGGCCGTATCAGTGTGATGTCCGTCATGTGAGACGTGACGCGCATCTCTTCGCCGCCACAGCGGCGCCGCCGGGCGCTAACCTCCCGCCGAAGGGCCGAAAAGTAAACAGGCGTTAAGGGGTAGAACGTGGCCAGGAAGCTCGCCGTCATCGGGGCCGGACTCATGGGATCCGGAATCGCGCAGGTCTCGGCCCAGGCGGGCTGGGAGGTCGTGCTGCGGGACGTCACCGACGCGGCCCTGACCCGCGGTACGGACGGCATCAAGGCGTCGTACGACAAGTTCGTCTCCAAGGGCAAGCTGGACGCCGCCGACGCCGAGGCCGCGCTCGCCCGGATCAGCACGACCACCGACCTCGACGCGGTCGCCGACGCCGACATCGTCGTCGAGGCGGTCTTCGAGAAGCTGGAGGTGAAGCACGACATCTTCCGCACGCTCGACAAGCTCGTACGCGACGACGCCGTCCTCGCCTCCAACACCTCCGCCATCCCGATCACCAAGATCGCCGCCGTGACGGAGCGCCCGGAGCGCGTCGTCGGCACGCACTTCTTCTCGCCCGTCCCGATGATGCAGCTGTGCGAGCTGGTGCGCGGCTACAAGACGAGCGACGAAACCCTCGCCACCGCGCGCGAGTTCGCCGAGTCCGTCGGCAAGACCTGCATCGTCGTCAACCGCGACGTCGCCGGTTTCGTGACGACCCGTCTCATCTCCGCGCTGGTCGTCGAGGCGGCGAAGCTGTACGAGTCGGGCGTCGCCTCCGCCGAGGACATCGACATCGCGTGCAAGCTCGGCTTCGGCCACGCCATGGGGCCGCTCGCCACCGCAGACCTGACGGGCGTCGACATCCTGCTGCACGCCACCGGCAACATCTACACCGAGACCCAGGACGAGAAGTTCGCGCCGCCGGAGCTGATGCGCCGGATGGTGGACGCCGGTGACATCGGTCGCAAGAGCGGGCAGGGCTTCTACAAGCACTGAGCCGTATCGGCGGTGACGCCATCACCCCGAGGGGTGAATTCGATATCGGTTCGCTTACAAGGCGCAACTGCTCCACCGGTACGGCAGTCAGTTGATGCATAGAAAGACCTGACGACCACAGCACCATCACCGCACTCTCGGGGAGCGCATATGCATATCAGGGGCGACCACGCCGAGCTGGTCGTCGGGGGCCGCCTCGACGTCCGCAGCGCGGCGGACGCCCGTACGGTCCTGCACTCGGCCGTCGACGACGGCGCCGGCGACCTGGTGCTCGACCTGACCGGCCTCGACTCCTGGGACGCCACCGGACTCGGGGTCATCATGGGCGCTCACCGGCGTGCGGGCCGCTGCGGCCGCCGGCTGGTGCTGCGGGGCGTCCCACCCCAGATGCAGCGCCTGCTGGTGGCCACCCGGCTGCACCGCATCCTCGCCATCGAGGGCGGTATCGCCGCCGAAACGTTGCCCCGCGTCTGAAGCGGTCCGCACCGCGTCCCACGTCGGGCAGGCCGTCGCAGGCCGTGGCGGTACACCACAGGCGCACAATCCTCACAAGACCGTGACGTCTTGGGCAGCACGGCACCCCGCGCTTCCCCGATACTGGGCGAACGTCTAGGGTTCGGTCGCCTGCCGAACGACGGACCCACCGGCGGGCACCGGACCAGAAGCGACAGCGGCGTGCGGATCGGCCGGGAGGGGCTTCGGCGCGCACCGCTTTTGGGGGCACACACCATGAACCCGATGGACCGAGGGCCGGCTGAGTACGGCCACGACAACGATGACAACGAAACCGGCGGCGACGGTTCCCACCGCGCCCACGCGGCGTCCCGCGACGACGCGCCGCCGCGTGCGAGCGGCGCCGAACGCGGCGCCGAGCGGGGACTGCCGGCCGGCCCCGCCCGTACCGCCCAGATCGTCGCGGGCGACCTCCTGCTCACCGTCAACCCGATAGACGGCAGCGAGATCGAGCCCTGTCCGCCCGGACGGCAGCCCGCACCACCGGGCCGCCGCACCGCCGAAGAGCGCGCCGAACGCGCCCGCGCGGCGGGCCCGCCCGTGCCCCCGGGCCCCGCCGCCCGCCATCTGACGCTGCTGGAGCGCCAGGAGGAGCGCGAACGGCTGGTACGGCTCCTCGCGCGCGGCCGCTCCGTCCGGCTGACCGGGCCCTCCGGCTCCGGCCGCACCGCGCTGCTCGACGCCGTCGCGGCCGACTGCGCCGACCTCGCCCCCGACGGTGTCGTACGGCTCAGCGGCCACCACCGCACGCCCACCGAGCTGCTGCACGAGCTCTTCGCCACCGTGTACCGCGCGCCCGGGCAGCGGCCGGACCGTGCGGGGCTGCTGGCCGGCGTGCGGGAGATCGGCGCGGTCGTGGTCGTCGACGACCTCGACTTCGGCGGCTCCGCGCTGGACGAGCTGCTCGACGCCGCCCCCGAGTGCGCCTTCCTGCTCGCCACCACGCCCGACGTCGCCGCGCCTTCGCCCGACGCCCACCTCGAAGAGGTCTTCCTGAGCGGGCTCGGCCGGGGCTCCGTCCTCGAGCTGCTGGAGCGCGGCGTCGACCGGGCGCTCACCGACGAGGAGGCGAACTGGGCGGGCGACCTCTGGTTCGAGTCCGAGGGCCTGCCCCTGCGCTTCGTCCAGGCCGGCGCCCTGCTGCGGCAGCGCGACGAGCTGTGCGCCGGTTCCGGCGCCGGCAGCGCGGACGCGGACGACGACGGCGACGCGGAGCTCGCGGACGACGCGTCCGGCGACGCCGACGTCTTCTCCGGCACCCGTGACGTACCGCTGCCGACGCTCGCCGAAGGCGCCGCCCCCGCCGCGCTGCTCGCCTCCCGGCTCTCCGAGTCGGCGCGCGAGACCCTGCGCTTCGCGGTCGCGCTCGGCGGCGAGGTGCCGCACCAGGCGCACCTGCCGGCGCTGGTCGGTGACACCCACGCGGACGCCGCCCTGGCCGAGCTGCTCGGCTGCGGGCTGCTCACCCCGGTCGGCTCACGCCACCGGCTCGCCTCCGGGGTCCTCGCCCAGCTCACCCGGAGCGGGTACGACAAGGGCGCGGTCGCCCGCGCCCACACCGCCGCCCAGCACTACGCCTGGTGGGCCGCGCACCCGTCGGTCACCTCCGAGCGGGCGTGCGCCGAGGCGGACGCGGTGCTCGCCGCGATGGCCGCGCTGGTGCCCGGGGGAGAGGCCGGCCACGCGAGCGCGGCCGTGCTGCTGGCGCGCAGCGCGGCGCCCGCGTTCGCCGCCGGGCTGCACTGGGCCGCCTGGGAGCGGGCGCTGCGCACCGGCCAGGAAGCCGCCCGCATTTCGGGCGAAGTGGCCGAAGAGGCGTACTTCCACCACGAGTTGGGGGTCCTCGCGCTCTGCTCCGGCAACCTCGACCGGGCACGCGCCGAGCTGGAGGCGTCCATCGGCATGCGCGGCGCGCTCGCCGACAAGCGCGGCACGGTCGCCGGCCGCCGGGCCCTGGCGCTGGTCGTCGACCGCGAGCGCGGCGCGCTGCCCAGCGGGCGTACGGCGGCGGGCGAGGAGCTGCCCGGTGCGCGGCGCGAGGGACCGGCGACCCCGGCCGGCGGCGTACCGGCGACGTCCGGCGGCCTCGCGGCCCTTCCCTACCTGCCGGGTCTGTCGCACGAGACGCCCTCGGGCGGCCTGCGCAAGGACGGCCCCGGTGCGCCGGGCACGACGCCCGGTGCGCCGGGTGCGCCGGGTGCGCGGCCGGGGCAGGCTCCCCTGGGTTCCGGGCCCCGGGCGTCCGCGCCCCACTCCCCGGCGTCCGGTTCTCCGGGAGCGGGTCCTTCGGGGCCCGGTCCTTCAGGGCCCGGTTTCACGCGGCCCGGTGCTTCGCGCCTCGGTCTCTCCGGGCTCGGCGCATCGGCGCGGCGCACCCTGCTCACCGGCGCCCGGCGCAACCTCGTCGCGGCGAGCGCGGGCGCGCTCCTCGCCGCCGTACTCGGCACGGTCGTCACGCTCGGCGCCACCTCGGGCGGCGAGGAGGACGAGGGCGGCTCGGGCCGCGTCACGTCCGACCAGCCGGCCACCGTGGACGACGGCAACGGCAGCGGCGGCGGCTCGGACGCCGAGGAGCCCGGCCAGGACTCCACCCGCCACCCCGGCGGCGGCTCCACCGGAGGCTCCGGCGGAACCGGCGGTCCGGGCGGCAGCGGCGGCCCCGGCGCCTCCGCCCGGCCGGGCGAGTCGGGCTCGGCGGGCAACCCGACCGCGCCGGGCGGCGGCACGCCGTCCGCGACGACCGGCTCGACGTCGACGAGCGGCACCTCGCCGACGTCCGGCGGCAGCAGCTCCACGTCCACCGGCGGCAGTTCCTCGCCCACCAGCACCGGCGGCGGCAGCTCCTCGCCGACCAGCACCGGCGGCAGCAGCGGCGACCCCTCGCCGAGCACCTCCGGCGGCACCACCTCGCCGGCGCCGACCACGAGCGGTTCCACGACGGGCGACGCCGGCAGCAGCACGAGCGGTTCGACGACGGGCGACACCACGACCGGGGGCACGGCGGACGGCGGCACCGACACCACGAGCGGCGGCGCGGGCGGCGGGACCACCAGCGGTGGCGCCGACACCACCGGCGGCACGACCACCGACGGAGGCGCGCCCAGCGGTTCCTGAGACGCGCGGTACGCGGAAGGCCCCGGGCGAGGGAACTCGTCGCCCGGAGCCGCGCCGCCTCGTTGCGCTGGGCACGGCGGCCGCCGGCGCTCCGCCTCCTTCGCGGCGTCACGCCGCCACCCCCTCGTCCTCGTCAACGCA
>NZ_JBEXNO010000030.1:0-91226 GCF_040611175.1 Streptomyces sp. NPDC003036 | reverse complement strand
CCGACCACCCCGGCACCGCACTCGTCGAGATCTACCAGAACTGCAACATCTTCAACGACGGCGCCTTCGACGCCCTCAAAGACAAGCAGCAGGCCGAAGAAGCCGTCATCCGCCTCGAACACGGACAACCCATCCGCTTCGGCCCCGACAACACCAAGGGCGTCGTACGCGACACCACCACCGGCGACCTCACCGTCGTCACCATCACACCCGAGAACGAAGCCCACGTCCTCGTCCACGACGCCCGCAACCCCAGCCCCACCACCGCCTTCGCCCTCTCCCGCCTCGCCGACCCCGACACACTCCACCACACCCCCATCGGCGTCTTCCGCAGCGTCGACCGCCCCGTCTACGACACCCAGATGACCGACCAACTCGACACCGCCATCGAACGCAAGGGCAAAGGCGACCTCGCCGCACTCCTCGCCGGCGGCGACACCTGGACGGTCGTCGGGTAGAGCACCAGGCGGGCACCGGCGTCGCGGTGCACGGAGTCAGGGGCGTCCTCCCGAGGGCGCCCCTCCTTCTTTGCTCGCGCACGCGCCGAGTTCGTACGCCACGTCGTACGTCATGAGCGTCTCGCAGTACGGACATGACAGGGCGCCCCGCCCGGCGTTACCTTTCTTCAGCAGGCCAGGGCAGGGCAGGGCGGTCGGGACAGGAGGCGGTCAATGGCGGCGGCGAAGAGCGGTGGCGGCGATCAGCGGGCGGGGCTCCTCTACGGGATCGGGGCCTACGGCATGTGGGGCCTGGTCCCCCTCTTCTGGCCGCTGCTGAAGCCCTCGGGCGCCATCGAGATCCTGGCCCACCGGATGGTGTGGTCGCTGGCCGTCGTCGGCATCGCCCTGCTGGCACTGCGCCGCTGGGGCTGGGTGCGCGAACTGCTGCGGCAGCCGCGCAAGCTCGGTCTCATAGCGATCGCCGCGTCCGTGATCACCGTCAACTGGGGCCTGTACATCTGGTCCGTGAACACGGGTCATGTGGTGGAGGCGTCCCTCGGCTACTTCATCAACCCGCTCGTCACCATCGCCATGGGCGTCCTGCTCCTCAAGGAGCGGCTGCGGCCCGCCCAGTGGGCGGCGGTCGGCACCGGCTTCGCGGCGGTGGTGGTCCTGACCTTCGGGTACGGGCGGCCGCCGTGGATCTCGCTGACGCTCGCCTTCTCGTTCGCGGTGTACGGCCTGGTGAAAAAGAAGGTCAACCTCGGGGGCGTGGAGTCGCTGGCCGCCGAGACGGCGATCCAGTTCCTTCCGGCGATGGCGTACCTGGTGTGGCTCGGCTCCCAGGGCTCGCTCACGTTCGGGGCCGAGGGCGCGGGGCACGCGGCGCTGCTCGCCGCGACGGGCGTGGTCACCGCCGCGCCGCTGGTCTGCTTCGGCGCGGCGGCGATACGGGTACCGCTGTCGACGCTGGGGCTGCTGCAGTACTTGGCGCCGGTGTTCCAGTTCCTGCTCGGGGTCGCGTACTTCCACGAGGCGATGCCGCCGGAGCGGTGGGCGGGCTTCTCGTTGGTGTGGCTGGCGCTGACGATCCTGACGTGGGACGCGCTGCGGACGTCGCGGCGGACTCGGGCGGAGGCGCTCCGCTTGGCGAAGGCGGCCGCGACGGCGGCGCGGGTGCCCGAGGAGCGGATTGCCGAGGACCGGATTGCCGAGGAGCGGATTCCCGAGGAGCGGGCGCCGCGGCTCTGAGTGTCCGTAGTGGGATCCGGCCGGTGTCCGGCATCCGGACGACGCGTGCGACACGGCGGGGCGGTGCCGCGCCACGTCGAGCTTCCGGGAGCGAGTGGCGCGTGACGCGCGGGCCGACCGTCACAACGGCCCCGCGACCGACGGGGACGTAAACCGTCCGGTCATCGAACACCTGTGTCCGGAACACTCTCTTGACGACGAGTCAACATCTCGCTGACCATTCAGCACGCACACCGCACCAGAAGCTCCAACGCCCCGCGCCTCCATGGCCGCGGGGCGTCTCGCACGTTCCGTTCCCATCCCCGTACGGAATCCCCGGAGCCCCCACATGAACCTCTCCAGAGGAACCGCCGCGGCCGCCGCGGCACTCGCCGTCGCCGGGCTGATAGCCACGGCGGCCCCCGCCACCTCGGCCCCGCCGACGGCCGCCGCCACCGCCGCTTCCGCTGCTGCCGCCGCCGCGCCCGACATACCCGTCGCCAACGTCAAGGCGCACCTCGCCCAGTTCCAGTCCATAGCCACCGCCAACGGCGGCAACCGCGCCCACGGCCGACCCGGCTACAAGGCATCGATCGACTACGTCAAGGGCAAGCTGGACGCCGCCGGATTCACCACCACCGTCCAGCAGTTCACGTACAACGGCACCACCGGCTACAACCTCATCGCCGACTGGCCCGGCGGCGACGCCAACCAGGTCCTGATGGCCGGAGCCCACCTCGACTCCGTCTCCTCCGGCGCCGGTATCAACGACAACGGCTCCGGTTCCGCCGCCGTCCTGGAGGCCGCGCTCGCCGTCTCCCGCGCCCAGTACAAGCCCGCGAAGCACCTGCGCTTCGCCTGGTGGGGCGCGGAGGAACTCGGCCTCGTCGGCTCGAAGTACCACGTCAACAACCTGCCGACCACCGAGCGCGCCAAGATCGCGGGCTACCTCAACTTCGACATGATCGGGTCGCCAAACCCCGGCTACTTCGTCTACGACGACGACCCGACGATCGAGAAGACCTTCAAGGACTACTTCGCCGGGCTCGGCGTGCCCACCGAGATCGAGACCGAGGGCGACGGCCGCTCCGACCACGCCGCGTTCAAGAACGTCGGCATCCCGGTCGGCGGGCTGTTCACCGGTGCGAGCCGTACGAAGACGAGCGCGCAGGCGCAGAAGTGGGGCGGCACCGCCGGTCAGGCCTTCGACCGCTGCTACCACTCCTCCTGCGACACCACGTCCAACATCAACGACACGGCGCTCGACCGGAACAGCGACGCGCTGGCGCACGCCGTGTGGACGCTGTCCGCCGGGACGACGCCGCCGCCGACCGGTGACACGTACGAGAACACCGCGGACGTCGCCATCCCGGACAACGGCGCGGCCGTGACCTCGACGGTCACCGTCGCCGGCCGCACCGGCAACGCCCCGGCCGCGCTGCGCGTCGGCGTCGACGTCGTCCACACCTGGCGCGGGGACGTGGTGCTCGACCTCCTCGCCCCGGACGGCACGGCGTACCGCCTGAAGAACTCCAGCTCCTCCGACTCGGCGGACAACATCCAGGCGACGTACACAGTGGACGCGTCGAGCGAGGCGGCGAACGGGGCCTGGAA
Source organism: Streptomyces sp. NPDC003036 (assembly GCF_040611175.1). Classification (NCBI taxonomy): domain Bacteria; kingdom Bacillati; phylum Actinomycetota; class Actinomycetes; order Kitasatosporales; family Streptomycetaceae; genus Streptomyces; species Streptomyces sp. NPDC003036. The sequence continues at coordinate 87,942 of NZ_JBEXNO010000030.1, read as the reverse complement.
GCTGCGGGCCCAGGACGTGGCCGCCCAGGACACCGGCTACATCAACGCCTTCCGGCTCACGTTCTGAGACGCTGAGGCGCTGAGCGCTGAGGCGCTGAGCGCTGAGGCGCTGAGGCGTCTGAAGCAGCGGTGACCGTACGTGGGTGGTGGGGCCCGCCACCCACGTACGGCCCGGCCGTACGGCGCGGCCGTACAGCCCCGCGCTCGCGGTTACTTCTCGCCGTTGGCCACGGCGACCAGCTTCTCCGGGGTGACCGCACCCGCGTACAGCTGGCCGTCGTCCGTCAGCAGGGCGTTCACCAGGCGGGTCTTGAAGACGGTGCCGGAGCCGAACTTGCCCGAGACCTTGTCGCCCAGGGCGTCCAGGAACGCACCCGCCTCCGCCGGTACGTCCTCCTTCGCCGGTACCCCCTTGCCGCCCGGGGTGTTCAGCCGGGCCACGGTCGTCCAGCCCTCCCCGATGACCTCGAGGCCGCCCCCGACATCGGCGAAGTCCTTCGCGAACTCCTCCGGAGCCTTCTCCAGCCCCGGCTCCAGCCCCGGCTTCTGCGCCTCCTCCGGCGCCTCCGTGACCTTCGCGTCCTTCGGGAGTGCGAACGTCGACGCCGCCGGCGTACCGAAGTCGACCTTCGTGAAGCCCGCGTCGATCGCCGCCTTGCCGCCGTCGCTCGGCGTGAGCGTGAACTTCAGCGGCACGCCCTTCTCCGCGTCCACCGCCACCCTGATCGAGCCGATCGTCGAGCCCGAGTCGCTCTGCTTCGGCTTGATGAGCAGCTGGTACGCGTCGCGCCCGGCGATCCGGGTCGTACCGTCGACCGTCACCGAGGTCGTGTCGTCGACCGCCTTGAGCGCCTGGTCGGCGAGGTCCTTGGGAGTGGCCGGGACCTCGGGCTCATGGGCGTCACCCGCACCTGTCTCGGTGGAGTGGACCGCCTCCTTCGACGCACCGTCGTACGCCCAGACGTCGTCCCCGTTGCGTATCAGGCTGTACTCGGCGGCGTCGTTCACGAAGGTCAGCCGCTGCTTGTCGGGGCCGTCCGCCGCCACCCTCAGGGTGTGCGTGCCCGAGGCGAGCTCCATGAGCTTCCCGCCCTCATCGCCGCCGGGCCCGCCGAGTCCGCCGAGCGAGGGGAGCCCCAGGTCGGCGGTGACCTTCACCGTGCCCGACAGGCGCTCCACGTCCGAGGCGGCGATCTTCTCCACCAGCTGCTGTGCCGTGATCTCCGGCAGTTCGGGGTCCCCGGCCGCCGCGAGCGCCGGGACGAGCCCGATCGTCGCCGCCGCCACCCCCGCCACCGCGACCGGAACGGCGTACCGCGCCATGGTCCGGCGCCTCGCGCCGTCGTTCGGTGCGCTGTCGTTCGGTGCCATGTGTGCCTACCTCCGTGGTCAGCGATCCATCTGGTATCCATCTGACCAAGGCGGCACCCGTGAAGGCGTCAGCCCGCGGGCTCGACTTCCGTACTGCTGAAGGATGACCCGGACCCTGAGAGCCCCGGGACAGGCCCTAGCCCGCCCGGTGCACCACCAGGTCGCACAGCTCCTCCAGCGCCGCCTTCGCGGTGCGGTCGGGCAGCGGCGCCAGCAGCGCCCGCGCCTCCTGCGCGTACCGGATGGTGTCCCGGCGCGCCAGCTCCAGCGCCGGGTGGACGCGCAGCCGGCGCAGCGCCTCCGCGTGCCGGTCGTCGTCCGTGAGGTCGCTGTCCAGCAGCGCCACCAGCTCGTGGTCCGCCGCCTCGCCGGAGGCCGCCGCCATGGCACGCAGGTGCAGCACCGGCAGCGTGGCGATTCCCTCGCGCAGGTCGGTGCCGGGCGTCTTGCCGGACTCGTGGGAGTCGGAGGCGATGTCCAGCAGGTCGTCGGCGAGCTGGAAGGCGACGCCGAGGCGCTCGCCGTACTGCGTGAGGATGTCGACGACCCGCTCGTCGGCGCCCGACATCATCGCGCCGAAGCGGCCCGAGACGGCGATCAGCGAGCCGGTCTTGCCGGCGATGACGTCGAGGTAGTGCTCGACGGGGTCGCGCCCGTCGCGCGGGCCGGCCGTTTCCAGGATCTGTCCGGTGACCAGGCGTTCGAAGGCCTCCGCCTGGATGCGTACGGCCTCCGGCCCGAGATCCGCCAGGATGTGTGAGGCGCGCGCGAAGAGGAAGTCACCCGTGAGGACGGCGACCGAGTTGCCCCAGCGGGCGTTGGCGCTGGGCACCCCGCGCCGCACGTCGGCCTCGTCCATGACGTCGTCGTGGTACAGCGTCGCCAGGTGCGTGAGCTCGACCACGACGGCCGAGGGCACGACCCCGGGGGCGTGCGGATCGCCGAACTGCGCGGCGAGCATCACGAGCAGCGGACGGAAGCGCTTGCCCCCGGCCCGTACGAGGTGCTGGGCGGCCTCCGTGATGAACGGCACGTCACTCTTGCAGGCATCGAGGAGCCCTGCCTCGACCGCCGCCAATCCGGTCTGGACATCGGCTTCAAGAGCCTGGTCCCGCACGCTCAGCCCGAACGGCCCGACTGCGGTCACGAGGGGATCTCCTGTCTGCTGACGATCACACGGATTGTCGATGTGTCGCTGGATTCACTCAAGTCAGCGTATCCGGTCGGCTTTCGATCACCATGGGCGCCTTCCCGCCACCCCCGGTATGTTCGGGATGGGTAGATTTGCCAGGCAATATGCGGTTTTTTCGGACCTCGTGAGGCCTCTCCATGCGCTTCCGCACCTCCTTCCCGTACGAGACGACCCACGAGGACGTCCGGATCGCGCTGCCCGACAGCACCCGCCTGTACGGCCGGGTCTGGCGCCCGCTGACGGACGAACCGGTGCCCGCGCTCCTGGAGTACGCGCCCGACCGGCTGACCGACGCGACCGCCGCCCGCGACGCGCAGCGCCACCCCTGGTACGCGGGCCACGGCTACGCCTCGGTACGGGTGGACGCGCGCGGGTACGGCAACAGCGAGGGGGTACCGGGCGGCGGCGCACACGACCTCGCGGACGGCCTCGCGGACGACCTCGCGGAGGAGATCGACGAGGTCGACGAGGTCGTGGTCCTCAACTGGCTCGCGGACCAGCCGTGGTGCAGCGGCCGCGTCGGCATGATCGGCATCGGCCCCGGCGCGCACACCGCCCTCCGCGTCGCCGCGCTCGCCCCGACCCCAGGCCCGCTCGGCGCGGTGGTCGCCGTCTGCGCCGAGGACACCTCGCATGGTCACGGCCACAGCCACGGCTACAGCCACAGCCACAGCCACAGCCGCAGCGCCCGGCTCGCCCGCGCCGCCTGCCCGCCGGACCCGCACCACGTCGGCGACCTGTGGCGGGAGATGTGGCTGGCCCGCCTGGAGGCGCTGGACCCGTCCGCCGAGCACACCCACCTCCCCTACGAACCGGAAGCCATCGCCGTACCCGTCCTCGCCGTCGCCGGCCGGCACGCGCCGCACCGCGACACCGTGCTGCGGCTCGTGGAGCGCCTGCCGCGCGCCCGGGTGCGCGGGATCCTGGGGCCCTGGCCGTACGCGTACCCGGATCAGGACCTGCCGCCCGGGCCGGCGATCGGCTTCCTCCAGGAGACCCTGCGCTGGTGGGACCACCACCTCAAGGGCGTCACCAACGACGTCATGGCCGAGCCGCTCCTGCGCTCCTGGATCAGCTCCTCCCACCGGCCCGCGACCGCGCCGCCCGAGCTGCCGGGCCGCTGGGTGGGCGACGACGCCTGGCCGTCCCCGCGGGTCACGCCGGTCGCGTACGCGCTCCAGGGCCCGCCCGTCCTCGTCCGCTCGCCGCTCCACACGGGCCTGGACGGCGGGCGGCCGGTCCCCCGCGGCGGCGACGCCGACCTGCCGCCCGACCAGCGCGCCGACGACGCCTGCTCGGCCTGCTTCGACTTCCCCGTACCGGAGGACGGCCCGCCGGTCGAGATCCTCGGCCGCCCCCGGGTCACCCTGGCCGTGCGCCCGCACGGGCCCACCGCGCAGGTGATCGCCCGGCTCTGCGACGTCGCGCCCGGCGGCGCTTCGACCCTCATCGCCCGCGGCACCGACGAAGGCGGGGCCACGGGCACAGGCAATGACAACGGAAACAACAGCAGCACCGCGTACGTCTTCGACCTGAGCCACACCGCCCACTCCTTCGCGCCCGGCCATCGCGTACGGCTCGCGGTCTCGTCCGCGTACTGGCCCATGGTCCGGCCGCACCCGGAGGCCGCGGGCTTCACGCTCGACCCGGTCGGCAGCGCCCTCGAACTCCCCCTGCGCGCCCCGACGGGCAGCGATGAGACGGCCTTCGAACCGCCGGAACAGGCCGAGCAGCTCGGCGTCAGCCACCCCGCCACCCTCGACGAGGCGCAGCGCCCCGCGCTGCTGCTCGTCCGGGACGTCGCCCGGGGCGAGTGGCGGCTGGAGGCGGACACCCCTCCGGAAGGCGGTGGCGGTGGCGGTACGCGCGTCCACCCCGACGGCCTCGAATTCACCGAGGACGCCGTGCAGACGTACACCCTCACCGACGGCGACCCGCTGTCCGCCCGCAGCCGCTCAGAGTGGAAGATCCGCTTCCACCGCCCGGACCCGGAGCAGCTCTGGAACGTCACCGTCGACACCCGCTCCGAGACCGCCTGCGAGGCCGGCGGGCCTGTCACCACCGACGAGGTGATGGGCGCGGAAGGCCCGGAAGTCCTCTTCCACCGCACCTGGGTCACACGCGTTGGCCGTACGGCCGGATGATCACCACGGCACCGTCGTAACGTGTCCCCCACACCCGTGGAAAGCGAGGCAAGCACCGATGCCCGAGCAGTCCGAGCAGCACAGCCCGCTCGACCTGGCCGAAGGCGACCCCTTCGGTCCGCACAACCTCCCGTACGGCGTCTTCAGCACCCCCGACGAGCCCGGCCGCCGCCGCCTCGGCGTCCGCGTCGGCGACCACGTCCTGGACGCGGGCGCGGCGGCCCACGCGCTGGGCTCGCCGTACGCGGCGCTGCTCGCGCAGCCCAGCCTGAACCCGCTGCTCGCCGCGGGCCGCACCGCCTGGCGCGACGTCCGCCGGGCCCTGACCGCCTGGGTCACCGTGCCGGCGCACCGGGCGGACATCGAGCCCCTGCTGCACCCGCTGGCGGACGTCACGCTCCACCTGCCGTACGAGGTCGCGGACTACGTCGACTTCTACGCCTCCGAGCACCACGCCACCAACGTCGGCCGGATGTTCCGCCCGGACGGCGAGCCGCTCACGCCCAACTGGAAGCACCTGCCGATCGGTTACCACGGCCGCTCCGGCACCGTCGTGGTCTCCGGCACCGAGATCACGCGGCCCTCCGGCCAGCGCAAGGCCCCCGCCGACCCGGCGCCGGTCTTCGGGCCGTCCGTGAAGCTGGACATCGAGGCCGAGGTCGGCTTCCTCGTCGGTACGCCGTCCGGGCTGGGCGAGCCGGTCGGGCTCGGCGACTTCCGCGACCACGTCTTCGGGCTGACGCTCCTCAACGACTGGTCGGCGCGCGACATCCAGGCGTGGGAGTACGTGCCGCTGGGCCCCTTCCTGGGCAAGTCCTTCGCCACGTCCGTGTCCGCCTGGGTCACGCCGCTGGAGGCGCTGGACGCCGCCCGCGTCGCGCCGCCCGCGCGGGACTTCCCGCTCCTGCCGTACCTGGACGACAGCGCCGAGGAGGAGCCGGGCGGCTTCGAGCTGCACATCACGGTACGGATCAACGGCGAGGTCGTCGCCGAGCCGCCGTTCGCCACGATGTACTGGACGGCCGCCCAGCAGCTGGCCCACATGACCGTCAACGGCGCCTCACTCCGTACGGGAGACCTGTACGGCTCCGGCACGGTCAGCGGCCCCGAGGTCCACCAGCGCGGCTCGCTGCTGGAGCTCACCTGGAACGGCCAGGAGCCGATCGAACTGTCCGCCGGAAAGCGGACGTTCCTGGAGGACGGCGACGAGGTCACGATCACCGCGTGGGCGCCGGGCCCGGACGGCGTGAAGGTCGCGCTGGGCGAGGTGACGGGCCACATCGCCCCCGCCCGCTAGACGACCAGTCGGCTAAGCGGCCCGCCACAGGGCCGGTACGGCGGGCGGCTCCCAGCCCGGCTGGGCGGTGTGGGTCTGGAGGCAGACGTAACCGCGCCCGCCGTACGTGACCCTGGCACCCGGCTGGTACGTGGTGCCCGCCGCCCAGGTGCCGCCCGGGTCGGGCGGCGTCGGGCCGGGCCCGGGCCCCGGGTCCTGCGGCACCTCCAGGACGAAGTCGAACGCCGCCTCCCGCGCGCCGCCCGTGTCGCGCACCGCCATGAGGAGGCGCGGGTCGAAGAGGGCGTCGGTGGTGTTGCGCGGCTCGCCCGGGAAGTACAGCTGCGTGGTGAGCACGGGCCGCCCGGGCGCCTGCACCTTGACGTGGAGGTGCCGGGTCCGGCCCGGGTAGAGGCCCGGCACGATGGTGGAGAGCGTGAACGCGCCCCGGGCGTCCGTGAACTGGTGGCCGCGGAAGCGGAAGCCGGTGTTGTCGTACGCGCCGTTGACGTCCGCCTGCCAGAAGTCCAGCAGGGCGCCGCTGACGGGGCGGCAGGCGAGACCGAAGACGTACCCGCTGACCGTGAGCCGGACGCCGGGGGTGCCCGGCTCCAGCAGGGAGGTGCGGCGCGGCGAGTTCGGCTTGAAGTACGGGCCCTCCATCTGAGGCGGGGTCGGGTCGTCGCCGTCGTCGCAGGCGGGGGTCGGTTCGGGGGCGGCCGCCGTGCCGGCGGAGGCCGTCATGGTGCGGGCCAGGGCGGGTACGCCCATCAGCGCGGCGGGCGCGGTGATTCCGGCGGCGACCGCGGCGCGCAGCACCGCCTTGCGGCTGGGGCGTCCGGGGATCTGTTCCATGCCTGCTCCTCCTCGTGGGGGGCGGTCGGGGGATCGGCACCGAACCTATGAGGGCCGGCCGGCCGGGGCGATGGACTGGATCGGGTGGTCGTGGTGAATATCGCCGCCGCGCCGGAAGTCCCCCGGGCTCACGCCCGTCTCGCGCCGGAAGAAGCGGCAGAAGTACGCCGGGTCCGCCATGCCGACGCGCCGCGCCACCTGTCGTACCGTCATGTCGGTACGGGCCAGCAACCGCTTGGCCTCGTGCGTACGGGCCTCGCGGAGCAGCTGGCCGGGGGTCCGGCCGGTGGCGGTCTTGACGGCCTCCGCGAGGTAGCCGGAGGTCACCCCGATGCGCCGGGCGCAGGCGTGAACCGACCACAGCTCCGGGTCGGTGGCGCCCGCGATCAGCCGTGTGAACTCCTCGGTCACCGCTCGGGCCCGGTCGGAGACGGGCGCCTCAGGCACCTCGGGAGCGGCTCCGGCCGGCGGGGCGCCCAGCCGGGCCGCGCGTACGACGAGGACGTGGAGCAGTGCCCGCAGCACGGTCTCGAAGCCGTCGGCGCCCCGGCGGTACTCCTCGTCGAGCTCCGCCACCAGGTGGGACGTCTCCGCGTGGGCGCGGTCGTCCAGCGTCAGCCAGGGGCGCCCGCTCAGGTGCCGCAGGAGGTCGCGGTCACCGGGGTGGTCGAGGAGGAAGTCCTCGGTGAAGAGGACGACGGAGCCGTCCAGTCCGGTCACGTCCTGCCAGTGGTGCACCTGGCCGGGCGCGATGACGCACAGATGCGGCGGGCGCAGCTCCCAGCGGGCGAGGTCGACGACGTGGGCGCCGGCCCCGGCGGTGACGTGGACGATCTCGTAGAAGGTGTGCCGGTGTGGGAAGGCGGCCCGGGACATCGGGCCGATCGTGTCGAAGGTGCCGATGGCGAAGGGCATCACATTGGGCCTCACCACCTCCAGGCGGTGCAGGGGCGGCGCCCCCGGGGGCGGGGAGAGTTCCTTCGTCCCGGGTAACACCGTGGTTCCGCGCATCACCGGCCTCCGCATGGCTTCCGCATGGTCCAGACCAATCGCCGTGTGGGCACCACGATGGCACGGCGGCGCACCGCACGGAAGAGCGGCCGGCCGGGTGCCCACGCACCCGGCCGGCCGCTCCCACGGTCCGACGGTCCGACGGTCCGACGTCCGACCGCTACCGGACGAAGACCCCCGCCTGGCCCGCCAGGTCGAGGAAGTACTGCGGCGCGACACCCAGCACCAACGTGACGGCGACGCCGACGGCGATGGCCGTCATCGTCAGCGGCGACGGCACGGCCACCGTCGGCCCCTCCGGCTTCGGTTCGCTGAAGAACATCAGCACGATGACCCGGATGTAGAAGAACGCGGCGATGGCCGACGAGATCACACCGACGACCACCAGCGCCCCGGCGCCGCCTTCCGCCGCCGCCTTGAAGACGGCGAACTTGCCCGTGAAGCCCGATGTCAGCGGGATACCGGCGAAGGCCAGCAGGAACACCGCGAAGACGGCCGCCACGAGCGGCGAACGCCGCCCGAGCCCCGCCCACTTGGACAGGTGCGTCGCCTCGCCGCCCGCGTCGCGCACCAGGGTGACGACGGCGAAGGCGCCGATCGTCACGAAGGAGTACGCCCCCAGGTAGAACAGCACGGAGGAGACGCCGTCGGGCGTGGCCGCGATGACACCGGCCAGGATGAACCCGGCGTGCGCGATGGACGAGTAGGCCAGCAGCCTCTTGATGTCGGTCTGGGTGATGGCGATGACCGCGCCGGCCAGCATGGTGACGATGGCGACGCCCCACATGACGGGCCGCCAGTCCCAGGTGAGCCCCGGAAGCACCACGTACAGCACGCGCAGCAGGGCGCCGAACGCCGCCACCTTCGTCGCGGCCGCCATGAAGCCGGTGACCGGCGTCGGCGCGCCCTGGTAGACGTCCGGCGTCCACATGTGGAACGGCACCGCACCCACCTTGAACAGCAACCCCATCAGCACCATCGCGGTACCGATGAGCAGCAGCACGTCGTTGCCCATGGTCTCGGCGAGCGCCGGGGTGACGGCGGTGACCGAGCCGTCGACGACGTCGGCGATCCGGGCGTACGAGACCGAGCCCGCGTACCCGTACAGCAGGGCGACGCCGAACAGCAGGAACGCCGACGAGAAGGCGCCGAGCAGGAAGTACTTCACCGCCGCCTCCTGCGACATCAGCCGCTTGCGGCGGGCGACGGCGCACAGCAGGTAGAGCGGGAGGGAGAAGACCTCCAGCGCGATGAAGAGCGTCAGCAGGTCGTTGGCCGCGGGGAAGACGAGCATGCCGCCGACCGCGAACAGCATCAGCGGGAAGACCTCGGTGGTCGTGTGGCCGGCCTTGACCGCGGCCTTCTCGTGCTCGCTGCCGGGGACGGCGGCGGCCTCGGCGGCGAACGAGTCGACCCGGTGCCCGTGGTGGGCGGGGTCGAGCCGCCGCTCGGCGAAGGTGAACACCGCGACGAGCGAGGCCAGCAGAATGGTGCCCTGGAGGAACAGCGCGGGCCCGTCGACCGCGATGGCGCCCATCGCGGCGATGCCCGCCTTGGTGGAGCCGTACCCGCCGGCCGCCAGGCCGACCACCGCCGCGAAGGCGGCGGCCAGCGCGACGACGGTCAGGAACACCTGCGCGTAGTAGCGGGCCCGGCGCGGGACGAACGCCTCCAGGAGGATGCCCAGCACGGCGGCGCCCACCACGATCAGCGTGGGTGCCAGCTGGGTGTACTCGATGGTCGGCGCACCGATCTTGTCGACGGCGGCCGGTTCGGCTGCCGTCGTCCACAGGCTGTGGACAGCCCCTGCGGCTGCTGCGTTCACTTGGCCGCCTCCACTTCGGGTGCCGGGTCCTTCTGCTGTACGTCCGACATGGTGTGCCGCACCGCCGGATCGACGATCTCGGTCACCGGCTTCGGGTAGACGCCGAGGAGCAGCAGCAGCGCGATCAGCGGCGCGACCACCACCAGCTCACGGGCCTTGAGGTCGGGCATCGCCCGCACCTCCTCCTTCACGGGGCCGGTCATCGTCCGCTGGTAGAGCACCAGCGTGTAGAGCGCGGCGAGCACGATGCCGAAGGTCGCGATGACACCCGCGACCGGGTAGCGGGCGAACGTGCCCACCAGCACCAGGAATTCACTGACGAACGGCGCGAGCCCCGGCAGCGACAGCGTGGCCAGACCGCCGATCAGGAACGTCCCGGCGAGCACCGGGGCCACCTTCTGCACACCGCCGTAGTCGGCGATGAGGCGCGAGCCGCGCCGCGAGATCAGGAACCCGGCCACCAGCATCAGCGCGGCCGTCGAGATGCCGTGGTTGACCATGTAGAGCGTCGCGCCGGACTGGCCCTGGCTCGTCATGGCGAAGATGCCCATGATGATGAAGCCGAAGTGGGAGATCGACGCGTACGCCACCAGGCGCTTGATGTCCCGCTGGCCGACGGCCAGCAGCGCCCCGTACACGATGCTGATCAGCGCCAGCACGATGATCGCGGGGGTCGCCCACTTCGACGCCTCCGGGAAGAGCTGGAGGCAGAAGCGGAGCATCGCGAAGGTGCCGACCTTGTCCACGACCGCCGTGATGAGGACGGCGACCGGGGCGGTGGCCTCGCCCATGGCGTTGGGCAGCCAGGTGTGCAGCGGCCACAGCGGCGCCTTCACCGCGAAGGCGAAGAAGAAGCCCAGGAACAGCAGCCGCTCGGTGGTGGCCGCCATCTCCAGCTCGCCGCTCGCCCGCGCCGCGGCGATCTCCGTGAGCGAGAAGTTCCCGGCGACGACGTACAGCCCGATGACGGCGGCGAGCATGATGAGCCCGCCGACGAGGTTGTAGAGCAGGAACTTGACCGCGGCGTACGACCGCTGGGCGGCGGCGTTCTCGTCGGTGCCCGCGTGGGCCCGGTCCCCGAAGCCGCCGATGAGGAAGTACATCGGGATGAGCATGGCTTCGAAGAGGATGTAGAAGAGGAAGACGTCGGTGGCCTCGAAGGAGAGGATCACCATCGCCTCGACCGCCAGGATCAGGGCGAAGAAGCCCTGCGTCGGCCGCCAGCGCTTGGACTGGGTCTCCAGGGGGTCGGCGTCGTGCCAGCCGGCCAGGATGATGAACGGGATCAGCAGCGCGGTGAGCGCGATGAGCGCCACCCCGATGCCGTCCACGCCCAGTTCGTACCGCACACCGAAGTCCTTGATCCAGGTGTGCGATTCGGTGAGCTGGTAGCGGTCGCCGCCGGGCTCGAAGCGGACCGCGACGTACGCGGCCAGCACGAGCGTGGCGAGCGAGACGAGCAGCGCCAGCCACTTGGCGGCCGTGCGGCGCGCGGCGGGGACGGCGGCGGTGAGGATCGCGCCGACGGCCGGCACGGCCGCCGTCACCGTCAGGAGGGGAAAGGACATCGGGGTCACACTCCCCTCATCAGCAGGGTCGCGGCGATCAGCACCGCCGTACCTCCGAACATCGAGACCGCGTAGGAGCGGGCGAAGCCGTTCTGCAGCAGGCGCAGCCGGCCGGACAGGCCGCCGAACGAGGCGGCGGTGCCGTTGACCACCCCGTCGACCAGGGAGTGGTCGACGTAGACCAGGGAGCGGGTGAGGTGCTCGCCGCCGCGCACCAGGACGATGTGGTTGAAGTCGTCCTGGAGCAGGTCGCGGCGGGCGGCGCGGGTGAGCAGCGAGCCGCGCGGGGCGACGACCGGCACGGGCCGGCGGCCGTACTGCGCGTACGCGATGCCGACCCCGATCAGCAGCACGACGACCGTGGAGGCGGTCACCGCGCCCGCGCTGATCGGCGGGTGGCCGTGCTCGAACTGGGTCACCGGCTTCAGCCAGTTGACGAACGCGCTGTTGAGCGAGAAGAGCGCGCCCGCGAAGACCGACCCGAAGGCCAGCAGGATCATCGGGATCGTCATGGACTTCGGCGACTCGTGCGGGTGCGGCATCCGGCCGGCGTGGTCCTCGGCCGCGGGCTCGGCGCTCGGTACGGCGTCCGCGTCCGGGGCGGGCTGCCAGCGCTTCTCGCCGAAGAAGGTCATGAGCATCACGCGGGTCATGTAGTACGCGGTGATGCCCGCGCCCAGCAGCGCGACGCCGCCGAGGATCCAGCCCTCCGTGCCGCCCTTGGCGAAGGCCGCCTCGATGATCTTGTCCTTGGACCAGAAGCCGGAGAGTCCGGGGAAGCCGATGATCGCGAGGTAGCCGAGACCGAAGGTCACGAAGGTGACCGGCATGTACTTCCGCAGGCCGCCGTACTTCCGCATGTCGACCTCGTCGTTCATGCCGTGCATGACCGAGCCGGCGCCGAGGAACAGCCCGGCCTTGAAGAAGCCGTGCGTCACCAGGTGCATGATCGCGAAGGCGTACCCGATGGGGCCGAGACCGGCGGCCAGGATCATGTAGCCGATCTGCGACATCGTCGAACCGGCCAGCGCCTTCTTGATGTCGTCCTTGGCGCAACCGACGATCGCACCGAAGAGGAGCGTGACCGCTCCGACGACCGTGACCGCCAGCTGCGCGTCCGGGGCGGCGTTGAAGATCGCGCCCGAGCGGGTGATGAGGTAGACCCCGGCGGTCACCATGGTGGCCGCGTGGATCAGGGCCGAGACCGGGGTCGGGCCCTCCATCGCGTCCCCGAGCCAGGACTGCAGCGGCACCTGCGCGGACTTGCCGCACGCGGCCAGCAGCAGCATCAGCCCGATGGCCGTCAGCATGCCCTCGGACGTCTCACCGGTCGCGGAGAGCACCGGCCCGAAGGTGAAGGTCCCGAAGGTGGTGAACATCAGCATGATGGCGATGGACAGGCCCATGTCGCCGACCCGGTTGACCAGGAAGGCCTTCTTGGCCGCCGTCGCCGCGCTCGGCTTGTGCTGCCAGAAGCCGATGAGCAGGTACGAGGCGAGGCCGACGCCCTCCCAGCCGAAGTACAGCAGCAGGTAGTTGTCGGCGAGGACCAGCAGCAGCATCGCCGCGAGGAAGAGGTTCAGATAGCCGAAGAAGCGGCGCCTGCGCTCGTCGTGGGCCATGTACCCGATCGAGTACACGTGGATGAGCGTGCCCACGCCGGTGATGAGGAGGACGAACGTCATCGACAGCTGGTCCAGCTGGAAGGCGATGTCCGCCCGGAAGCTCTCCACCGGCACCCAGCTGAACAGGTGCTGGTGCAGCGCCCGCTCCTCGGCGCCCCTGCCCAGCATGTCGAAGAAGAGCACCGCCCCGACGGCGAAGGAGGCGGCGGCGAGCAGGGTGCCGAGCCAGTGGCCGGCCTTGTCCAGCCGCCGGCCGCCGCACAGCAGGACGGCCGCTCCCAGCAGAGGCGCCGCGACGAGCAGCGCGATCAGGTTTTCCACGATTCAGCCCCTCACAGCTTCATCAGGCTGGCGTCGTCGACCGAGGCCGAGTGGCGGGAACGGAACAGCGACACGATGATCGCGAGGCCGACCACGACCTCCGCGGCGGCGACGACCATCGTGAAGAAGGCGATGATCTGGCCGTCGAGATTGCCGTGCATCCGGGAGAAGGCGACGAGCGCGAGGTTGCAGGCGTTGAGCATCAGCTCCACGCACATGAAGACGACGATCGCGTTCCGCCGGATCAGCACCCCGGCCGCGCCGATGGTGAACAACAGGGCGGCCAGGTACAGGTAGTTGACCGGATTCACTGCGCGTTCTCCTCCTCGCGGTCCTGGGGCCGGGACGCCTGCGGCTCCGACGGGCCCCGGCCCAGGCGCTCCTCGGCGCGCTGCTCCAGCGCCTTGAGGTCCTCCAGGGCCTCGCGCGAGACGTCGCGGATCTGGCCTCGGGCCCGCAGGGTCTGGCTGACGCTGAGCTCGGACGGCGTGCCGTCGGGCAGCAGACCGGCGATGTCCACGGCGTTGTGCCGGGCGTAGACACCGGGCGCCGGCAGCGGCGGCAGCTGCTTGCCCTCGCGTACGCGCTGCTCGGCCAGCTCCCGCTGGGTACGGGCGGGCTCGGTGCGCTCCCGGTGCGTCAGCACCATCGCGCCGACCGTGGCCGTGATGAGCAGCGCGCCGGTGATCTCGAAGGCGAAGACGTACTTGCTGAAGATCAGCGCGGCGAGGCCCTCCACATTGCCGCCGGCGTTCGCCGTGGCGAGGCCGTTGAAGGTCTTCAGCGAGGCGCTGCCGATACCGGCGATGAGCAGGATGCCGAAGCCCAGTCCGCAGGCGGCGGCCCACCAGCGCTGGCCCTTGATCGTCTCCTTGAGCGAGTCGGCGGCGGTGACGCCGACCAGCATGACGACGAAGAGGAACAGCATCATGATCGCGCCGGTGTAGACGATGATCTGGACGACGCCCAGGAAGTACGCGCCGTTGGCGAGGTAGAAGACCGCCAGGATGATCATGGTCCCGGCGAGGCAGAGCGCGCTGTGCACGGCCCTCTTCATCAGGACGGTGCACAGCGCGCCGATGACGGCGACGATGCCGAGTACCCAGAACTGGACGGCCTCGCCCGTGGACGTCGTAGACGCGGCAAGGGTGTTCATGCCCCGATCACCTTCTTCGAGGCGGGCTCGTCCTCACCGAAGTCGGAAGCGCCCTCCTGCGGCTTCTCGCCCTTGCTGACGGCAGCCTGCTGGACCGTGCCCGGCGCGGCCTCCGTCACCAGGCCCCGGTAGTAGTCCTGCTCCGTCATGCCGGGGTGGATGGCGTGGGGGGTGTCCACCATGCCCTCCTCCAGGCCCGCGAGGAGCTGCTCCTTGGTGAAGATGAGGTCGGCCCGGGTGGAGTCCGCCAGCTCGAACTCGTTCGTCATCGTCAGCGCCCGCGTGGGGCAGGCCTCGATGCACAGACCGCACAGGATGCAGCGGGCGTAGTTGATCTGGTAGACGCGGCCGTAGCGCTCGCCCGGGGAGTAGCGCTCCTCGTCGGTGTTGTCCGCGCCCTCCACGTAGATGGCGTCCGCCGGGCAGGCCCAGGCGCACAGCTCGCAGCCGACGCACTTCTCCAGGCCGTCCGGGTGGCGGTTGAGCTGGTGCCGGCCGTGGAAGCGCGGCGCTGTCGTCTTCTTCTGCTCCGGGTACTGCTCGGTCAGCCGCTTCTTGAACATGGCCTTGAAGGTCACGCCGAAGCCGGCGACCGGATTCTGGAAGTTACTGTCAGACACCGTCGGCCTCCTTTCCGTCACTTGTAGTGTCCGGCCCACCACTGACAATCAGCGCCCGGTCACCGCGAGGCCGTCGGCGAGGCACCGGCGGCAGGGTCTGCCCGGGCAGCGGCGGTACGGGGAACCCGCCGGCCATCGGGTCGAACGCGGCGGGCGGCTCGCCGGTCCGCTCCGCTTCCTTCGCCTTCTTGTCGCGGAAGACGTCCGCCACGAAGGAGATCAGCAGCACCGCGATCACCGCGCCCGCCACGTACAGCACGATCTGCTGGAACTCGTAGTTCTCGTTGCGCAGCGCGCGCACCGTCGCGACGAGCATCAGCCAGACGACCGAGACGGGGATGAGGACCTTCCAGCCGAGCTTCATCAGCTGGTCGTAGCGGACGCGCGGGAGCGTGCCGCGCAGCCAGATGAAGAAGAACAGCAGCAGCTGCACCTTGACGACGAACCAGAGCATCGGCCACCAGCCGTGGTTCGCGCCCTCCCAGAAGGTCGAGATCGGCCACGGGGCGCGCCAGCCGCCCAGGAAGAGCGTCACGGACACCGCCGAGACCGTCACCATGTTCACGTACTCGGCGAGCATGAACATCGCGAACTTGATGGAGCTGTACTCGGTGTTGAAGCCGCCGACCAGGTCGCCCTCGGACTCCGGCATGTCGAAGGGGGCGCGGTTGGTCTCCCCGACCATCGTGACGATGTAGATGAGGAAGGAGACCGGCAGCAGGACGATGTACCAGCGGTCCGCCTGCGCCTCGACGATCGCCGACGTCGACATCGACCCCGAGTAGAGGAAGACGGACGCGAAGGCGGCGCCCATCGCGATCTCGTAACTGATCATCTGCGCGCACGAGCGCAGTCCGCCCAGGAGCGGGTACGTCGAGCCCGACGACCAGCCGGCCAGCACGATGCCGTAGATGCCGACGGAGGCGACGGCGAGGATGTAGAGCATGGCGATCGGCAGGTCGGTCAGCTGCATCGTCGTGCGCTGCCCGAAGATCGAGATCTCGTTGCCGGCCGGGCCGAAGGGGATCACGGCGATCGCCATGAACGCGGGGATGGCGGCGACGATCGGCGCGAGCACGTACACGACCTTGTCGGCCCGCTTGACGATCAGGTCCTCCTTCAGCATCAGCTTGACGCCGTCCGCGAGGGACTGGAGGAGGCCCCAGGGGCCGTGCCGGTTCGGCCCGATGCGCAGCTGCATCCAGGCGACGACCTTGCGCTCCCACACGATGGAGAAGAGCACCGTGATCATCAGGAAGGCGAAGCAGAAGACCGCCTTGATCACCACGAGCCACCAGGGGTCGCGGCCGAACATGGACAGGTCTTCCGCCGCCAGGGTGTACGGGATCATGCCTCCACCTCCGTGCGGTCCGCGGAGATCGGGGTCGCGGCGCCGATGCGCACCAGGTCGCCCGGGCGGGCGCCCAGGGACGACAGGGCGCCGCCGGGGGTCGAGTTGAGCGGGAGCCAGACCACGCGGTCCGGCATCGGCGTCACCCGCAGCGGCAGTTCGACCGAGCCGGAGGGGCCCGTCACCGCCAGCAGGTCGCCGTCCTTGACGCCGGTCTCCGCCGCCGTGGCCGCCGAGAGGCGGGCGAGGGAGGCGTGGCGCGTCCCCGCCAGGGCCTCGTCGCCCTCCTGCAGCACGCCGAGGTCCAGCAGCATCCGGTGGCCCGCCAGCACCGCCTCGCCCGCGGCCGCGTGGGGCAGCGGACGACCGGACGCCACCGGGTCGGACGCCCGCGTGCCGTCCCAGGCGCCGAGCCGGTCCAGCTCGCGGCGTACGGCCTTCACGTCCGGCAGCGCGAAATGCACGTCGAGCGTGTCGGCCAGCATGTGCAGCACACGCGCGTCGGCCGGGGCGAGCGTGCGCGTCATGTGCTCCGGCTTCAGCGCGGCCTCGAACATCCGGACCCGGCCCTCCCAGTTGAGGAAGGTGCCGGGCTTCTCGGCGACCGCGGCCACCGGGAGGACGACGTCCGCCCGCTCCGTGACCTCGCTCGGCCGCAACTCCAGCGACACCACGAAGGCCGCGTCGAGCGCCTCACGCGCGCGTGCCGGGTCCGGCAGGTCCGCCACCTCGACGCCCCCGACCAACAGGGCACCCAGCTCACCAGTGGCGGCGGCCTCCACAATCTGGCCGGTGTCGCGCCCGAAGCGGTGCGGCAGTTCCCGTACGCCCCAGGCGGCGGCGACCTCCTCCCGCGCGCGCGGGTCGGTCGCGGGCCGCCCGCCGGGCAGCAGCGAGGGGATGGCACCCGCCCAGAGGGCGGCGCGCTCCCCGGCCCGGCGCGGGATCCACACCAGCTCCGCCCCGGTCGCCGTCGCGGCGCGCACGGCCGCGGTCAGCGCGCCCGGCACCGCGGCCAGCCGCTCGCCGACCAGGAGCACCGCGCCGGGCTGCCGCAGCGCCTCCGCAGCGGCAGTGCCGTCGGCGTCCAGCCCCGTGCCGGAGGCCAGGGCGTCCAGCCACTCGGTCTCGGTCCCGGGCGCGGCCGGCAGCAGCGTGCCGCCCGCCTTCTCCAGGCCCCGCGTGGCGTGCGACGCGACCGCGTACGTCCGCTGGCCGTGCTTGCGCCACGCCTTGCGCAGCCGCAGGAAGACGCCCGGCGCCTCCTCCTCCGCCTCCAGCCCCACCAGCAGCACCGCCGGGGCCTTCTCCAGGGAGGTGTACGTGACGCCGTGCCCGTCCAGGTCGCGGCCGCGCCCGGCGACCCGCGCGGCGAGGAAGTCGGCCTCCTCGCTGCTGTGCACCCGCGCCCGGAAGTCGACGTCGTTCGTGTCGAGGGCGACGCGCGCGAACTTGGCGTAGGCGTACGCGTCCTCGACCGTCAGCCGCCCGCCCGCCAGGACGCCCGTGCGCCCCCGGACCAGCCCGCGCGCGGCCGCCTCCAGGGCTTCCGGCCAGGAAGCCGGCGCGAGGACGCCGTCCTCGCCGCGCACCAGCGGCGTCGTCAGCCGGTCACGCTGCTGCGCGTACCGGAACGCGAACCGCCCCTTGTCGCACAGCCACTCCTCGTTGACCTCCGGGTCGTTGGCGGCGAGCCGCCGCATGACCTTGCCGCGCCGGTGGTCGGTGCGCGTGGCGCAGCCGCCCGCGCAGTGCTCGCAGACCGACGGGCTGGAGACCAGGTCGAAGGGGCGGGAGCGGAACCGGTACGCGGCCGAGGTCAGCGCGCCGACCGGGCAGATCTGGATGGTGTTGCCGGAGAAGTACGACTCGAAGGGGTCGCCCTCGCCCGTGCCGACCTGCTGGAGCGCGCCGCGCTCGATCAGCTCGATCATCGGGTCGCCCGCCACCTGGTTGGAGAACCGGGTGCAGCGCGCGCACAGCACGCACCGCTCGCGGTCGAGCAGCACCTGCGTGGAGATCGGCACGGGCTTGGCGTACGTCCGCTTCTGCCCCTCGAAGCGGGAGTCGGCCTGGCCGTGCGACATGGCCTGGTTCTGCAGCGGGCACTCGCCGCCCTTGTCGCAGACCGGGCAGTCCAGCGGGTGGTTGATGAGCAGCAGCTCCATCACACCGACCTGCGCCTTCTCGGCGACGGGCGAGGTCAGCTGCGTCTTGACGACCATGCCGTCGGTGCAGGTGATGGTGCAGGACGCCATCGGCTTGCGCTGGCCCTCCACCTCGACGATGCACTGCCGGCAGGCGCCGGCAGGGTCGAGGAGCGGGTGGTCGCAGAACCGGGGGATCTCGATGCCGAGCTGCTCGGCGGCGCGGATCACCAGCGTCCCCTTGGGGACGGAGATCTCGATCCCGTCGATGGTCAGCGTGACGAGGTCCTCCGGCGGGACGGCAGCCGCGCCGCCCCCGGCGGGGTTGGACGCCATGACGGTCATGCCGTCACCTCCACGTGGTTGTCCGCCCAGGCGGTCGACTTGGCCGGGTCGAAGGGGCAGCCCTTGCCCGTGATGTGCTGCTCGTACTCGTCGCGGAAGTACTTCAGCGAGGAGAAGATCGGCGAGGCGGCGCCGTCGCCGAGGGCGCAGAACGACTTGCCGTTGATGTTGTCGGCGATGTCGGCCAGCTTGTCGAGGTCGCTCATGGCGCCCTTGCCCGCCTCGATGTCGCGGAGCAACTGCACCAGCCAGTACGTGCCCTCGCGGCACGGGGTGCACTTGCCGCACGACTCGTGGGCGTAGAACTCGGTCCACCGCGTCACGGCCCGCACCACGCAGGTCGTCTCGTCGAAGCACTGGAGCGCCTTGGTCCCGAGCATCGAACCGGCGGCGCCCACGCCCTCGTAGTCGAGCGGCACGTCGAGGTGCTCGTCGGTGAACATCGGCGTCGACGAGCCGCCGGGCGTCCAGAACTTCAGCCGGTGGCCGGGACGCATCCCGCCGCCCATGTCGAGCAGCTGGCGCAGCGTGATGCCGAGCGGTGCCTCGTACTGGCCCGGCGAGGCGACATGGCCGCTGAGCGAGTACAGCGTGAAGCCCGGGGACTTGTCGCTGCCCATCGACTTGAACCAGTCCTTGCCCCGGTTCAGGATCGCGGGAACCGACGCGATGGACTCGACGTTGTTCACCACAGTGGGGCACGCGTAGAGACCGGCGACCGCGGGGAAGGGGGGACGAAGCCGGGGCTGGCCACGGCGGCCTTCGAGCGAGTCGAGCAGCGCGGTCTCCTCACCGCAGATGTACGCGCCCGCGCCCGCGTGCACGGTGAGTTCGAGGTCGAGTCCGCTGCCGAGGATGTTCGTGCCGAGGTAGCCCGCCGCGTACGCCTCCCGCACGGCCTGGTGCAGCCTGCGCAGGACGGGGACGACCTCGCCGCGCAGGTAGATGAAGGCATGGTTCGACCGGATCGCGTAGCAGGCGATCACGATCCCCTCGATGAGGGAATGCGGGTTCGCGAAGAGGAGCGGGATGTCCTTGCAGGTCCCGGGCTCCGATTCGTCGGCGTTGACAACAAGATAGTGCGGCTTGCCGTCGCCCTGCGGGATGAACTGCCACTTCATGCCGGTGGGGAAGCCCGCGCCGCCCCGGCCGCGCAGGCCGGAGTCCTTGACGTACGCGATGACGTCGTCGGGCGACATGGCGAGGGCCTTGCGCAGACCCTCGTACCCCTCGTGCCGCTTGTACGTCTCCAGCGTCCAGGAGTGCGGATCGTCCCAGAACGCCGACAGGACCGGCGACAGCAGCTTCTCGGGGCTGGTCATCTCGGTGGCCAACGTCATCACTCCCCCTCCTCGGTGACCGGGCCGGACGGGTGCTGCGGGTCGGAGGCCGAGGTCGGCTGCGGCGCGTCGTGCGAGCTGAGGTGCCCGGAGCCGGGCGCCGGCTCGTCCTGCGGGGCCTCGCCGCGCGGGTGGACCACGCGCGCGCCGGGTGCGGCCTCGCCCTTGGCGAGCCGGAGCCCGACGAGCGAGGCGGGGCCCGCGCCGCCCGACGCCTCGACCGCGCCGGGGCGCTCGTCCGGGAAGCCGGCCAGGATGCGGGCGGTCTCCTTGTACGTGCACAGGGGCGCGCCGCGGGTCGGGGTGACCGGGCGGCCGGCGCGCAGGTCGTCGACGAGCCGCTTGGCGGTCTCGGGCGTCTGGTTGTCGAAGAACTCCCAGTTGACCATCACCACGGGCGCGAAGTCGCAGGCGGCGTTGCACTCGATGTGTTCGAGGGTGACCTTGCCGTCCGGCGTGGTCTCGTTGTTGCCGACACCGAGGTGCTGCTTCAGCTCGTCGAAGATGGCGTCGCCGCCCATGACGGCGCACAGGGTGTTGGTGCACACCCCGACCTGGTAGTCGCCGGAGGGCTTGCGCCGGTACATGGTGTAGAAGGTGGCGACGGCGGTGACCTCGGCG
Organism: Streptomyces sp. NPDC003036; assembly: GCF_040611175.1. Classification (NCBI taxonomy): domain Bacteria; kingdom Bacillati; phylum Actinomycetota; class Actinomycetes; order Kitasatosporales; family Streptomycetaceae; genus Streptomyces; species Streptomyces sp. NPDC003036. The sequence continues at coordinate 67,174 of NZ_JBEXNO010000030.1, read as the reverse complement.
GTGGTCAGGTCGAGGGTCTCCGCGCAGAACCTCATGCCGGTGCGGGAGACGTAGCCCTCCTCCGCCTGCACCAGGTGCAGCAGCGGCAGCAGCGCGGAGCGGCTGTCGGGGTAGCGGGCGACGATCTCCCGGGCGTCCGCGTCCAGCCGGGCCCGCACCTCGGCGGGGTAGTCCGGGGCGGGCAGCTGGGGCATGCCCAGGCTGACCTCTTGATTGGCGGTCACCGGTCGACGCCTCCCATCACGGGGTCGATGGACGCGACGGCGACGATGACGTCGGCGACCATGCCGCCCTCGCACATCGCCGCCATGGCCTGCAGGTTGGTGAACGACGGGTCGCGGAAGTGGACCCGGTAGGGGCGGGTACCGCCGTCGGAGACGACGTGCGCGCCGAGCTCCCCCTTGGGCGACTCGACGGCGGTGTACGCCTGCCCGGGCGGGACCCGGAAGCCCTCGGTCACCAGCTTGAAGTGGTGGATCAGGGCCTCCATGGAGGTGCCCATGATCTTCTTGATGTGGTCCAGCGAGTTGCCGAGGCCGTCCGGCCCGAGGGCGAGCTGCGCGGGCCAGGCGATCTTCTTGTCGGCGACCATCACCGGGCCGGGCTCCAGCCGGTCCAGGCACTGCTCGACGATCCGCAGCGACTGGCGCATCTCCTCCAGCCGGATGAGGAAGCGGCCGTACGCGTCGCAGGTGTCGGCGGTCGGGACGTCGAACTCGTACGTCTCGTAGCCGCAGTACGGGTCGGTCTTGCGCAGGTCGTGCGGGAGGCCGGCGGAGCGCAGGATCGGGCCGGTGACCCCGAGGGCCATGCAGCCGGCCAGGTCGAGGTAGCCGATGTCCTGCATGCGGGCCTTGAAGACGGGGTTGCCGGTGGCGAGCTTGTCGTACTCCGGCAGGTTCCGCTTCATCGTCTTCACGAACTCGCGGAGCTGGTCGATGGCGCCGGGCGGCAGGTCCTGGGCGAGGCCACCGGGCCGGATGAACGCGTGGTTCATGCGCAGGCCGGTGATCAGCTCGTACAGGTCCAGGATCAGCTCGCGGTCCCGGAAGCCGTAGATCATGATCGTGGTGGCGCCGAGCTCCATGCCGCCGGTGGCGATGCACACCAGGTGGGAGGAGAGGCGGTTGAGCTCCATCAGCAGCACGCGGATGACGGAGGCGCGGTCGGGGATCTGGTCCTCGATGCCGAGCAGCTTCTCCACGCTCAGGCAGTACGCCGCCTCGTTGAAGAAGGGCGTCAGGTAGTCCATGCGCGTGACGAACGTGGTGCCCTGCGTCCAGGTCCGGAACTCGAGGTTCTTCTCGATGCCGGTGTGCAGGTAGCCGATGCCGCAGCGGGCCTCGGTGACGGTCTCGCCGTCGAGCTCCAGGATGAGCCGGAGCACGCCGTGCGTGGACGGGTGCTGCGGGCCCATGTTGACGACGATCCGCTCGTCGTCGGCCTTGGCCGCGGACTGGGCGACCTCGTCCCAGTCGCCGCCGGTGACCGTGTAGACGGTGCCCTCGGTGGTCTCGCGGGCGCTGGCAGGTGGAGTGGTCACGAGTACGACCTCCGCTGGTCCGGAGCCGGGATCTGGGCGCCCTTGTACTCGACGGGGATGCCGCCGAGGGGGTAGTCCTTGCGCTGCGGGAAGCCCTGCCAGTCGTCCGGCATCATGATCCGGGTCAGGGCGGGGTGGCCGTCGAAGATCAGGCCGAAGAAGTCGTACGTCTCGCGCTCGTGCCAGTCGTTGGTTGGGTAGACCTCGACGAGCGACGGGATGTGCGGGTCCGCGTCGGGCGCGGAGACCTCCAGCCGGATCAGCCGGCCGTGGGTGAGCGAGCGCAGGTGGTAGACGGCGTGCAGCTCGCGCCCCTTGTCGCCCGGGTAGTGGACGCCGCTGACGCCCGTGCAGAGCTCGAAGCGCAGGGCGGGGTCGTCGCGCAGGGTGCGGGCGACGCGGAGCAGGTGCTCGCGGGCGATGTGGAAGGTGAGCTCGCCGCGGTCGACGACCGTCTTCTCGATGGCGTTCTCGGGGACGAGTCCCTGCTCCTCCAGAGCGCCTTCGAGCTCGTCGGCGACCTCGTCGAAGTACCCGCCGTAGGGGCGGGTGGCCTCGCCGGGGAGGCGGATGGAGCGGACCAGACCGCCGTAGCCGGAGGTGTCGCCGCCGTTGTTCGCGCCGAACATGCCGCGCTGGACGCGGATCTCCTCACCGCCCTGGCCCCGCTGGCCGGGGAGGTTCTGCGCGCTGAGTTCCTTGTCGGGATTCGGCTGTGGCTCACTCACCGGAGCAGCCCCTTCATCTCGATCGTCGGCAGCGCCTTGAGCGCCGCCTCCTCCGCCTCGCGGGCCGCTTCCCGCGCGTTGACGCCGAGCTTGGAGCTCTGGATCTTCTGGTGGAGCTTGAGGATCGCGTCCATCAGCATCTCCGGACGCGGCGGGCAGCCCGGCAAATAGATGTCAACGGGAACAATGTGGTCCACGCCCTGCACAATCGCGTAGTTGTTGAACATTCCGCCCGACGATGCGCACACCCCCATGGAGATCACCCACTTCGGGTTGGGCATCTGGTCGTAGACCTGGCGCAGGACGGGCGCCATCTTCTGGCTCACCCGGCCGGCCACGATCATCAGGTCGGCCTGGCGCGGTGAGCCGCGGAAGACCTCCATGCCGAAACGCGCCAGGTCGTACCGCCCGGCGCCGGTCGTCATCATCTCGATGGCGCAGCAGGCGAGACCGAAGGTCGCGGGGAAGACGGACGCCTTGCGCACCCAGCCCGCGGCCTGTTCGACCGTCGTCAGCAGAAAACCGCTCGGCAGCTTCTCTTCGAGTCCCATGTCGGTGCCCCTCAGCCCCTTAAGTCCTCAAGTCCTCTAGGTCCCTCTAGGTCCTCAGTCCCAGTCCAGGCCGCCGCGCCGCCAGACGTAGGCGTAGGCGACGAAGACGGTGAGCACGAAGAGCAGCATCTCCACGAGCCCGAAGAGCCCGAGTGCGTCGAAGCTGACGGCCCAGGGGTAGAGGAAGACGATCTCGATGTCGAAGACGATGAAGAGCATCGCCGTCAGGTAGTACTTGATGGGGAAGCGGCCGCCGCCGGCCGGTGTAGGCGTCGGCTCGATACCGCACTCGTACGCCTCAAGCTTCGCCCTGTTGTACCGCTTTGGGCCGATAAGCGTGGCCATGACCACGGAGAAGATCGCAAACCCTGCCCCGAGGGCGCCGAGCACGAGGATGGGCGCGTAGGCATTCACGCTCCTCGCTCCTTCCAGTCGTCCTTGACCGTTGGACCGCACCGGGCATCCGTCTCGCCGCCTCGCGAAGATCGTGTACATGTGAGGCAGTTCACAAGCCCGACTGCTTCGCATCCTATGCCCGTCGATCTGTGATCTGCGACACGGGGTACGACAACGTCTTTGTGATCTCCACCACCTGGCGAAGGATCATGAATTCGGATGAACGGTGATCTTGGTACACCCCGTGGTCGAATGACCTCATAACGTGACACCGGAGGGTGTTACCGCTGGTCGAGAGGGGTGTGCCCTATCAAGACATGGCCGCTACAGGCAAATTCGCCATGGACTCTCCCGAGTGATAAAGGAGCTCACCTCACCCGCGCGAGGGGGTCGCCGGGACCGAAGTGGACGCGTGCGCGTTTTCACGATCTTTTGGACGGCTCCCCGCGCCCGGGGCCGTGATCACTCCGTGACCTGCATCACACGAATCCCGCCCCGCCAATAGCGGGCTTGGCCACCGGGGCGCCGGAGTGGTAAGCGCGCGGCAATTCGGGCGTTTCGCGGAAAGCACATGATCACGGGCTTGATCACGACAGTCCGCATTGTCCGTTACGGCGTCAATAAGGGCCCCGATGAAGCGGATTCGGGCATTCCACACGCAACTGTGGCGCACCCCACGTTTCTTGAAGGGAACCGCCACACCCTGATAGCGGTTGTACTCATGTCCCACACCGCTCACATACCCAGCCACCGGAAGCCCCGCCGCAGCGCCTCGAAGCTCTCGCTGCGCGCCGGAGTTGCCGGTGGCGTCCTCAGCACCGTCGCGGTGGCCGGTGCCGCCGGCCCGGCCCAGGCCGAGCCGGTGACCGAGACCATCGAGATGCCCGCGCTCAACGGAGAAGACCTCTCCGCGCACCTGTCGAGCGCCGTCGCCGCCTCCGCCGAGGCGACCCAGCAGATCGCCCTCGACACCGAGCTCCAGGCCCTGGAGGACGCCGCGGCGGCCAAGGCCGCCAAGGAGGCCAAGAAGGCCAAGCAGGAGGCCGAGCGCAAGGCCGAGGCCGAGCGCAAGGCTGAGGAGAGGGCCCGTGCCGAGGCCCAGGAGCGCGCCAACCGCTCCTCCGAGCGCACCACGCTCGCCGCCTCCGGCTCCGACTCCGGCTCCGGTCTCGGCTCCGACGAGGGCGGCTCCTACGACTCCGCGCCCGCCACCGGCTCCGCGTCGGCGATCATCGCCTTCGCCCGCGCCCAGGTCGGCGACGCGTACGTCATGGGCGGCACCGGCCCCAACTCCTGGGACTGCTCCGGCCTCGTGCAGGCCGCGTACCGCCAGGCCGGCATCGACCTTCCGCGGGTCTCCGGCGCCCAGTCGAGCATGGGCACCTCGGTCTCGCTCGACAACCTCCAGCCCGGCGACATCCTCTACTGGGGCAGCCGGAGCAACTCGTACCACGTGGCGATCTACGTCGGCGGTGGCAAGTTCGTCGGCGCGCAGAACCCCGGCACCGGTGTCGTCGAGCGCTCGCTCGACTACGACCCGCCGTCCGGCGCGGTCCGCCTGCTCTGATGACGGGCACACAGCCGTAAGGGCCGTCGCTCTCCCGCTCGGGGAGGGAGCGACGGCCCTTCGCCGTACCCGCCTGTCTCAGGCCTTTGCCTCAGGCCTTGGGGGCCACCTTCGACAGGCCGTTGATGATGCGGTCCATCGCGTCGCCGCCCGTCGGGTCGGTGAGGTTGGCGAGCATCTTCAGCGTGAACTTCATCAGCAGCGGGTGCGTCAGACCGCGCTGCGTGGCGATCTTCATGACCTTCGGGTTGCCGATGAGCTTCACGAAGGCGCGGCCGAGCGTGTAGTAGCCGCCGTAGGTGTCCTTGAGGATCTTCGGGTAGTTGTGCAGGGCCAGTTCGCGCTGGGCCGGGGTCTGGCGGGCGTGCGCCTGGACGATGACGTCGGCGGCGATCTGCCCGGACTCCATGGCGTACGCGATGCCCTCGCCGTTGAACGGGTTGACCAGGCCGCCGGCGTCGCCGACCAGCAGCAGGCCGCGCGTGTAGTGCGGCTGGCGGTTGAAGGCCATCGGCAGGGCGGCGCCGCGGATCGGGCCGGTCATGTTCTCGGGGACGTACCCCCAGTCCTCCGGCATCGAGGCGCACCACGCCTTCAGCACCTCGCGCCAGTCCAGCTCCTTGAAGGAGTCGGAGGTGTTGAGGACGCCGAGGCCGACGTTGGAGGTGCCGTCGCCCATGCCGAAGATCCAGCCGTAGCCGGGCAGCAGCCGGTCCTCGCCGGGGCCGCGCCGGTCCCAGAGCTCCAGCCAGGACTCCAGGTAGTCGTCCTCGTGGCGCGGGGAGGTGAAGTACGTGCGGACGGCGACGCCCATCGGGCGGTCCTCGCGCCGGTGCAGGCCCATGGCGAGCGACAGGCGGGTGGAGTTGCCGTCGGCGGCGACGACGAGCGGCGCGTGGAAGGTGACGGGCGCCTTCTCCTCGCCGAGCTTGGCGTGGACGCCGGTGATGCGGCCGGTGCGGTCGTCGATGATGGGGGCGCCCACGTTGCAGCGCTCGTAGAGGCGGGCGCCGGCCTTCTGCGCCTGGCGGGCGAGCTGCTCGTCGAAGTCGTCGCGCTTGCGCACCAGTCCGTAGTCCGGGTAGCTGGCGAGCTCCGGCCAGTCGAGCTGGAGGCGCACGCCGCCGCCGATGATGCGCAGGCCCTTGTTCCGCAGCCAGCCCGCCTCTTCGGAGATGTCGATGCCCATCGCGACCAGCTGCTTGGTGGCGCGGGGCGTGAGGCCGTCACCGCAGACCTTCTCGCGCGGGAACGCGGTCTTCTCCAGCAGGAGGACGTCGAGGCCCGCCTTGGCGAGGTAGTAGGCGGTGGTCGAACCGGCCGGGCCCGCCCCGACGACGATCACATCCGCTGTGTGTTCGGACAGGGGCTGCTGCTCGGTCACGGCGGGTTCTCCCGAATACTCGAAATTGCGTACCGGACGGCACAGGTCATGTGCAGTCTAGGGGGACGTACCGATCACCGACCCGAAGGGCCACCCCGATGACCGAGCTGCTCCCCGCCGCCGTCGAGCCCGTAGTCCGGCTGCGCGTGCCGACGGACGAGGACGCGTACGCCTGGCACCGGGTCTTCGACGACCCGGAGGTCATGGAGTTCTTCCAGGGTGGCCCGGCCGAGCTGTCCGTCTACCACGAGTTCACCGCCCGCCAGCGCCGGCACGACGCCGAGCGCGGCTTCTGCCTGTGGACGCTGCTGGACGAGGACGGCGAGGTCATCGGCTTCACGGGCGCGCAGCCGTGGCCGCACGCCTGGGGGCCGGTCGGCGAGATAGAGATCGGCTGGCGGCTCGCGCGCTCCGCGTGGGGCAAGGGGTACGCGACGGCCGCCGCCCGCGCCACGCTGGAGCGGCTGCGGGCGGCCGGGGTGGAGCGGGTGGTCGCCATGGTCAACACCCGCAACGCCCGCTCGGTGGCCGTGACGCGGCGGCTCGGGATGACGCAGGGCGAGACGTACGCCATCCCCGACAGCGGCGGCCAGGAGGGGTACTGCTTCCGCCTGAAGCTGTGAGCCGTCAGGCCGCCTTGACGCCCCGGTGCAGGGCCACGATGCCGCCCGTCAGGTCGCGCCACGCCACCTTCGACCAGCCGGCCTTCTGGAGCAGCCGGGCCAGCTCGGCCTGCTCGGGCCAGCTCTGGATGGACTCGGCGAGGTAGACGTACGCGTCCGGGTTGGACGAGACCGCGCGGGCGACCGGCGGCAGCGCGCGCATCAGGTACTCCTCGTAGACCGTCCGGAAGGGCGCCCACGTCGGGTGGGAGAACTCGCAGATGACGACGCGTCCGCCCGGCTTGGTCACCCGGTACAGCTCGCGCAGCGCGGCGTCCGTGTCGTGGACGTTGCGCAGCCCGAAGGAGATGGTGACCGCGTCGAAAGCCTCGTCCCGGAAGGGCAGCCTCGTCGCGTCGCCCGCCGTCAGCGGCAGCCACGCGTGGCGGCGCTTGCCCTCGCGGAGCATGCCGAGCGAGAAGTCGCACGGCACGACGTACGCGCCGGCCCGGGCGAAGGGCAGCGAGGAGGTGCCGGTGCCCGCCGCGAGGTCGAGGACCTTCTGGCCGGGCCGGGCGTCGACCGCCTTGGCGACCTCCTTGCGCCACCGCCGGTCCTGGCCCAGCGAGAGCACGTCGTTCGTCAGGTCGTAGTTGGCCGCGACGTCGTCGAACATCGAGGCGACTTCGTGCGGCTGCTTGTCCAGGGATGCGCGGGTCACGCCCCCATTCAAGCAGGCGCCCCGCCGGCGCTACGCGCGCCGGTGCACCAGCCGTCCGCCGATCACCGTGGCCACGCAGGTCGAGGCCCCGCGCCGGACGAGCTCCGCGCGGTCGGGGACGTCGAACACCGCGAACCGGGCGGGCCCGCCCGGGGCCAGGGCCGGCAGCAGCACCAGCGGTACCGGGGAGAACGACACGGGCCCCCGCAGGGTCGCCGGGCGGCCCGCCATGGCGAGCCCGGCCCGCCGTACCGCGTCCAGGGCGGCCCGGCCGCGCAGTTCACCGGCGACGGCGACCGTGCCGTGCGCCAGCAGCCGCTGCACCCCGCGCCGGGCGCTGGCGCCCAGCCGGGAGGGGTCGGCGCGGAAGAGGGCCCGCGCGCGCTCGCCGGTGATCGGCTCGGTGCCGAACTCGGCCGCCTCGCGCGGGTCGGGGTGGTAGGTGTGCTCCAGGATCTCGGGCCCGTACGGGTTGAGCAGCCCGGGCGTGAGGATGCCGGGCCACCGCCGCACCCGTGCGGTGGGACGGACGGCGGCCAGTTCCTCGTACGGGCCGATGGCGGCGAGGGACGCGCCGTCGACCAGGACGGCCGCCTCCGGCGTGGCCTCGGCTACGTGGATCGTCAGCATGACGGGCTCAGTTGGCGTTCAGCAGCTTGAGCTCGGGGTGGGCCGTGCCGCCCGCGATCGCGGTGGAGGAGATGTGCGAGGCGACGCGGTCGTCGACCGGGTCGTTCGCCGGGTCGTCGTGGACGACGATGTGCTCGTACGTCGTCGTGCGCTGCGCCGGTACGCGGTCGGCGGTGCGGATCATGTCGATCATCTCGCGCAGGTTGGAGCGGTGCTTGGCGCCCGCCGACGAGACGACGTTCTCCTCCAGCATGATCGAACCGAGGTCGTCCGCGCCGTAGTGCAGGGTCAGCTGGCCGATCTCCTTGCCGGTGGTCAGCCAGGAGCCCTGGATGTGGGCGATGTTGTCCATGAACAGCCGCGCGACGGCGATCATGCGCAGGTACTCGAAGAGCGTGGCCTGCGTGCGGCCCTTCAGGTGGTTGTTCTCGGGCTGGTACGTGTACGGGATGAAGGCGCGGAAGCCGCCCGTCCGGTCCTGCACGTCACGGATCATCCGCAGGTGCTCGATGCGCTCGGCGTTGGTCTCGCCCGTGCCCATGAGCATCGTGGAGGTGGACTCCACGCCGAGGTTGTGCGCGATCTCCATGATCTCCAGCCACCGCTCGCCGGACTCCTTGAGCGGGGCGATGGCCTTGCGCGGCCGCTCGGGCAGCAGCTCGGCGCCCGCGCCCGCGAAGGAGTCGAGGCCGGCGGCGTGGATGCGGGTGATGGCCTCCTCGACGGAGACGCCCGAGATGCGCGCCATGTGCTCGACCTCGGAGGCCCCGAGGGAGTGGATGACGAGCTGCGGGAACTCCTTCTTGATGGCCGCGAAGTGCTTCTCGTAGTACTCCACGCCGTAGTCCGGGTGGTGCCCGCCCTGGAACATGATCTGCGTGCCGCCGAGCTCCACCGTCTCCGCGCAGCGCCGCAGGATGTCGTCGAGGTCGCGCGTCCAGCCCTTGGCGGTGTCCTTCGGCGGCGCGTAGAAGGCGCAGAACTTGCACGCCGTGACGCACACGTTCGTGTAGTTGATGTTGCGCTCGATGATGTACGTCGCGATGTGCTCCGTACCGGCGTAGCGGCGCCGCCGCACCGCGTCCGCCGCCGCGCCGAGGGCGTGCAGCGGGGCCGACCGGTAGAGGTCGAGCGCCTCCTCGGGGGTGATCCGCCCACCCTCGGCGGCGCGGTCCAGGACGGACTGGAGGTCGGCCTTCTCGGTCACCGGATCTCACCTTTCGGCGGTTTTACAGGGCTTCAGGGGCACTTCAGGGGCTTCAGTACGGACCGAACCAGCCTACGCCCGGCTCACCCGCCCGCCTTGGTCAGGGTGCCGGTGGGCCGTCCCGCCGCCGCCTCGTCGGACCGGTAGGCGAGGGTGCCGTCGGCGTTGAGGGTGAAGGTCAGCGTGGCGGAGCTGCCGGTGCACAGGCCCGGTGACCCGGGCTTGGCCGGGTCCGTACGGTCCACCACGGTGAGTGCGCGCGGCGTGGCGGCGGTGAGCCTGCCGACGCTGTGGCACTCGACGGTCGTGGTGAGGACGGACAGGGTGGTGGTCATCCGGACCACGTCCTGACCGGCGCCTCCCCGGCTGAAGACGGCCGTCAGCTCGCCGTGCGGCAGGCCGTTGGCCTCCTGGGTGGGGCCCTTCCAGGTGCCGAGGAACTCCTTCGGTACGGAGGAGGGCGGCGCGGAGCCCTTCGCCGGGGGCTTGGCCGCGTTGCCCTTGCCGCCGCCCTGCCCGGGCAGCAGGTCCATCAGGAACGCGCCGCCCACCGTCACCGCCGCGAGCGCCCCCGCGACCGTGAGGGCGACCGTGCAGCTGAGGCGGCGGCCGCGGCGCGCGGTGGGCGGCACAGGGTCGAGGGGCGGCCCGAACACGCCGAGCGGCCCGTCCGCGGGGCCACCCGGCGAGGCGGGCGCCGCGCCCGGCGGCGGCGGTCCGACCACCGGCCCGGTGAAAGGCACCGGCCCCGACCGCGCCCCGGCCGGGTCCGACGCCACCGGCTCCAGGTCCAGCAGCCGGACCGCCTCCCGGCTGAGCTCCGCCACCAGCGGGCCCGGCAGCCAGCCGCCCCCGACCAGCGCGGCCGCCCCGTCCGGGGCCAGCCGCCGGGCCACCTCCGCGGGCGCGGGCCGGGCGGCCGGGTCCTTGGCCAGGCACGCCGCGACCAGGTCCCGCAGCTCGCCGGTGAGGGCGCCGCCGAGCTCGGGCTGCTCGTGGACGACCTTGTAGAGGAGCGCCGCCGAGGAGTCGCCGGGGAACGGCGGCTCGCCGGTCGCCGCGTACGCGAGCACCGCGCCCAGCGAGAAGACGTCCGCCGCGCCGCTCGCGCCCTTGCCGAGGATCTGCTCGGGCGCCATGTAGCCGGGGGACCCGACGGACACGCCGGTGGCGGTGAGGGACGCGGTGCCGTCCGTCGCGCGGGCGATGCCGAAGTCGATGAGGCGCGGCCCCTCGACGGCCAGCAGGACGTTCGACGGCTTCACGTTGCGGTGGACGAGCCCCAGCCCGTGCACGGCCGCCAGTGCCTCCGCGAGTCCGGCGCCCAGCGCCCGTACCGAGTGCGGGGGCAGCGGGCCGTGTTCGGTGACCGCGCGGGCGAGCGAGGGCCCGGCCACGTACGCCGTCGCGACCCAGGGCACGGGCGCCTCCGGGTCCGCGTCGAGGACCGGCGCGGTCCAGCGCGCCCCCACGCGCCGCGCCGCTTCCACCTCGCGCCGGAACCGCGCCCGGAACTCGTCGTCCAGCGCGAAGTGCGGGTGCACGACCTTCACGGCGACCGTACGGCCGCCCTCGCTGCGCGCGAGGTACACCCGCCCCATGCCGCCGGCCCCGAGCCGGCCGAGCAGCCGGTACGGGCCGATGGCCCCCGGTTCGCCGGCTTCCAACGACTGCATGCGAGTCCCCCGTTCCCGTACGCCCCGTTCCCCTGTGCCGTCGACAGCAGGGTAGAGGGGCGGCGATTCGGCGGGGACGGGGATTCCGGGGCCGCGAATTCCCGCGGGCTTCCCGGAAATGCCACTCGGTCACTCGCCACTCCGTCACCCGGTCACTCGGTCACTCCGTACGCAGCAACTCGACGCGCACATCCGCGGGAAAACCGGTCGTCGGGCCGGTCCGGCGCGCGAACTCGCGTACACCCGCCAGCTGTTCCGCCCCCAAACGGAAGTCGAGCGTCGTGAAATACCGCTCCAGCAGCGCCGCGTCGAAGGTCTCCCAGCGCGCCGCCTGTTCGGCGACCTTCGCGACCTCCTCCAGCGACAGGTCGCGCGAGGCCAGAAACGCCTCGTGCACCAGACGCGTCACTTCCGGCTCACGCGCCAGATATTCCTTGCGCACCGCCCAGACCGCGAAGACGAACGGCAGCCCCGTCCATTCCTTCCACATCTGCCCCAGGTCGTGGACGTGAAGGCCGAGGCGCGGCGCGTCCTGCAGCGAGGCGCGCAGCGCCGCGTCCCCGATCAGGACGGCCGCGTCCGCCTCGCGCATCATCAGGCCGAGATCGGGCGGGCAGGTGTAGTAGTCGGGCGCCACGCCGTACCGCTCGGCGAGCAGCAGCTGCGCCAGGCGTACGGACGTACGGGAGGTCGAGCCGAGCGCGACGCGCGCCCCGTCCAGCTCCTCCAGCGGCCGCTGCGAGACGATCACGCAGGACATGACGGGGCCGTCGCAGCCGACCGCGAGGTCGGGGAAGGCGACGAGGTCCTCGGCGTTGCGCAGGAACTCGACGAGGGTGATCGGAGCGATGTCGAGATCGCCGTCCACCAGCCGCTCGCTGAGCTTCTCCGGGGTGTCCTTCGTGAGCTCGAGGTCGAGAAGCGTTCCGGTACGGGCGAGGCCCCAGTACAGGGGCATGCAGTTCAGGAACTGAATGTGACCGACGCGCGGCCGGTTCGGCCGCTGTCGCTGCTGCTGCCCGTGGTGACAGTCGGTTGAATTGTCCACATCGCGAGGCTAGACCCGCGCCGCGCGGCGCGTGTCAGGGGGTGCGCGGCGTCAGCGTCCGTGAAAGGTTCAAACATCCGAGTGAAGTGATCTTTACCTCTACCGCTTCCCGGTTGGTGCGTGCTAGGCTCGGCGCAAGTTGCAGTTTGGTTTCCCTTGCAGTACAGAGCCTGCGGAGCATGTGACCCGCAGGCTTTTGTAGTTTTCAGACTTCTTTGCAGGTTCTGGAGCAGGGCAACCCTTTGGCCCATAGGAGGGCTTATGGCTACCGGAACCGTCAAGTGGTTCAACGCTGAAAAGGGCTTCGGCTTCATCGCCCAGGACGGCGGCGGCCCGGATGTCTTCGTACACTACTCCGCGATCAACGCCTCTGGTTTCCGCTCCCTCGAGGAGAACCAGGTCGTGAACTTCGACGTCACCCAGGGCCCCAAGGGCCCGCAGGCGGAGAACGTCACCCCGGCCTAGGTTGCCCGGGTCGGCGATCGCGCACGACTTAGCAGTACCCAAGGAGTCTCTTCCCGTGACCAGGCGGTCGCGGGAAGGGGCTCCTGCCTTTTTTCCCGCTCGTTTCCCGCTAGCGCTCCGCGGGCAGCGCCCGCAGCCCCCGCAGGCCCTGCTCGTCCGCCACGACGCGCACCCCGTACGGGCGGCTGATCCGGTCGAGGGTCGCCTGCAGCCAGGCGCGGTCGGCGTCCGTCGCGGGCCGCAGGCGCATCCGCCGGGGGCGCAGGACCGCCATCCGCAGACCGGTGAGGCGGCCGGTGTCCGGCTCCACCGAGGCGAAGTACGCCAGGCGCAGGTCGTCGCGGTACTGCTCGTAGCCGGTGATGCCCTCGTAGTCGTCGACGAAGTCCCCGCAGCCGTAGAGGACCAGGTGGTCCCGGTACAGCTCCAGCGAGCGGGGGTGGTGCGAGGAGTGCCCGTGGACGAGGTCGACGCCGGCGTCGACCAGCGCGTGGGCGAACCGGGTCTGGGCGCGGGCGATGCCGTAGCCCCAGTTCGAGCCCCAGTGGACGGAGACGACGGTCACGTCGCCCGGCCGCTTCACCTCCCGGACCCGGCGGGCGAGCGCGGCCGCGGCGGCGTCCGAGGGCTCGGCGACGTAGTGGACGCCGGGCCGGTCCTCGCCGGCCGCCCATGCCGGGGGGACGCCGCTGGAGGGCATGGCCAGGGCGAAGACCAGCACCCGGCCGCCGCCGGGCACGGGCACGACGGCGGGGCGGCCCGCCTCGGCCGCGGTCCGCCCGGCGCCCGCCGTCCGCAGGCCGGCCCCGGCCAGGCAGTCGAGCGTCTCCTCCAGGCCGCGCCGCCCGAAGTCGAGCACGTGGTTGTTGGCGAGCACGCAGACGTGGGGGCGGGCGGCGGCGAGGCAGGGCAGATTGTCGGGGCTCATGCGGTAGAGGACCGCCTTGTCGTGCTCGCGGTCGTCGCTGCGCGTGACGCTGGTCTCCAGGTTCACGATGCGGGCGTGCGGCGCGGCGGCGTCGAGCACCGCCAGGGCGTCGCCCCACGGCCAGGCCGGGTCGACCGGCCGCGGGATCGGGCCGCTCGCCGCCTCGGCGAGCTCGACGTAGGCACGGGCGTCGCGGATGTACTCCTCCCACAGGGTGGGATCCGAGGGGTGGGGGAGGATCTGGTCGACGCCGCGCCCGAGCATCACATCGCCGCAGAGGAACAGCGTCAGCGTGTCCCCGCGCATGCTTCCACGCTACTGCCGCGCCCCGTCGCCCTCCCTCTGCCCCTCCAGCAGGTCGGAGAGGTACGGCGGCCAGAGCGCGTCGCCGGTGGCGGCGAGCTCGGCGGGGCTCCACCAGCGCCACCCGAGGATCTTGTCGTCGGTGCGGGCACCGGCGGATTCGTCGGCCGGCTCCCGGCGTGGCCCGTGGGCGAGGTAGAGGTGCTCGTGCTGGCGGACCGGGATCCCGGCGCGGGTGAAGTCGTGCTCCCAGGTGCCCAGGAGCCGACCCGGTTCGAGGTCGGTCCAGCCGGTCTCCTCGCGCAGCTCGCGCAGGGCGCCCTCGCGCGGGCTCTCACCGGGCTCCAGGCCGCCGCCGGGCATGGCCCAGTGGGGGCCGACCTCTTCGTTGTCGTACCGGAAGAGGAAGACGGCGCCGTCGGGGTCGACGACGGCCACGCGTGCGGCGCGCCGGGGCATGCGCATGGGGGTCGGTCCTTCCGTCGAGACCTGGGGGCCAGGGGTCGGGACCGGAAATGTCCGCTCCCGACCCGCCTAGGCGTACCGTACGCGCACGCGGTAGCGCAGGTGGGTGACGCCCTTGCCCTCGGCGATGGAGAGGGGGCCCTCCAGTTCGTACGGAGCGCTCTTGAGGTCCGTGAAGAACGGCGTCCCGCCGCCGAGGAGCACCGGGACCAGGTCGACTCCCACCTCGTCGAGCAGCCCCGCGTCCAGGCACTGCTGCGCGATGGTGCCGCCGTTGACCCCGACGTGCCGGCCGTCGCCGGCGAGTTCGCGGGCGAGCGCGACCGCGGGCTCCACGCCGTCGGTGACGAAGTGGAAGGGAGCGCCTTCGCGGGGCCAGCCGTCCGGGACGGAGTGCGTGACGACCACGACGGGCACGCCCATGGGGTGGTTGCCGCCCCAACCGCCCGTCAGGTCGAACAGCTTCCGCCCGACGACGAGCGCCCCCGTCTCCCGGACGAGCCGCCGCCAGTGGGTGGCGCTCACCTCGGTCATGCGCAGGGTCATGCCGGGGTCCGCGGTCTCGACCGTGACGTCGCCGTTCCCGTACCAGGCGAACAGCTTGTCGAAGCCGGTCTCGTCCGGCCCGGAGATGAAGCCGTCGAGGGACATGCTGGCGCCGGTGTACACCTTGGTCGTCATGGTGCTGCTCGCTCCTTGGATGCGTGGCGGGGTTGCCGTCACAGGAGAGACCGGTGCGCCGTCCGAAAGTCATCGGTACGGGGACGGGGGCGTGGCATGACCGATGGACCCCTGCCTGCCCCTGCACCCCGGCCTCAGGACGGCGGGCGCGACACCACCATGACCGCCTCGAACTCCTCGACCGACCGCACCGTCGCGCCCGTCTTGCTCGCCGCCTGGCCGCGCAGCACGGCGACGGGGCCCCGGGACGCCACGAAGCTCTCCCGGTCGGCGTAGATCGCACCCACCTGGCCCTCGCCCGCGGCGCGGTCGATGAGCAGCGCCCCGCCCTGGAAGCCCGGCATCTCCCGGAGCTTGGGCAGCGCGCCGTTCTCGAAGGCGTCGATCAGGTCGTCCGCGCGCGACGGGTCGAACCGCATCCGGACCATCCGGAAGCGGGCCCCCTCGCCGACCGACTCGGGGCGCGTCGCGACCGCCGCCTCCCAGTTGTCGACGGTCAGGGTCGTCGCGAAGGGCGACAGCATCCGGGTGCGCAGCTCGCCCATGCGCTCGGCGCTCGCGCGCAGGGCCTCCTCGTCCTCCCACCACGTGCCGGTCAGCAGCGTGCCGACCTCCCGGTCCACGAACAGGCCCGCGCCCCGGAAGCCGGGTTCGCGCTCCAGCGCCTGCGTGCCTTCCGTGGTCATCTTCCGCACGGCCTCGTCGAGCTTGGCCGGATCTCCCGTCGCATACGTCGTACGAACGAACATGGCGCCCTTTCTCCGCTGGGGTCCTCCGGTCCATGCGAAAGCCGGTAGGGGCGGGCGGCAAGGGGGCGCGGGCGTTCGGGTGAGCGGCTCACCGGGCGGCCTCACCGGGCCCGCCTCACCGGGACGGTGACCAGCGCTCCCCCTCCATGAGGTTCCCGAGCCCGGTCCAGGCGAAGTTCATCAGCGTCGCCGCCGCCTCCGTCGCACAGACGCCCGGTGTCTCGTTGGCCCACCCGGCGAGCGACTCGGCCGCGCCGACCAGCGCCTGGGCGAGGCCCGCCACGTCCCGCTCCCCGAACGACGGCTCCTGTCGCGCCTCGCGCGCCGCCGCCCCGATCAGGCCCGTCACGAAGGCCGTGATGTCGGCGCGCATCGCGACCACCTCCCCCGCGAACGGCTCCCCGTGCGTACGCGCCTGCCGGTGCAGGATCGCCCAGCCGTCCGGGTTCTCGGCGGTGTGCGTGAAGAACGCCGTGAGCCCCGCCCACAGTTGGCGGTCGGCCGGCAGCCCGGGCCGTACGGCGGCGCGGACGGCCGCGATGAGGGCGGCGGCCTCCCGGCGGATGCACGCCGTGAAGAGCTCCTCCTTGGAGTTCAGGTAGAGGTACACCAACGGCTTGGACACGCCCGCCAGTTCGGCTATCTCGTCCATGGAGGCCGCCCGGTAGCCGCGCTGCCCGAAGGTCCGTACCGCCGCGTCCATCATCTGCTGCTCGCGCACGGCCCGCGGCATCCGCTTCGGCCTCGCACCCGTGCCCTTCACGGCCCCCACCTCCTGTTTTCCGGTGGCGCACAGCCTAAGTGCCCCCGGTCCGACGACGGACCGGGGGCACTTGGGGAGATCGGGGAGGCGTTACGCGGCGACCGGCACGGCCACCTTCTGCTCGGCCTCGCGCACCTCGCGCTCCTCCACCGGCGAGCCCGAGGCGGAGTTGTACGCGTCGAGGTCCAGGATCTTCTCGCGGGCGGCGACGACGACCGGGACGAGCGCCTGGCCGGCGACGTTCGTGGCCGTACGCATCATGTCGAGGACTGGGTCGATCGCCATCAGCAGGCCCACGCCCTCCAGCGGCAGGCCCAGCGCGGAGAGGGTCAGCGTCAGCATGACCGTCGCGCCGGTGAGGCCCGCGGTGGCGGCGGAGCCGACGACCGAGACGAAGGCGATCATCAGGTAGTCCTGGATGCCCAGCTGGACGTCGAAGATCTGCGCGATGAAGATCGCGGCGAGCGCCGGGTAGATCGCGGCGCAGCCGTCCATCTTCGTCGTGGCGCCGAACGGCACGGCGAAGGAGGTGTACTCCTTCGGCACGCCGAGGCGCTCGGTGACCTTGACCGTGACCGGCATGGTGCCGACGGAGGAGCGGGAGACGAAGGCCAGCTGGATGGCGGGCCAGGCGCCCTTGAAGAACTGGACCGGGTTGACCTTGGCGACGGTCGCCAGCAGCAGCGGGTAGACACCGAAGAGCACCAGCGCGCAGCCGATGTAGATGTCGGCGGTGAAGGTGGCGTACTTGCCGATCAGGTCCCAGCCGTACTCGGCGATGGCGTACCCGATGAGGCCGACGGTGCCGACCGGCGCGAGGCGGATGACCCACCACAGGGCCTTCTGGAGCAGCTCCAGGACGGACTCGCTGAGGGTGAGGATCGGCTGGGCCTTCTCACCGAGCTTCAGCGCGGCGATGCCGGCGACGGCGGCCATGAAGACGATCTGCAGGACGTTCAGCTCGGTGAAGGGCGTGATGACGTCGGTCGGGATGATGCCGGTGAGGAAGTCCAGCCAGGAGCCGGCCTTCTCGGGCAGCTTGCCGTCCTTCGGGGTCAGGCCGGTGCCCGCACCCGGGTTGGTGAGCAGGCCGAGCACCAGGCCGATGGCCACGGCGATCAGCGACGTGATCATGAACCAGAGCAGGGTGCGGCCGGCCAGCCGGGCCGCGTTGTTGACCTTGCGCAGGTTGGTGATGGACACCAGGATCGCGAAGAAGACGAGCGGGGCGACGGCCAGCTTCAGCAGCTGGACGAAGATGTGGCCGACCTTGTCGAGGGTGGTGTGCAGCCACTGCACGTCGTAGCTGCGGGTGATCCAGCCGAGGACGACGCCGAGGACGAGACCGGCGACGATCTGGACCCAGAAGGGCACCGTGGGTATGCGGGAGGCGCGCTGGGCGGGGGTTTCGGTGCTCGCGGACGCGGACACGGACACACTCCAGTAGGGCGTATCGGGGGAATACGGGACGGGGGTGCGGCGCACACGCCTTCCGGCGGCGCCGCTGCATGATGCCGGGTCAGATTTCGCGGCAACAGACCGCGGACATACAGCGGCAGAGGTCGACATGCAGGCGCGCCACGAGCGGGGGGCTCATGGCTTCGAGGAGGCGCACAGCTGTCTTCACGCCGAACACGTTAACACTTGTACTTTGAGAGCCTCAAAGCACTTCTTTGGGACGAGGGGCCGGTAGAACGCCAACACCCCCGCCCGAAGCGCTGCTTCGGCACGGGGGTGTCAGGGTCGCGTGAGCTACCTCACTGCGCGGTGGCGTCCTCCTGGGACCGGTTGGCCTCCAGCCGGGCCTTCACGGTGTCGACCTTCGGGGCGATCTGCGCGGACATCGCGTCCCGCTGCTTGCGCAGCAGCACGAAGCTGAGCGGCCCGGAGATCACGATCGACAGCAGGAGCACCCACAGCAGGTTGGAGTCGCCGAGCCCGCGCGGCAGCACACCGACGTACACCGCGCCCCACAGGGCGAGGAAGCAGCCGACGAAGATGCCGAAGCGCATCAGGGTGTAGCGGATGGTGGCGCTCGTCCAGGCGGCAGCGGACACGGCGGGCCTTCCTTCTTCCTGCTCTGCTCTCTTCGCTTACGTGCTCATCCAGTGAAGCACGGGCCGGATCGATCACTTCACGGGGTGAGCGCTCCGGCGCGCTGCAAGGGCAGGTACATGATGACGTCGTCGCGGTCGTCACCCTCCGCGACCCGGATCGCCCCCGGCACACGCCCGACCTCCTCGTACCCGCAGGCGGCGTAGAACAGGTCGGCACCGGTGCCGCCGCGGCACGCCAGCCGGATCGCGTCGATGCCGTCGAAGCCGCGCACCGCCTCCTCGACCGCCGCCATCAGCGCGCGCCCGTACCCCTTGCCCTGGTGCTTCGGGTGCACCATCACCGTGTAGAGCCACACCCAGTGCCGCATCAACCGGTGCGTGTTGTACGTGATGAAGGCGGTGGCGGCGACGGCGCCGTCCTCGTCGTACCCCACCAGCAGCCGCATGCGGCCCTCGTCGAGGGCGGCGAGGTGGCCGACCCACTGGGGCAGGATGTCGTCGGGCGTCACGGGCGGTACGAATCCGACGGCGCCGCCGGCGTTGGTGACGTCCGCCCACAGGGTGAGGACGCCGTCGCGCAGGGCGGGCTCGATACGCGGGTCGAGAACGAAGGTCAGCGGCATGCCTTCGACGATAAACGCCTCAGCCGAGCGCCCGGGCGGCGATCCGCAGGTCGGACACCAGGCCCTCGTAGACCGCCTCGCGGTCGTCGGCGCGCAGCACGGCGGACGGGTGGATGGTGGCGAGCAGGCTCTCGCCCCGCTCCTCGTACGGCAGGAGCATGCCCCGCTGCTTGGTCACCCGGAAGCCGGAGCCCAGCAGCGCCTTCCCGGCGGTCGCGCCGAGCGCCACGATGACGTCGGGGTCGACGAGCCGCATCTCGGCGTCGAGCCACGGCTTGCAGGCGGTCATCTCGCGCAGGCCGGGCGACTTGTGGATGCGGCGCTTGCCGCGCTCGGGGACGATCTCGAACTTGAAGTGCTTGACGGCGTTGGTGGTGTACGTGTCGTCGGGGTCGATGCCCGCCTCGTCCAGCGCCCGGTTCAGGAGCTTCCCGGCGGGCCCCACGAAGGGCGCGCCCTGCCGGTCCTCCTGGTCGCCGGGCTGCTCGCCGACGAGCATCACGCGCGCGTGGGGGTTCCCGGCGCCGAACACCGTCTGCGTGGCGTCCCGGTGCAGCGGGCAGCCCCGGCATCCGGCGGCCGCCGCGCGCACCGCCTCGATGTCCGCGCCCGCCGGCACGAACGGTCCGGCGTCGTACGCGTCCTCGGGGGCCTTGGTGTGAGCCATGGCCCCCGGGTACCCGTGGGGCGGCGCGTCAGACGCGCATCGGCTGCGGCGACTCGCGGCGGTCCGCGTCCGGGCCGGGGTACTCGCGGATGATCTCGTACCGGGTGTTGCGCTCCACCGGGCGGAAGCCGGCATCCCGGATCAGCTCCAGCAGGTCCTCGCGGCTCAGCTTGTTGGGCGTGCCGTAGTTGTCCGCGTCATGCGTGATCTTGTACTCGACGACCGAGCCGTCCATGTCGTCCGCGCCGTGCTGGAGCGCCAGCTGCGCCGTCTGCACGCCGTGCATGACCCAGAAGACCTTGACGTGCGGGACGTTGTCGAAGAGCAGCCGCGAGACCGCGAAGGTCTTCAGCGCCTCGGCGCCCGTCGCCATGGTGGTCCGCGCCTGGAGGCGGTTGCGGATCTTGCCGTCCTTCATGTCCACGAAGTCGTGCTGGTAGCGCAGCGGGATGAAGACCTGGAAGCCGCCGGTCTCGTCCTGGAGCTCCCGCAGCCGCAGCACGTGGTCCACGCGGTGGCGCGGCTCCTCGATGTGGCCGTACAGCATCGTGCACGGGGTCTTGAGCCCCTTCTCGTGCGCGAGCCGGTGGATCCGGGACCAGTCCTCCCAGTGGGTGCGGTGGTCCACGATGTGCTGGCGCACTTCCCAGTCGAAGATCTCCGCGCCGCCGCCGGTCAGGGACTCGAGACCGGCCTCGATCAGCTCGTCGAGGATCTCGGAGGCGGACAGCCCGGAGATCGTCTCGAAGTGGTGGATCTCAGTGGCCGTGAAGGCCTTGAGGGAGACGTTCGGCAGCGCCTTCTTCAGCTCGCTGAGCGAGCGCGGGTAGTAGCGCCACGGCAGGTTGGGGTGGAGCCCGTTGACGATGTGCAGCTCGGTGAGGTTGTCGTTCTCCATCGCCTTGGCGAGGCGGACGGCCTCCTCGATGCGCATGGTGTACGCGTCCTTCTCGCCCGGCTTGCGCTGGAACGAGCAGTACGCACACGACGCCGTGCACACGTTCGTCATGTTGAGGTGCCGGTTGACGTTGAAGTGGACCACGTCACCGTTCTTGCGCGTCCGCACCTCGTGGGCGAGGCCGCCGAGCCAGGCCAGGTCGTCCGACTCGTAGAGGGCGATGCCGTCCTCGCGGGTCAGCCGCTCCCCGGACCGGACCTTCTCCTCCAGCTCGCGCTTGAGCCCCGCGTCCATACGGATGCCTCCCATACGTGTGTCAATCGGGCTCCACCACCGTACTCGCCCTATTCCTCCGGCAAATCGCCGACCCGGTTCTCCCACTTCGTCGACAGCACGATCGTCGTCCGCGTACGGGAGACGCCCTTCGTGCCCGACAGGCGGCGGATGGTCTTCTCCAGGCCGTCGACGTCCGTCGCGCGCACCTTGAGCATGTACGAGTCGTCGCCCGCGATGAACCAGCAGTCCTCGATCTCCGCCAGGTCCTTCAGCCGGCGGGCCACGTCCTCGTGGTCGGCGGCGTCGGAGAGCGAGATGCCGATCAGCGCCGTCACGCCGAGGCCGAGCGAGGCGGAGTCGACGGTGGCGCGGTAGCCGGTGATGACGCCCGCCGCCTCCAGGCGGTTGATGCGGTCGGTGACGGAGGGCCCGGAGAGCCCGACGAGCCGGCCGAGCTCGGCGTACGAGGCCCTGCCGTTCTCCCGCAGGGCCTGGATGAGCTGCCTATCCACGGCGTCCATATGCCTGAAGCCTTCCATTGGTCAGCGAAACCGCGCGTTTGAGTGTCAATCTAAGGCATGCGGGGTCGGCGCCCCGTACGGATCTTCCCCGAGCGCCCGCAGGCGCTAATCCCCATCACGCGAGCCACCACCGAGCTCGCCCTTCCACCGGCGGTACAGCCCGTGCGGCACCCCCGCCGCGTCCAGCACCCGGCCCGCGACGAAGTCCACCAGGTCCTGGATGTGCGTCGCCCCCGCGTAGAACGCCGGGGAGGCCGGGAGCACGACCGCGCCCGCCTCGTCCAGCGCCACCAGGTGCTTCAGCGTCTGGCCGTTCAGCGGGGTCTCGCGGACCGCGACCACCAGCCTGCGCCGCTCCTTCAGCGTCACGCTCGCCGCGCGCTGCAGCAGGTCCTTCGACAGCCCGAGCGCCACCCCCGCCACGCAGGCGGTCGACGCGGGCACGATCAGCATCCCCTTGACGGGGTACGAGCCCGACGACGGCCCCGCGGCCAGGTCACCGGCCGCCCAGTGGCGTACGTCCGCCACGTCGACGTCCCGGAAGGTGCCGGGCTTTCCGTCCGCGCCCCGCGCCAGCCACTCCGCCAGGTCCTCGCGCCAGTGCGCGTCGCGGAAGGCGATCCCCGTCTCGTCCAGCAGCGTCAGCCGCGACGCCCGGGACACCACCAGGTCCACGCTCTCCCCCGCCGCCAGCAGCCCGCGCAAAACGGCGGCGGCGTACGGGGTCCCCGAAGCCCCGGACACCCCGACGACCCAGGGAACGCGCTTGCCGACAGTCATGCGCCCGAGCCTATCCGGCCCGGCGGGTGCGGAACTCGGTAAGGTGCCCCGGACGTTTGCCGAGGTGGAAGCGTGCGAGACCGCAGGGGGCCGCCATGGCGCATACGACGAGGCACGGCACTACCGAACGGCGTGGCGCCGGCCGGGCCAAGGCGGCCGCGCAGCTGATCCTCGCCTGGGTGGCGCTGCTGTGGATCCTGGAGGCCGTGGACCTCGCGACCGGGCACGCCCTCGACACGTACGGCATCACCCCGCGCGAGACCGCCGAGCTGCGCGACCTCGTCCCGGCGGCGTTCCTCCACTTCGGCTTCCCCCACGTCGCGGCGAACACGGTGCCGCTGCTGGTCTTCGGCTTCCTCGCCGCGCTCGGCGGCATCCGCCGCTTCCTCGCCGTCGCCGCGCTCATCGTGGTCGTCGACGGGCTCGGCGTATGGCTCGTCTCCCCGTCGTACAGCGTCACGGCGGGCGCCTCCGGCCTGATCTTCGGCCTCTTCGGCTACCTGCTGGTGCGCGGCTTCGTGGACCGCAAGCCGCTGGACATCGGCGTCGGGCTGGTCATAGGCGCGATCTGGGGCAGCTCGATCCTGCTGGGCATATCCCCGACCCAGTCGGGCGTCAGCTGGCAGGGCCACCTCTTCGGCCTCCTGGCGGGCGTGGCGGCGGCGTTCGTGTTCCGCAGGCGTACGCGCGGGGCGGCGGCGATCACACCCTGAGGCCCCGCACCGCCAGGTCCACCAGCGCGCACACGAACAGCGCGATCCCGATGAAGCCGTTGACCGTGAAGAACGCCCTGTTCAGCCGCGACAGGTCGTGCGGCCGCACGATCGTGTGCTCGTAGAGGAAGGCGACCGCCACGACGACCAGGCCCAGCCAGAAGAAGGCGCCCGCGTCGGTGGCCAGCGCGTACCAGACCAGCAGCGCGGTGGTCACCACGTGCGAGGCGCGCGCGCCGTACAGCGCCGCCGGGATGCCGAAGCGGGCCGGGACCGACATGACGCCGTGGGCGCGGTCGGCCTGGACGTCCTGGCAGGCGAAGATCAGGTCGAAGCCGCCGATCCAGACGCCGACGGCGAGGCCCAGGATCACCGCGTCCCACGACCACGCCCCGGTGACCGCGAGCCACGCGCCGACCGGGCCGATGGCCTGCGCCAGGCCCAGGATGGCGTGCGGGAAGTTGGTGAAGCGCTTGCCGTACGGATAGACGACCATCGGTACGACGGCGAGCGGCGCCAGCGCCAGGCACAGCGGGTTGAGCAGCGCCGCCGCGCCCAGGAAGACGACCAGGGCCACCAGCGCGCCGGTCCAGGCGGAGCGGACGGACACCGCGCCGGTGACCAGCTCGCGGCCCGCCGTGCGCGGATTGCGGGCGTCGATCTCGCGGTCGATGATCCGGTTGCAGGCCATGGCGAAGGTGCGCAGGCCCACCATCGCGACCGTGACCAGCAGCAGCTCGACCCAGTGGACGGTGCGGTCGGCCTCGTACATCGCGGTGAGGGAGGCGATGTAGGCGAAGGGCAGCGCGAAGACCGAGTGCTCGATCATCACGAGCCGCAGGAAGGCCTTGATGCCGCCGCCGGCCGGCTTCGGCGCGGTGGTCGTCATCACGCCAGGCTCCCGAGGAACGCGTCGAGGTCGGCCAGCAGCGCGGCCACGGGCAGCGGCCCGGTCTCCACGGTCACCGTGGTCTCGGGGTCGTCGGGCGGGGTGACGTACGCCGTGAAGGCGTAGGCGTCCGCGCCGGCCGGACGGGCGTCCAGACGCAGTACGGCGCCCCCGTCGACGGTGAACGGCCCGGACGCGGCGGCGAGCTCGGCGCGCAGCCGCTCCGCGAAGTCGGCGGGCTCGGAGTCGCGCACGCCGGGCAGCTCGAAGCCGTCGCCCTCGCCGCCGCTCTCGACCAGGACGGCCCACAGGTCGCCCGCGCCCGCGAACTCCTCGGGCGCGACACCCGCCTCGGCGGCGGCCCGCTGGACCCCGGCGTCCGCCGGGTCGAGCTCCGGGCGCACCAGCGCCACGTAGTCGGTGTCGCCGCCGATGAAGAGGGCCGGACCGCCCATCGCGATCGGGCTCACAGCCCGTACCCCGGAACACCCCCGCGTCGGCGGGGACAAGCCGCCCCGGCCCTCACGCCCATGGTCACACTCGCCCTCACAGTCCGTACTCCTTCCAGCGCCGGTCCACCAGCGCCGCCGTCGCCGGGTCGGACTCCACCATGTCCGGCCAGCCGCCGTCGCGCGTGTAGCCCTCCTCGGGCCACTTCTTCGTGGCGTCGATGCCCGCCTTGCCGCCCCAGAACTGCTGGTACGACGCGTGGTCGAGGTGGTCGACCGGGCCCTCGACGACGGTCAGGTCACGGGCGTAGTCGGTGTTGCCGAGCGCCCGCCACGACACCTCGTGCATGTTGCGGACGTCGCAGTCGGCGTCGACGATCACGATGAGCTTGGTCAGCGACATCATGTGCGCGCCCCAGATGGCGTGCATGACCTTCTGCGCGTGCTTCGGGTACTTCTTCTCGATCGAGACGATCGCGCAGTTGTGGAAGCCGCCCGACTCCGGCAGGTGGTAGTCCACGATGTCCGGCACGATGATCTTGAGCAGGGGAAGGAAGAAACGCTCCGTCGCCCGCCCCAGCGGCCCGTCCTCCGTCGGCGGGCGGCCCACCACGATGGACTGGAGCAGCGGACGCTTCCGCATCGTCACGCAGTCGATCGTCAGCGCCGGGAACGGCTCCTGCGGCGTGTAGAAGCCGGTGTGGTCGCCGAACGGCCCCTCGGGGAGCATCTCCCCCGGCTCCAGCCAGCCCTCCAGGACGACCTCCGCCTGCGCCGGCACCTGGAGCGGCACGGTCTTGCAGTCGACCATCTCGATCCGCTTGCCCTGGAGGAAGCCCGCGAACAGGTACTCGTCGATGTCCTCCGGCAGCGGGGCGGTCGAGGCGTACGTCACCGCCGGCGGCGCACCGAACGCGATGGCGACCGGCAGCCGCTCCCCGCGCCGCGCGGCGACCTGGTAGTGGTTGCGGCTGTCCTTGTGGATCTGCCAGTGCATGCCGATGGTGTGCTTGTCGTGGCGCTGGAGCCGGTACAGGCCGAGGTTGCGGATGCCGTTCTCGGGGTGCTTGGTGTGCGTCAGCCCCAGGTTGAAGAAGGACCCGCCGTCCTTGGGCCACGTGAAGAGAGCCGGGAGCGTGTCCAGGTCGACGTCGTCCCCGCGCAGCACGACCTCCTGCACGGGCGCGTCCTTGACCTTCTTCGGCGGCACGTGCGCCATCGCGCCGAGCTTGCCGAACGCCTCGCGCACCCCCACGAAGCCGTGCGGCAGCTCGGGCCGCAGCAGGCCGCCGATCTTCGCGCTGATCTCGTCGTACGACTTCAGGCCCAGCGCCTTCAGCAGGCGGCGGTCCGTCCCGAAGACGTTCATCGCGAGCGGCATCGCCGACCCGCGCACGTTCTCGAAGAGCAGGGCCGGGCCACCGGACTTCTGGACCCGGTCCACGATCTCCCCGACCTCCAGATGGGGGTCGACTTCGGCCTTGATGCGCTTGAGGTCGCCTTCGCGCTCCAGTGCCCTGAGCAGCGAGCGGAGATCGTCGTAAGCCATGGGGTCAAGTATCGGTCACCGGCTACTCTGGCCATGTCACCGGGGCTGTCGAAACGCGGCCCGCCGATGCTTCCAGGGAGCTGTTCCCCATGCTCAGGGCACTGCTGTACATCCTGCCGCTGGCGTTGACGATCTACGCGTTCATCGACTGCCTGAACACGCCGGAGGACGAGGCGAAGCACCTCCCCAAGGTGGCCTGGATCTTCATCATCCTGCTCTTCTGGATCGTCGGCCCGATCGTCTGGTTCGCGGCCGGGAAGATGCGCCGCGCCCCGGCCGGCGGCCGCACGCCCTCGCCCTTTTCCAAGGGCTATCGCGCCCCCCGCGCCCAGTGGGTCGCCCCGGACGACAACCCCGAGTTCCTGCAGTCCCTGCGCGACGAGAACAAGAAGGACGAGGCCCTCCTGAAGGACTGGGAGGCCGACCTGCGCCGCCGCGAGGAGGAGCTCAAGAAGGCCGAGCAGGACGAGGACGACGACCCGAAGAAGCCCTGAGGACCGGAGCCCTGAAGCCCCCAGGGGCGTTGCCCGGCCCCGCGTCGCCGGGTAGAGCTGGCCCGTGAGCGAAGAGCAGCGGGCACCGCGCGTTCCCACCATCGACATCGGGGCCTGGCGCTCCGGCGGGCCGGACGACCGCGCCGCCATCGAGCGGACCGTCGACCGGGCTTTGCGCAGCGCCGGTTTCCTGCTGGTCGGCGGCCACGGTGTCGATCCGGCGCTCCGGGCGGAGATCCGGCGCTCCGCGCGGGCGTTCTTCCTGCTGCCGCCCGCCGCCAAGGAGCGGTACGCCGTGAAGGTCGGCGGCCGCGGCTGGCTCGGCCCGGGCGCGGAGGCCAACGCGTACGCCGAGGGCACGGCGAGCCCGCCGGACCTGAAGGAGTCGCTGTCGTTCGCGGCCGAGGAGCCGACCGGGAACCCGGCGGTGGACAGGGAGTGGTTCCTGCCCAACACCTGGCCGTCCGAGGTGCCGGAGCTCCGGCCGCTCGTCCAGGAGTGCCTCGGGCACATGCGCACGCTCGCCGACCGGGTGCTGGAGCTGCTGGGCGCGGCCCTCGGCGAGGGCGAGGACTTCTTCACCCGGCACACCGCCCACCCCACCTGGGGGTTCAACGTCAACTGGTACGTACCCCGGGCGGGCGTGGTCGGAGAGCCGGAGGAGGGCCAGTTCCGGATCGGGCCGCACACCGACACCGGGTGCTGCCGCCGCCGGCCGACGCACCGGGTGAGGAGCTGATGTCGCTCGTCTACTTCTACGAGTGCGACCCGGGCACCGACGTACGGGGCGGCGACTCGCACACGTACCTGCGGCGGCAGCTGGACGCGATCGCCACCACCGACGAGGCCCCCTAGGTGGCGCCGTAGTCGCGGGCCTCGTACCGGTCGCGCAGGTCCTGCCAGCGCTCGCGCGACCAGGAGGACCAGTCGGCCGGCCTGCCGTCCAGCGCACCGACGAGGTACTCGAAGCGGTCGTGCCAGCCGGCCAGGCGGTCGATGCGCCGGTCGTCCGTGCCGCGGAACTCGTTCAGGAACCGCAGCACGGTCGTGTCGGGCGCCTCGCCCCGCTCCAGGTGCAGGCGGACGCGGCCGTACACGTCGAGCGTGTACTCCACGATGCGCTCGACGTCCCACGCGGTGACCGTGCCGGTGGCGACGGTGTCGCTGGTGGGCCAGCGCAGGATGGCCGTGCCGCCGAGGTGCGGCTCCAGCGCCTTGGGCTCGGCCAGCCAGCCGCGCAAGCCGCCCGGGGTGGAAATGGCAGGCCAGACGCGCTCCACGGGGTGCGGCAGCGGAACCGTGAACCGCACGGTATGGGTGTCGCCATGGGTCTCGCTCGTACCGGGAGGTATGGGATCAGCCATACCTCCAGCCTCGCGCGGGCGACGTACGGGCGCTACCTCACACCCCGGCTCACACCCCGGCGTAGGAGTGCTTGCTGCTCACGAAGATGTTGACGCCGTAGTAGTTGAAGAGGAAGCACCCGAAGGCGATCAGCGCGATGTACGCGGCCTTGCGGCCCTTCCAGCCGGCGGTCGCGCGGGCGTGCAGGTACGCGGCGTACCCGACCCACGTGATGAACGACCACACCTCCTTGGCGTCCCAGCCCCAGTAGCGGCCCCACGCGTCACCGGCCCAGATCGCGCCCGCGATGATCGTGAAGGTCCACAGCGGGAAGATCGCCGCGTTGACGCGGTACGCGAACTTGTCGAGGGTCGCGGCGGCCGGCAGCCGCTCCAGCACCGAGCGGGCGAAGGCGCTCGGCGTGCGGCCGGCCGCCACCTTGGCCTCGTACCCGTCGCGGAAGAGGTACAGCAGCGTGGCGACGGCCCCCAGGTACAGGACGGCGCCGCAGAAGATGGCGGTGGAGACGTGGATCCACAGCCAGTACGAGTGCAGGGCCGGGACCAGCTGGTCGCTCTCGGTGTAGAGCCAGGTGGTGGCGATGCCGAGGTCGATCAGGACGGTGGTGACCAGCGGCAGGCCCATCCAGCGGACGTTCTTCTTCGCGAGGAGGAAGCCGAGGTACGCGCCGACCGCCACCGTCGAGAAGGTGGTGGAGAACTCGTACATGTTGCCCCAGGGGGCCCGCTGCACCGACAGCGCGCGGGTGACGACCCCGGCGGCCTCGATCAGGAAGGCGAGCGTGGTGAGGGAGACGGCGATCCGCCCGTACAGGTCGCCCTTCTCGTCGCCGCCGGCCGCGCCCGGGCCGTCGGGTACGTCACGGGCGCCGGCGGCGGCGCGGGTGACGACCTTCGGCTTGTCGAGGACGGCGGTGCCGCCGCCCTGGCCGCCGACCTGGACCCGCACGGGCGAGGCCGCGGAGGGCGTCAGGGCCGCCGCCGTACGGCCGACCTTGCTGCGGCTGCCGAGGACCCACTCGGCGATGTGCGCGAGGAAGGCCAGGGTGTAGACGGCCATGGAGGAGTAGATGAGCAGATTGCTCAGCTCCGCCAGGCTCTCGTTGGTCGCGGCGGCGAGATTCACTTCTCAGCCCTTTCGTCGGCTTGGTCGGCCTCGGCCTCGGGTGCGGGCACAGGGGCGGGCGCGGGCGCGGTCGGCGCCACGGAGTGGAGGGTGGCGGCCAGGTCGGCCAGTTCCTCGGGAAGCTTCGCGGACTCGCTGCGGCCGAGCCCCGCGAGTTCGACGACGGTCACGCCGTCGTCGTCACCCCGTACGGCCCGGACCCACACGCGGCGCCGCTGGATGAAGAGCGAGCCGACCAGGCCGGCGATGGCGGCGATCGCACCGGCGAGGGCGAGACCGTTGCCGGGCTGCTGGGAGATCTGGAAGCTGGCCCACTCCTTGATCTCCTTCTCGAAGGTGACCGAGCCCGCCCCGCCCGGCAGCTCCATGGTCTCGCCGGGCAGCAGGGTCTTCTTGTAGATGTCGCCCTTCGCGTCCTTGAACGGTGTCATCTTGCTGGTGTCCAGCTGGTACACGTTCTGCGGCAGGCCGCCGTCGACGCGCAGGTCACCGTGGTAGGCGCTGAGGTTGAGCGCCGGGAAGACCAGGCCGGGGAACTGGCTGAACATCTGGCCGTTGCCCTTGCCCGCGTACGTCGGGACGAAGAAGGCCGGGAAGCCCAGCTGGACCTTCTTGCCGTTCTTGTCCCGGTATCCGTCCATCACCTTGATGACGCCGGTGGAGGTGACGTTGTTGTCGATGGGGAGCAGCGGAACGGCGCCCTTGTAGACGACCTGGCCCTTGCCGTCGCGGACCGTGACGACCGGCGCGTACCCGTGCGAGATGAGGTAGACCTTCGAGCCGTCGACCTCCAGCGGCTCGTTGACCCGGATGACGCCCTTCTTCTTCTCGCCGCCCGCCTTGCCGTACGTGACGTCCGCCTCGAAGGTGCGGGGGGTGCCGCGCTGCGGGCCGCTCGTCTCGTACGTGCCGGTGAACCGGTCCAGCGTGAAGCCGAACCGCGCCAGGTCCTCGGTGTCGAAGAGCGAGCCCGACTTGAAGTCGTCGTACTGCGGGAGGATGTTCGAGAAGCCGTCGCCCTCGACGATGAGCTTGCCGCCCTCGGACTTGAAGAGCTGTCCGGCGGCGAAGGCCACCAGCATGACGATGAGCGCCACGTGGAAGAGGAGGTTGCCGGCCTCGCGGAGGTAGCCCTTCTCGGCGGCGACCGCGTCCCCGGCGGTGTGCGCGCGGAAGCGCCGCTTCTTCAGCAGCGCGAGCGCCGCCTCGCGTACGTCTTCGGGCGCGGCCTCGGTGCGCCACGTGGCGTACGCGGGCATGCGGGCGAGGCGGCGGGGGGCGGCCGGCGGGCGGCTGCGCAGCTGGCCGACGAACTGCCAGCTGCGCGGGACGATGCAGCCGATGAGGGAGACGAACAGCAGGATGTAGATCGCCGAGAACCACACCGAGCTGTAAACGTCGAAGAGCTGGAGCCGGTCGTAGATCGGCGCAAGCGTCTCGTGGGCTTCCTTGAAGGTGCGGACCTTCAGCTCGTCCGCGCTGTTCTGCGGGATGAGCGAGCCCGGGATGGCGCCGAGCGACAGCAGGAAGAGCAGGATCAGCGCGACCCGCATCGAGGTCAGCTGACGCCAGAACCAGCGGATCCATCCGAAGACACCGAGGGTGGGGCCGCCGGTGAGTCCGCCGGCCGCCCCTCCGGCTTCGGCGGATTCGTCGATGGGCGCGGTCGACAGGTGTGCCCCGGCCGCGGCGTCCGCGTCCACGTCCGCGTCCGTCGTCGTGGCCGTGGTCGCCTCGGTCGTCTCTGCTGCCTTGCTCATGGAACTAGATCCCCACCTGGAAACCGCTGGACCAGACCTGCATCTGCTGCACGAGGATGTCCCACGCGCCTGTGAGGAGCAGCAGGCCGGTCAGGATCATCATGCCGCCGCCGATCCGCATCACCCACGCATAGTGCCGCTTCACCCACGCGAAGGCGCCGAGCGCCTTGCGGAACGCGACCGCGGCGAGCACGAACGGTACGCCGAGGCCGAGGCAGTACGCGAACGTCAGCAGCGCCCCGCGGCCCGCGCTGCCCTGGTCGGCGGCGAGGGCGGTGACGGACGCGAGCGTCGGGCCGATGCACGGCGTCCAGCCGATGCCGAAGAGCGCGCCGAGCACCGGCGCCCCGACGAGACCGGTCACCGGCCGCTTGTGGAAGCGGTACTCGCGCTGCGTGAACCAGGGCATGAGCCCCATGAAGAAGACGCCCATGAGGATCATCAGCACGCCGAGGACGGTGGTGAGCGTCTCGCGGTACTGCTGGAGGGTCCAGCCGAAGTAGCCGAAGAGGGCGCCGCCGGAGACGAAGACGGCGGTGAAGCCGAGGACGAAGAGGGCGGCGCCGGCGGCCATCCGGCCCCGCCGGGCCTCGGCGAGGTCGGTGCCGGTGACGCCGGTCACGTACGACAGGTAACCGGGCACGAGCGGCAGGACGCAGGGCGAGAAGAAGGAGACCAGCCCGCCCAGCACCGCGATGGGGAGGGCGAGCAGCAGGGCCCCGCTGAATACCGTCTCGTTCATCGGGCTACTTCTCCGCGAGGACCGGGTCGATCATCGAGCGGAGCTGTTCCTCGCCCACTGCCTTGAGCACACGTGCGGCGATCTTGCCGTCGCGGTCGAGCACGATGGTGGAGGGGATGGCCTGCGGGGGAAGCGTGCCCTTGGGGAAGCCGTTGAGGATGATCTCGCCGGCCGGGTCGTACAGGCTCGGGTACGCGACCCCGTAGTCCTTCTCGAACTGGACGGCCGGCTGCTTGTTGACGTCGCGGGTGTTGAGGCCGACGAACTCCACGCCCTTGGCCTTGAGGTCCTCGGACACCTTGACCAGGTGCTTGGCCTCGCTGCGGCATGGCGCGCACCAGGAGCCCCAGAGGTTGAGGACGACGACCTTGCCCTTGTGGTCGGCGACGTCGAGCCGCGTACCGTCCAGGGTTTCGCCGGCGATCGTGCCGACGGCCTTGCGCTCCCCCTTGGGCACCGTGGAGATGCCGCCGGTGCCGGTGACGAAGTTGGTGTCACCGCCACCGCCGGAGATGCCCTTCGAGCCACCGCCGGTGCACGCGGTCATGGTCAGTGCGGCCGCCAGGGCGCCGGCGGCGAGCATGATGCTTCGAGGAGCGCGCCTAAAGGTCATGTGAAAAGTTTCGCATGGGCCTTCCGGGGATCTTCCGCGCCCCCCTCCGTGCTTCTCCGGTGACCGTAAAGCCCGATGTCAGGGCGGCCTAAGAGGGCGTGAGGAAGGTGTTCCAGCCGCCCGTCGGCGATTGCCCGACCTCCAGCGTGCGCAGCTTGTCGAGGATCTTCGGGTCCTGGACGTCGAGCCAGTCGGTGAACTGCTTGAAGGAGACGAGCCGTACGTCCTTCTTGCCGGCCATGCCCTTGAGCGCTTCCTCGACGGCGTCCATGTAGATGCCGCCGTTCCACTGCTCGAAGTGGTTGCCGATGAAGAACGGCGCGCGATTCGATTCGTACGCGCGCTTGAATCCGGCCAGATACGCCTCGGTGGCCTGCTTCTTCCAGTCGGGATAACGGGCGGGGTTGCCCTTGGTGGTGTTCTGCGACTGGTTGGCGAGCATGTTGTAGTCCATGGACAGGACTTCGAAGGAGCGGCCGGGGAACGGCACCTGCTGCAGCGGCAGGTCCCAGATGCCCTGGCGCTTGGAGGGCCACTTCTGGCGGCCGCCGGGCGAGCTGGCGTCGTAGCGCCAGCCGAGCTTCTTCGCCGTGGGCAGCAGGTTGTCCTGGCCGAGGAGGCAGGGGGTGCGGCCGCCGACGAGCTCCTTGCGGTAGTCGAAGGGCAGCGGGTCGAGGGTCGTCCAACCGCTGTTCGTCTTCCATTCGGTGACGAATTTCACGGCCTGGTCTATCTCGCTCTGCCACTGGGCCGGGGTCCATTTCCCGACGGATCCGGAGCCCGCGCAGAAATGCCCGTTGAAGTGGGTACCTATCTCGTGCCCGTCGAGCCAGGCCTGGCGGACGTATTTCAGCGTCTCCTTGATGTGGTCATCGGTGAGGTAGCCGATGTCGGAGGCGCCGACGGGGTTGTTCGGCGGGCGGTAGAGGGTCTTCTTCGATTCCGGGAGGAGATAGAGACCGGAGAGGAAGAAGGTCATGGCCGCGCCGTGGTCCTTGGCCAGTTCGAGGAAGCGGGGGAAGAGGCCGTTGCCGACCTCTCCGGCGCCGTCCCAGGAGAAGATTACGAACTGGGGCGGGGTCTGACCGGGCTCCAGGGGGACGGGCTTGTCGGGCTGGTTCGGCTGCTTTCCGGTGTCGGAGGTGGAGCCGTCGCCTATCAGCCGTCCCCGTGGTGCGCCGGCGGCGTCGGGCTTGCCGTTGTTCGCACCGGCGCCGCCGGGCTGCTGATCGCCACCCTTGCCTTTGCCGCCGTTACCGCCGTCGGGGCCGCAGCCCGCGATTCCGATCGCGGCCGCGGCCCCAACTCCGGCTCCCAGCAATCCCCTTCGGCTGATCCCGCGCATCTCGTCCCCATCCGCATTCGCGCTTGCTTTTCGACCGGAAAGTCACCGCCGGTCCGACAAGGGGAGAGATGCGGTCGGGAACGCACGGGTTCCCGAATTAATCACATAATCTGCTCTGTGACAGGACAGTTACGCGCCGAAGGCCTTGGACGCACCCTTGTCCTTGCCCTTCAACGGCTTCGCACCCGCCAGCAGATGCGCCGGGACGAGATCGCGGGCCGGCTCGCTGTAGCCCACCGACACGATCCTGTCGCCCTGGTACGTGAACGTGGTCAGGGACGCGAGCGTGCACTGCCGCCGCCGCGGGTCGTGCCACAGCCGGCGCCGCTCGACGAAGCTGCGCACGATCCAGATCGGCAGCTGGTGGCTGACGCACACCGCCTCATGACCGCGGGCCGCGTCACGCGCCGCGTTCAG
Organism: Streptomyces sp. NPDC003036; assembly: GCF_040611175.1. Classification (NCBI taxonomy): domain Bacteria; kingdom Bacillati; phylum Actinomycetota; class Actinomycetes; order Kitasatosporales; family Streptomycetaceae; genus Streptomyces; species Streptomyces sp. NPDC003036. The sequence goes on along the minus strand of NZ_JBEXNO010000030.1, from coordinate 33,484 downwards.
CGCGCCCATCATCCGTACGACCTGGTCGACGTACGGCTCGCCCCAGGACGGCCGGAACGGGTTCGTCAGGTGCTTCCAGTTGGACGGCCTGCGCAGCGCGCCGTCGCCCACGCCGAAGGCCTTGCCCTCGAAGACGTTCCCGGCCTCGATGAGCCGCTCGTCGGTGGCCAGCTCCAGGCCGTGCGAGGCGGCGATGGGCTGGGCCGTCTCCTGGGCGCGCTCCAGCGGCGAGGCCACGACGTGGGTGATGTCGCGCTCCGCCAGGTGCTCGGCGACCCGGTCGGCCATCTTCCGGCCGAGCTCGGAGAGGTGGTAGCCGGCGCGGCGCCCGTACAGGATGCCGTCCGGGTTGTGCACCTCGCCGTGGCGCATCAGGTGGACGACGGTGATGTCGTCGTTCCCCGCGTTCATGCCGTGGCCTCCGCGGCGGCGCGGGCCGCGGCCGGCAGCGCGGCGGCGATCCGCTCGACGGCGCGCTCGTCGTGCGCCGTGGAGACGAACCACGACTCGAAGGCGGACGGCGGCAGGTAGACGCCCTGCGCCAGCATCGAGTGGAAGAACGCGGTGAAGCGGAACGCCTCCTGCTTCTTCGCGTCGTCGTAGTTCACGACCTCGGCGTCGGTGAAGAAGACGGAGAACATGTTGCTGGCGGTCTGGAGCCGGTGGGCCACGCCCTCCTTGCTCAGCGCGTCCGTCACCAGCGCCTGGATCTCGCGCGAGACCGCGTTGACCTTCTCGTACGCCGCGTCGTCGAGCAGCCGCAGCTGCGCGAGCCCGGCGGCCGTCGCGATCGGGTTCCCAGAGAGGGTGCCGGCCTGGTAGACGGGCCCGGCGGGCGCCAGGTGCGCCATGACGTCGGCGCGGCCGCCGAACGCCGCGGCCGGGAAGCCGCCGCCCATGACCTTGCCGAACGTCATCAGGTCCGGGACCACGCCGTCGACGCCGTACCAGCCGGCCTTCGACGTACGGAAACCGGTCATGACCTCGTCGGAGATGTACAGCGCGCCGTTGGCCGCGCACAGCTCCTTCAGCCCGGCGTTGAAGCCGTCGCGGGGCGGGACCACGCCCATGTTGCCCGGCGACGCCTCGGTGATCACGCAGGCGATCTCGCCGGGGTGCGCGGCGAAGGCCTGGCGTACGGCGTCGAGGTCGTTGTACGGCAGGACGATGGTGTCACCGGCCTGCGCGCCGGTGACGCCGGGCGTGTCGGGCAGGCCGAAGGTCGCGACGCCGGAGCCGGCGGCGGCCAGCAGCGCGTCCACGTGCCCGTGGTAGCACCCGGCGAACTTGACGACCTTGGCGCGGCCGGTGAAACCGCGGGCGAGCCGGATCGCGGACATCGTGGCCTCGGTACCCGACGACACGAGCCGCACCTGCTCGACCGGCTCGACCCGGGCCACGATCTCCTCGGCGAGCGCGACCTCGCCCTCACCCGGTGTACCGAAGGAGGTGCCGCGCGCGACGGCCTCCTGCACGGCGGCGATCACCTCGGGGTGCGCGTGGCCGAGGATCATCGGCCCCCACGAGCAGACGAGGTCGACGTACTCGCGCCCGTCCGCGTCGGTGAGGTACGGACCCGTACCGGACACCATGAACCGGGGCGTTCCACCCACCGCGCGGAAGGCGCGCACGGGAGAGTTCACGCCGCCGGGCGTCACGAGGGACGCGCGGTCGAAAAGCGTCTGTGAGACTGGGGCTTCGTATGAATACGGCACTTTGGTCCTGACCTGCGAGAACGAGTGGAGGGGCGGCAATGCGCGGGCACGGCCGCCGGACGGCGACGATCTGTCGACAATCTGTTGACGATCTTGCTGGGTTGGTGCGGATCTTGCCGACGACCTTGTTTTACGACCGGGCGGCGGGGCTCCGCGTCTGCGAAACTGGGGCGTCATTGGGAAAGCTCACGGAAACCATGGTGTCAGAGGCCCGGACGTTCTTGCGGACAGGTGTTTCACCGCACGCGCGTGGGGGAGGTCACTGTCACGATGATCGGGTTGCGCGGCGGGGGCCGTGTTACCTAAAAGCAGTCGGGTGGAGATATGCATCGCGGTGGCGGACTGGGTGAAGGGACCGACGACCTGGGTCCTGAGCCCGCCCGGCGGGGGAAGCACCGGCGAGAACGGGACAATCCCCCGGGGCACCAGCCCTCCCGGTCCTCCGGGAACCAGCCCTCCCGGTCGCCCGGGGACCAGACCTCCGGGAACCCCCTGGGGCACGAGCACGTGGGGAGCGTTCCTTTGGGAGGCGGGGGTGGCCGCGGCATGGGGGTGACGTACAAGTACTTCGGCGCGCCCAACGGCGCCACCGCCGCGCGCGTCCCGATCTCGATGCGCCCGGAGGAGCTCGGCGGTGACGAGCTCGGCATGGGCGGCATGTTCACCAAGATCAAGCCCGAGACGATAGCCGCGATGGTCCTCACCGGCATCCAGGGCATGCCGCTGCACAAGGTCCCGCCCCTGGAGCTGGTGGTCCTGCACCCGGACTACGCCGTGGTGAAGCTCCCGACGACGGTGGTCGACCCCCTGCGCGGCATCGGCGAGGAGACCGTGGGCGCGGCGGCCTTCATATGGTCGACGGTCCCCGACCGCGGCGGACCGCGGGACGCGTTCGACGTGTACCAGCTGCTCCACGAATGGCAGGACTTCTCGGTACGCCTCCACGAGGCGGGCCACCAGCCGTACTGCCTGGTGTGGCCGTAGCGGCCTGAGGCGCGAGGTGGTGGAGCCGTATGACCGCGCACCCCGCACGGGACGTAGGTGACGCACGCGTACGCCTCGACCCGTGGTCCGATGCGGACTTCGCGCTGCTGCGGGCCGCCAACGCGCCGGAGATGACGGACCACCTGGGAGGTCCGGAGACCGAGGACCTGCTGATCAGGCGCCACCAGCGGTACGTCGACCTCAGCGCGGACCGCACGGGCGCGGGGCGGATGTTCCGGATCGTGCTGCTGTCCGAGGAGGCACCGGTGGGCGCGATCGGCTTCTGGGAGCGGGCCTGGAACGGGGCGCGGGTGTACGAGACGGGGTGGGCCGTGCTGCCGCCCTTCCAGGGGCGCGGCATCGCCACGGCCGCGGCGGCCGCCGTGGTCCGCGAGGTGCGCGCGGCCCGCAAGCACCGGTACGTGCACGCCTTCCCCGCCGTGGACAACGCCGCCTCGAACGCGGTATGCCGCAAGGCGGGCTTCGAGCTGCGCGGCGCGTGCGACGTCGAGTATCCGCCGGGGCGCCTGCTGCGCGGCAACGACTGGCGCCTGGACCTCGGCCGCCGGTCCTGACGGGCGGGCGCGCGGCGGGGCCGGCCTCCGGCTGAGCGGCCGAAATGGCCTGGATGGGGCGCAGGCCCCGGTGGCATGCTGGCGGCGTGAACCGACCGGAGATCCACATCAGCTTCGCCCCCGAACTGGGGCTGTTCGTCTCGGCACCGCGCCGCGCGGGCCGCACCTCCGTGGTCACGGACGGCGCCTCGACGCTCGGGCACGTCGTCGAGTCGCTCGGCGTGCCGCTGACCGAGGCGGGCGGGCTGCTGGTGGATGGGCGCGCGGTCTCCACCTCGCACATCCCGGCCCACGGCGAACACGTCGAGGTGCTGGGCCGCGAGCGCCCGCAGCCGGTGCCGGGCGCCCCGCTGCGGTTCCTCCTCGACGTCCATCTCGGCACGCTGGCGCGCCGGCTGCGGCTGCTCGGCGTGGACGCGGCGTACGAGAGCGAGGACATCGGTGACGCGGCGCTGGCGGCCTGGTCGGCGCGGGAGCGGCGCGTGATGCTCTCGCGTGACCGGGGGCTGTTGCGCCGTCGGGAGCTCTGGGCGGGGGCGTACGTCTACAGCGACCAGCCCGACGACCAGCTCCGCGACGTGCTGGAGCGCTTCGCGCCGCCGCTGGCGCCGTGGACGCGGTGCACCGCCTGCAACGGGACGCTGACCGACACGGACAAGGACGCGGTGCGCGAGCAGCTGGAACAGGGCACGCGGCGCTCGTACGACGTGTTCGCGCAGTGCACGGCCTGCCGGCGCGTGTACTGGCGCGGCGCCCACCACGCCCGCCTGGAGGCGATCGTCGAGAACGCGCTGCGCGAGTTCGGCGGCGCGGCCGCGTAGGCGGAGCCGCCCGGCGGGCGGGAGCCGTCCGGCGGACGCTGCCGGGTCACGGGGTCTCGGCGGTGAGGTACCGCTGCACCGTCGGTGCCAGCCAGGCGATCACCTCCTCCCGGGACATCTCGACGGCGGGCGGCAGGTGCAGCACGTAGCGGGCCATCGCCATGCCGAGGATCTGCGACGCGACCAGGGCCGCTCGGCGCGGTGCCTCGGCCGGGTCGGGGCAGACGCCGGCCACGATGGGGCCCAGTTGCGCCGGGAAGATCGCGCGTATCCGCTCGGCGCCCGCGGCGTTGGTGACGCCGACCCGGAGCACGGCCGTGAGCACGTCGTCCTGCTCCCACCGCTCGAGGAAGTGGGCGACGAGGACGGCGCCGATGTGCTTGGCGGGCAGGGCACCGACCTGCGGAATGCGCAGGTCGACATCGCAGGCGGCGGCGAAGAGCCCCTCCTTGTTGCCGTAGTAGCGCATCACCATCGACGGGTCGATGCCCGCGTCGCGGGCGATGGCGCGGATGGTGGCGCGCTCGTACCCGTCGGTCGCGAAGCGCTCGCGGGCGGCGTCGAGGATCGCGGCGCGGGTGGCGTCCGAGCGGCGGGGGGCACTCGGGGGGTCGGCGGGGGCTTCCGTCTTCATGCCAACAACTGTAGGCCAACAGGTGTTGACGCGCCATGACCGCAGGCGTACATTTGCCAACAAGCGTTGACCAACAACCGTTGACCAACGGGCGTTGGCCCACACCCGTTGACGCGCATGTCCCGATGGGCGTGCGTCGACGCGCATGGGTCGACCACAAGCCTTGGCATCCACGACCAGGAGGCAGCCATGAACGGCACGCCGGGCACGGAGATCGACGTCATCGTGGTGGGCGCGGGGCCCACAGGACTACTGCTCGCCGGCGACCTCGCCGCCGCGGGCCTGGAAGTGGCCCTCGTCGAGCGCCGCCCCCACGAGACCAGCAACCTCGTGCGCGCCTTCGCCGTGCACGCCCGCACGCTGGAACTGCTCGACGCCCGCGACCTCGCGGACGAGCTGGTGAAGCGAGGCACCGCCCTCACCCGGCTGAACCTCTTCAGCAAGCTGTCGCTGGACCTCTCCCGGCTGCGCTCCCGCTTCCCCTTCGTCCTCATCACACCGCAGTACGAGGTCGAGCAGCTGCTGGAGCGCCGCGCCGTCGCCGCCGGCGTGCGCTTCCTGTACGACACGGAGCTGCGGGGCCTGCGCCAGGACGCCGACTCCGTCACCGCCGAGGTCACCGGTCCCGACGGTGCGCCCGAAGAGCTGCGCGCCCGCTATCTCGTGGGCGCGGACGGCGTGCGCAGCGCCGTGCGCCGCACCCTCGGCGTGCCGTTCCCCGGCGAGTCCGTGATCAGCTCCATCATGCTCGCCGACGTCCGGCTCACCGAGCCGCCCGAGGGCGCGCTCATGGCGAGCGGCACCAGCGACGCCTTCGCGTTCGTCGTGCCCTTCGGCGACGGCTGGTACCGGGTGGGCGCCTGGAGCCGCCACCGCCTGGTGCCCGACAGCGAGCCCGTCGACTTCGACGAGGTGCGCGCCCTCACGCGCACCGCCCTCGGTACCGACTTCGGGATGCACGACGCCCGCTGGCTCTCCCGCTTCCACAGCGACGAGCGCCAGGTCCCGGAGTACCGCGAGGGACGGGTCTTCCTCGCCGGTGACGCCGCGCACGTCCACTCCCCCGCCGGCGGCCAGGGCATGAACACCGGCCTCCAGGACGCCGCCAACCTCTCCTGGAAGCTCGCCGCCGTGCTGCGCGGCGAGGCACCCGAGCCCGAGGTGCTCCTCGACAGCTACCACGACGAGCGGCACCCCGTCGGCGCGATGGTGCTGCGCAGCAGCGGCGCGCTCATCCGCCTGGCCATGGTCCACACCCCGGTGATGCTGGCGGCCCGCGCCCTGGGCACCGGTCTGCTCAACCGGATCCGCCCCGCGTCCGCCAAGGCGATGGGCATGGTCAGCGGCATCGGCATCGCGTACGCCGCCGGGCGCGGCGCCCACCGGCTCACGGGCCGGCGCGTCCCCGATCTCGCCCTGGCGGAGGGTCGGCTCTACGAGCTGCTGCGGGAGGGCGCGTTCGTCCTCGTCGCACCGCGGGGCGGCGCCGCGCCGGACGTGCCCACCGCGCCGGGTCGGGTCATACGGGCGAGCTGGGCCAACGCCACCCGCCGCGAGACCCTCCTCGTCCGCCCCGACGGTTACATCGCCTGGGCCGGGAGCGGGAGCTGACTCAGAAGGCGTACCAGTCACCCGTCGCGGGGACCAGCAGCTGATGGTCGTTGTTCCCGGGGTTCCGGTCGGTCGCGCCGCCGTTCCACTCGGTGGCCACCCGTACCGTCACCTCGTGCGGGGTGCCGCTCGTGCGCAGGTCCAGCACGGTGTCGCGGGCCGGGCCGTCCGCGCGCAGCGGGCCGGTGGAGCACAGCACCTCCCGGTCGCCGCCCCACAGGCAGTTGGGCGGCAGCGGCGGCCCGCCGGCCAGCGGCTCCGAGAAGGTCAGGCGTACGGTCGCGGTCGGCACGCCGGACGGACCGTGGTTCTGACTCTCCATCAGCACGTCGAGCCGGTCACCGGCGAGGGAGACGTGCCCGTGGTGTGCGACATCCGCCTCGGGCGCGATCGCCCCGGCGCGGGCGCCGGCACTCGCGTCCGAGGCCGCGGCCGCGGCCGCCACCATCACCGTCACGGCCGAGACCACCAGCGCAACCCTGCCCATCGCAACCATGTCCAGAAGGTACCGATTTTCCCGTCCTCTACGCTGGACGCCATGCTCATCGCCCGCTCCGCCGCCCTCTTCGTCCTGGCCGCCCTCTGCGAGATCGGCGGCGCCTGGCTCGTCTGGCAGGGCGTCCGCGAGCACCGGGGCTGGATCTGGATCGGCGCCGGCGTGCTCGCCCTCGGCGCGTACGGCTTCGTCGCCACGCTCCAGCCGCAGGGCGAGTTCGGCCGCATCCTCGCCGCGTACGGCGGGGTGTTCGTGGCCGGCTCGATCGCCTGGGGCATGGTGGCCGACGGCTACCGGCCCGACCGCTGGGACGTGACGGGCGCGCTGATCTGCCTCGCCGGCATGGCCGTGATCATGTACACACCGCGCGGCCACTGACCGGCACCACGCCCGCACCTATCCTGACCGCGTATCGACCACCCTTTCGATCAGCCGCGCGAGGAGAAGCCCATGACCGCCGACACCCCCACCGCGCCCGTCGCCGTCGTCACCGGAGCGAGCAGCGGTATCGGCGCCGCCACCGCGCGGCAACTCGCCGCGGCCGGCCACCATGTCGTGCTCACCGCGCGCCGCAAGGACCGCATCGAGGCCCTGGCCGCCGAGCTCACCGCCGCCGGCCACCAGGCCACGGCGTACGCCCTGGACGTCACCGACCGTCCGGCCGTCGACGCCTTCGCCGCCGACCTGAAGCGCTTCCCCTCCGTCGACGTCCTCGTCAACAACGCGGGCGGCGCACTCGGCGCGGACCCCGTCGCCACCGGCGACCCCGCCGACTGGCGCCAGATGTTCGAGGTCAACGTCATCGGCGCCCTCAACATGACGCAGGCCCTGCTCCCCGCCCTCACCGCCAGCGGCGCCGGCACGGTGGTGATCGTCTCCTCCACCGCGGGCCACGCCACCTACGAGGGCGGCGCGGGCTACGTCGCCGCCAAGAACGGCGCCCGCGTCCTCGCCGAAACCCTCCGCCTCGAAATCGTCGGCACCCCGGTCCGCGTGATCGAGATCGCCCCCGGCATGGTGAAGACCGACGAGTTCGCCACGACCCGCTTCCGCGGCGACACCGAGAAGGCGGCCAAGGTCTACGCGGGCGTCCCCGACCCGCTCTCCGCAGACGACGTCGCCGACACCATCACCTGGGCCGTCACCCGCCCCGCCCACGTCAACATCGACCTGCTGGTGGTCCGCCCCCGCGCCCAGGCCTCCAACACCAAGGTGCACCGGGAGCAGTAGACCGGAGCGGAACACGCGGAAGGGCCCCGGCGCCAACCCCGCCGGGACCCTCCCATCCGCCCCGCACACCTGGGCACCGCTCCGCCTCAGCCCTTCACGCACACCACCTGCTTCAGCTTCGCGACCACCTGGACGAGGTCGCGCTGCTGGTCGATGACCTTCTCGATCGGCTTGTACGCGCCCGGGATCTCATCGACCACACCGGCGTCCTTGCGGCACTCCACCCCCCGCGTCTGCTCCTCCAGGTCCCGCGTGGAGAAGCGCTTCTTCGCGGCGTTCCGGCTCATCTTCCGACCGGCGCCGTGCGAGGCGGAGTTGAAGGACGCGGCGTTCCCGAGTCCCTTCACGATGTAGGAGCCGGTGCCCATCGAGCCGGGGATGATCCCGTACTCGCCGGAGCCCGCCCGGATCGCGCCCTTCCGCGTGACCAGCAGGTCCATTCCGTCGTACCGCTCCTCCGCCACGTAGTTGTGGTGGCAGGAGATGACGGGCTCGAAGGTGACCTTGGCCTTCTTGAACTCCTTGCGGACCACGCCCTTGAAGAGCTCCATCATCACCGCGCGGTTGTACTTCGCGTACTCCTGGGCCCAGAACAGGTCGTTCCGGTACGCCGCCATCTGCGGGGTGTCCGCGATGAAGACGGCGAGGTCGCGGTCGACCAGCCCCTGGTTGTGCGGCAGCTTCCGCGCCTCGCCGATGTGGTACTCGGCGAGCTCCTTGCCGATGTTCCGGGAACCGGAATGCAGCATCAGCCAGACCGCGCCCGACTCATCGAGACAGAACTCGATGAAGTGGTTGCCGCCTCCGAGCGTTCCCATCTGCTTGACCGCCCGGTCCTGACGGAACTTGACCGCTTCCGCCACCCCGCCGAACCGGGCCCAGAAGTCGTCCCATCCCGCCGCCGCGAAGCCGTGCAGCCCGGCCGGGTCGACCGCCTCGTCGTGCATGCCGCGGCCCACCGGGATGGCCTGCTCGATCTTCGAGCGCAGCCGCGACAGGTCGCCCGGCAGGTCGTTCGCCGTCAGCGAGGTCTTCACCGCGGACATGCCGCAGCCGATGTCCACCCCCACCGCGGCCGGGCAGACCGCGCCCTGCATCGCGATGACGGAGCCGACCGTCGCGCCCTTGCCGTAGTGCACGTCCGGCATCACGGCGAGGCCCTTGATCCACGGGAGCGTGGCGACGTTCCGCAGCTGCTGCATCGCGACGTCCTCGACCGCCGCCGGGTCCGTCCACATCCGGATCGGGACCTTCGCCCCGGGCACCTCTACAAAAGACATAGTTCCTCGATCCCCCGAAAAGTCTGAAAACGCAAAAACCGGCGCCAACATCCGCGTATGCGACAGCGGACCAGCATCGACGGCAGCGCGTGCGATAGACATTGTGTCCACCCGTCGGCGTCGGGCGGCAACAAGTTTTCGGTTGGCAGGCACCCGAGCGAAAGGACCCCGGACCGTGCAGCGAAGGGCGTACGCACCCGGCCTGGCCGCAGTTCTCGCGGCGGTGACCGTCGGCGTCGCCGGCCTGACCGGCTGCACCGCCGGCTCCGGCGGCTCCGGCTCCGCCATCGACTCCAAGGCCGGGGGCCCCGCCGCGGCGGCCGCCGCCCCCGGCAAGTACCGCACGCTCCTCGAGCCCTGCGGCTCCGTCGAGCGGTCCACGCTCAGGGACCTGCTCCCCGGCGTCGACTTCCTCCCCCAGGAGCAGCGCGAGCGCGTCTACCGCGGCACCTCGGCCGTCACGTACGACACCGACCGCCGCGCCGGGTGCAGTTGGAAGGCCGACGGGCCGGATGCCTCGCACCAGCTCACCCTGGACTTCGAGCGCGTCGTCTCGTACGACCCGACCGTCAGCGACGACGACCGCGCCCAGCAGGTCTACGAGGGCAAGCAGACCGCCGCCGGCCTGACCGCCACCCCCACCCCGGGCGGCACGGCCACCGGCGCCCCCAGCGGCCCCGCCAAGCCCTCCGGCCCGCCGCCGGCCACCGGCGCCCCCGCCCCGAGCGCCGCAGCGGCCGGGCCGAGCGTCGCCGCCGTCCCGGCCGCGATCCCCGCCACCACCCCCGAGGGCCTGGAGCCCCGCGTCCTCGCCGACCTCGGCGACGCGGCGTTCCTCGACGACGTCCTCACCCGCGCCGGTTCGACCGCCCAGCACCGCACCGTCAGCGTGGTGTTCCGCACATCCAACGTGATCGTCACCATCCGGTACGGCGAACAGCCCAGCCGCATCACCGAGGTGCCCGACAGCAAGGAACTGCAGGAAAAGGCACAGGGACTGGCCCGCAAGCTCGCCGAGAAGTTCGACGAGTAGCCATCCCCGCGCCGGCCCCGCCCCGGCTCCGCGCGGCGCCCGCGCCCCGCCCGTCCGCGTACCGCTCGGGCTACGGTGTCGGAACCGCCGCACTGACGCACTGCCGGACGACCGTACGACAAGCGACTGAAGGAACCATGCACCGATCAGCCCCGCGACTCACCCGCATACTCGCCTGCGCAGCCGTACCGGTGATGCTCGTCGTCGCCGGCTGCTCCTCGGACTCCGACGGCAAGGGCGACCCGCAGAAGCAGACGCCCCCGGCCGCCGCCTCGTCCGGCGCCGCGTCCGGCGCCGCGAAGGAGCCCACGCCGAAGGTCGAGCCCGCCGTCTTCACGAAGCTGCCCGACGCCTGCAAGGCCATCGCGGCGAAGACGGTCGCGGAGATGGTCCCGGAGGCGAAGGTCAAGACCGGTACGCCCGGAAAGTCCAACGACATCGCCAGCCGCGGCAGCTGCTCCTGGAACGGCCTGGAGGACAAGGGCATCAAGGGCTCCAACTACCGCTGGCTCGACATCTCCCTCCTGCGCTACGACTCCGATGCCACGCTCGGCAGCGGCGAGAAGCGCGCCCAGGAGAGCTTCGCCAAGGAGGTCGCCAAGGTCCAGGCGACCGAGGGCGCCACCGGACTGCACGCCTCGACCGCCACGGGCGTCGGCGACGAGTCCAAGGCCTTCAGCTACGGCCTGAAGAAGACCGACGAGGACTTCAAGAACGCGGTCATCGTGACCCGCACGGAGAACGCCGTCATCGTCCTCTCCTACAACGGCGCGGGCTACGCGGGCGCCGACACCCCCGACGTGGCGGACCTGATGGAGGATGCGGTCAAGGCGACCAAGGAGGCCGTGGCCGCCGTCGCCACCGCCAACAAGTAGCCGCCGACAAGCAGCCGCCCGCACAGGCTCTCCGCGGAGTCCGGCCCTCCCCGAGGGACGGACTCCGCACACGTGTGCCAGGCTGTGCCCGCCAGATCTCGACCATGGGAGGGGATCGCGGGTGGCCGCGATGCAGCTGACACGGACGCACCGAGTGCTGATAGGTGCCGTCGTCGCCGGTGCGGTGATCATCGCCGCCATCGGTTTCGCGGGCTCGTACGCGGCGGTGCGCGAGCTCGCGGTCCAGAAGGGCTTCGGCGACTTCTCGTACTTCTTCCCCATCGGCATCGACGCGGGCATCTGTGTCCTGCTCGCCCTGGACCTGCTCCTCACGTGGATCCGCATCCCGTTCCCCCTGCTGCGCCAGACGGCGTGGCTGCTGACCGCCGCGACGATCGCCTTCAACGGCGCGGCCGCCTGGCCCGACCCGCTCGGCGTGGGCATGCACGCCGTCATCCCGGTCCTCTTCGTGGTCGCGGTCGAGGCCGCGCGGCACGCGGTCGGCCGGATCGCCGACATCACGGCCGACAAGCACATGGAGGGCGTCCGCCTCACCCGCTGGCTGCTCTCGCCGGTGCCCACCTTCCGGCTCTGGCGCCGGATGAAGCTGTGGGAGCTGCGCTCGTACGAGCAGGTCATCAAGCTGGAGCAGGACCGGTTGATCTACCAGGCGCGCCTCCAGGCCCGGTTCGGCCGGGCCTGGAGGCGCAAGGCGCCGGTCGAGGCGCTGATGCCGCTGCGGCTGGCGAAGTACGGCGTGCCGCTCGCCGAGACGGCCCCGGCGGGCCTGGCGGCGGCGGGCATCGAGCCGGTCCTCCTGCCGCCGAATCCGAACCCGAACCCGAAGCCGGCCGCCGAGCTGCCGCAGGCGCAAGCACAGCCGCAGCCGCAGCCGCGCCTGGAGAAGGCCCCGCAGGACGCCCCGGCCCAGGCCCCGGACCCCCAGGCCCCCGAACTTCCGGCCCAGCACCCCGATGAGCCCGAGCCGCAGCTCCAGCCCCAGCCCCCGCTCCCCGCCAACCACCACAGCCCCTGGTTCGCGGCCCCGCAGCTGCCGCCCACCGCGTACGAGGGCGGCTACGACCCGACGTACGACGCGGGCGCCGCGAGCGGCACCGACCTGGAAGACGTCCCCCAGGGCGAGTTCCCCGAGCCGGACTCCGACGCGTTCCGGCAGGCCGCGTACCCGGTCTTCAAGCAGTACGTCGACGAGAACAACGACTGGCCGAGCGTCGACGTCCTCGACATACACCTCGCCGACGGCCACGGCGTCCGGCACCCCCTCAGCGCCGTCCTGCTGCGCCGCATGCTGCCCGAGTTCAAGGAGCGCTACCAGGCGGACCTGGCGTCCGAGCACATCGCGTAGACCACGGACAAGGCCCCCCACCTCCGGTGGGGGGCCTTTCGCTTACGGGTCCTGCGTCCTCACGCGCCCAGCAGCTTGCGCACCCGGTCCACGCCCACCGCCAGCAGCAGCGTGGGCAGCCGCGGCCCGGTGTCCCGGCTGACGAGCAGCCGGTACAGCAGCGCGAAGAAGTTGCGCTGGGCCACCTTCAGCTCCGGCGTCGGCTTCGCCTCCGGGTCCAGCCCCGCCATGACCTTCGGCACGCCGTACACCAGCGTGGTCAGCCCGTCCAGCGACCAGTGGCTGTCCAGGCCCTCCAGCAGCAGCCGCAGCGACTCGCGCCCCTCCTCGTCCAGCGAGCCGAGCAGCTCGGCGTCGGGCTCGGAGCGGACGATGGTGCGCTGGTCGGCCGGGACCTGCGTGGAGATCCAGTTCTCCGCGCGGTCCAGCCGCGGACGCACCTCGTCCAGCGAGGCCAGCGGCCGCGACGGGTCGAGCTCGCTCAGGATGCGCAGCGTCTGCTCGTCGTGCCCGGCGGTGATGTCGACGACCGAGGCGAGCGTGCGGTACGGCAGCGGGCGCGGCGTGCGCGGCAGCTCACCGGCGGCCGTGCGCACGGCCCGCGAGTGGGCGGCGGCGTCGGCCGGCAGCACGCTGCCGTCGGCGACCTTGGCCTCCAGCTTGTCCCACTCGTCGTACAGCCGCTGGATCTCCTGGTCGAAGGCGATCTTGAAGGCCTGGTTGGGCTTGCGGCGCGCGTACAGCCAGCGCAGCAGCGGCGCCTCCATGATCTTCAGGGCGTCGGCCGGGGTCGGCACGCCGCCCTTCGAGGAGGACATCTTCGCCATGCCGGAGATCCCGACGAACGCGTACATCGGGCCGATCGGCTGGACGCCGTCGAAGACCTCCCGCACGATCTGCCCGCCGACCACGAAGGACGAGCCGGGCGAGGAGTGGTCGACGCCGCTGGGCTCGAAGATCACGCCCTCGTACGCCCAGCGCATCGGCCAGTCGACCTTCCAGACCAGCTTGCCGCGGTTGAACTCGCTCAGCTTCACCGTCTCCGAGAAGCCGCAAGCGCAGCTGTACGTCATCTCCGTCGACGCGTCGTCGTACGCGGTGACGGTGGTGAGGTCCTTGCCGCACTGCCCGCAGTACGGCTTGTACGGGAAGTAGCCCCCGGCGCCGCCGGAGCCGTCGTCCTCGCTCGCCGCGCCGGAGCCCTCGGCGGCCTCCAGCTCGGCCTCGTCGACCGGCTTCTGCTGCTTCTGCGGCTGCTGCTTCTGGCCCTGCTTCTTCGGCTGGCCGGTGGCCTTGTCCTTGGTCCGGTAGCGGTCCAGGATCGCGTCGATCGCGGCGCGGTGCTTCATCGCATGCAGGATCTGCTCGCGGTACACACCCGCCGTGTACTGCTCGGTCTGGCTGATGCCGTCGAACTCGACGCCCAGCTCGGCGAGCGACTCGACCATGGCGGCCTTGAAGTGCTCGGCCCAGTTCGGGTACGGGGAGCCGGCGGGGGCCGGGACCGAGGTCAGCGGCTTGCCGATGTGCTCGGCCCACGACTCGTCGACACCGGGGACACCGGCCGGCACCTTGCGGTAGCGGTCGTAGTCGTCCCACGAGATCAGGTGGCGCACCTCGTACCCCCGGCGCCGGATCTCGTCGGCGACCAGGTGCGGGGTCATGACCTCGCGGAGATTGCCCAGGTGGATGGGGCCGGACGGCGACAGGCCCGAGGCGACCACGACCGGTTTGCCAGGCGCACGTCGCTCCGACTCGGCGATGACCTCGTCCGCGAAACGGGAGACCCAGTCGGTCTCGGTGCTGCTCTGAGCCACGATCGGCACGTCCTTGAATGCTTGGGGTTTCGAAGGCTGGCGTAAGCCATTCTCCCAGACGAAAGAACTCCGTCCGAGGTTGTCCACAGCCCACGCCCGCCGGTAGTACCGCGCGTCGACAGCTGTGGACAGCGGTGGATAAGAGCTTGCGCACCCGTGGGACACTTGACAACCGGAATACACCCCGGAAGACAGCACAGCGATCCAGACAGAAACGGAAGCTCATGGCCTCGGTCCCTTCCCTCGCTTCGACCGTGCAGCAGCGCCTCGCGGACGCCCTTTCGGCAGCCCTGCCGGAGGCCGGCTCCCGCGACCCCCTGCTGCGACGAAGCGACCGGGCGGACTTCCAGGCCAACGGCATCCTGGCCCTGGCCAAGCAGGTCAAGGGCAACCCGCGTGAGCTGGCGACCAAGGTCGTCGAGGCGATCGACGCCAACGACGTGATCCAGGACATCGAGGTCTCGGGCCCCGGCTTCCTCAACATCACGATCACGGACAAGGCGATCGCGGAGACGCTGGCGGCCCGCGCCGCCGACGACCGCCTCGGCGTCCCGTTCCGGGACGAGCCCGGCACGACGGTCATCGACTACGCCCAGCCGAACGTGGCCAAGGAGATGCACGTCGGCCACCTACGCTCGGCCGTCATCGGCGACGCCGTGGTCAAGATCCTGGAGTTCGCGGGCGAGAAGGTGATCCGCCGCCACCACATCGGCGACTGGGGCACCCAGTTCGGCATGCTCATCCAGTACCTGATCGAGCACCCGCACGAGCTGGACCACAAGGACGCGGCCGTCTCCGGCGAGGAGGCCATGTCCAACCTCAACCGCCTCTACAAGGCGGCCCGGGTCCTGTTCGACTCCGACGAGGAGTTCAAGGCGCGCTCGCGTGACCGGGTCGTGGCGCTCCAGTCCGGGGACGAGGAGACCCTCGCCCTGTGGCAGCGGTTCGTCGACGAGTCGAAGATCTACTTCTACTCCGTCTTCGACAAGCTGGACATGGACATCAAGGACCCGGACGTGGTCGGCGAGTCCGGGTACAACGACATGCTCGAGGAGACCTGCCGCCTGCTGGAGGAGTCCGGCGTCGCGGTCCGCTCCGAGGGCGCGCTGTGCGTGTTCTTCGACGACGTCAAGGGCCCGGACGGCAACCCCGTCCCGCTGATCGTGAAGAAGTCCAACGGCGGGTACGGCTACGCCGCCACCGACCTCTCCGCGATCCGCGACCGCGTCCAGAAGCTCGGCGCGGACACCCTGGTGTACGTCGTGGACGCCCGCCAGTCGCTGCACTTCAAGATGGTCTTCGAGACCGCGCGCCGCGCCGGCTGGCTGAACGACGAGGTGCACGCCGTCCAGCTCGCCTTCGGCACGGTCCTGGGCAAGGACGGCAAGCCGTTCAAGACCCGTGAGGGCGAGACGGTCCGGCTGGTCGACCTGCTCGACGAGGCCATCGACCGCGCCACCGCCGTGGTGCGCGAGAAGGCCGAGAAGGTGGGCCTGAGCGAGCAGGAGATCGTCGAGAACGGCCGGTACGTGGGCATCGGCGCCGTGAAGTACGCCGACCTGTCCACCTCCGCCTCCCGCGACTACAAGTTCGACCTGGACCAGATGGTGTCGCTCAACGGCGACACGTCCGTCTACCTCCAGTACGCGTACGCCCGTATCAAGTCGATCCAGCGCAACGCCGGCGAGGCGCGGGCCGTCGCCCACCCGGAGCTGCCGCTGGCCCCGGCCGAGCGCGCCCTGGGCCTGCACCTGGACCAGTTCGGGGAGGTCCTGTCGGAGGTGGCCGCGTCGTACGAGCCGCACAAGCTGGCGGCGTACCTGTACCAGCTGGCCTCGCACCTGACCACCTTCTACGACCAGTGCCAGGTGATCAGCGACGAGAACGCGCCGGAGGTCGTGGAGAACCGGCTCTTCCTCGTCGACCTGACCGCCCGCACCCTGCACCAGGGCATGGCGCTGCTCGGCATCCGCACCCCCGAGCGGCTCTGACCAGAGCCCCGGGCCCAGGACACATGCCGAAAGCCCCCGCCGGACACCGGCGGGGGCTTTCGGCTTTCCGCTACCGAAGCCGCTGCGCGACCTCCGTCGCCCAGTAGGTGAGGATCATCTGCGCACCCGCCCGCCGGATACCGGTGAGGGTCTCCAGGATCGCCTTGTCGCGGTCGATCCAGCCCTTCTCCGCGGCCGCCTCGACCATCGCGTACTCCCCGCTGATCTGGTACGCCGCGACCGGCACGTCCACCGCGTCCGCCACCTTCGCGAGGATGTCCAGGTACGGCCCGGCCGGCTTGACCATCACCATGTCGGCGCCCTCTTCGAGGTCGAGCGCCAGCTCCCGCATCGACTCGCGTACGTTCGCCGGGTCCTGCTGGTACGTCTTGCGGTCGCCGCGCAGCGACGAGCCGACGGCCTCCCGGAAGGGCCCGTAGAAGGCCGACGAGTACTTCGCGGTGTACGCGAGGATCCCCACGTCCTCCTTGCCGATGGTGTCCAGCGCGTCGCGGACCACCCCGACCTGACCGTCCATCATCCCGCTGGGGCCCACCACATGGACGCCCGCGTCCGCCTGGACCTGCGCCATCTCGGCGTACCGCTCCAGCGTCGCGTCGTTGTCGACGCGCCCCTCCGCGTCCAGCACCCCGCAGTGGCCATGGTCAGTGTACTCGTCCAGGCACAGGTCCGACATGATCACCAGGTCGTCCCCGACCTCGGCGCGCACGTCGCGGATGGCGACCTGGAGGATGCCGTCCGGATCGGTCCCGGCCGTGCCCAGGCCGTCCTTCTTGGAGTCCTCCGGAACGCCGAACAGCATGATCCCGGAGACCCCGGCCGCGACCGCCTCCACGGCGGCCTTCCGCAGCGTGTCCCGCGTGTGCTGGACGACCCCGGGCATGGCCGAGATCGGCACCGGCTCGGAGACGCCCTCGCGTACGAACGCGGGCAGGATCAGATCGGCCGGATGCAGCCGCGTCTCCGCGACCATCCGCCGCATGACGGGAGTCGTCCGCAGCCGCCGCGGCCGCGCACCGGGAAAGGATCCGTACACAGTCATGCGTCCACGCTACGCCCGCACCGGGAGCGCTTTTGCCGACAGCCCGCCGGTCGCACGCCCCCCTCACCCCGACGACCGCCCCGACGACCGCCCCGACGGCCCCGCAACGCCGACGGCCGGGCCCGCCCCCGTCAAGGGGCGCACCCGGCCGCAGAGCCGTACGTATCAAGGAACGGCTAGGTCGTCCGGCGCCGCCGCGCGCCCGGCCGCCGCTCGCTGGGGCGCGTGACCGGGTCGCCGGCCTCCAGCGCCGCCTGCCGGCGCCGTACGCCGAACTCCGCCAGCGCCTCCGCCAGTTTGTGCACCGACGGCTCCGGCGCCAGGACGTCCACGCGCAGCCCGTGCTCCTCCGCGGTCTTCGCGGTCGCCGGGCCGATGCAGGCGATCACCGTCACGTTGTGCGGCTTGCCCGCGATGCCGACCAGGTTCCGCACGGTCGACGACGACGTGAACAGCACCGCGTCGAAGCCACCGCCCTTGATCGCCTCACGCGTCTCGGCCGGCGGCGGCGACGCGCGCACCGTCCGGTACGCGGTCACGTCGTCGACCTCCCAGCCGAGCTCGATCAGACCGGCCACCAGCGTCTCGGTGGCAATGTCGGCGCGCGGCAGGAAGACGCGGTCGATCGGGTCGAAGACCGGGTCGTACGGCGGCCAGTCCTCCAGCAGCCCGGCCGCGGACTGCTCACCGCTCGGCACCAGGTCCGGCTTCACACCGAACTCCACCAGCGCCTTCGCGGTCTGCTCGCCCACCGCCGCGACCTTGATCCCGGCGAAGGCGCGGGCGTCGAGCCCGTACTCCTCGAACTTCTCCCGCACCGCCTTGACGGCGTTGACGGAGGTGAACGCGATCCACTCGTAGCGGCCCGTGACGAGCCCCTTGACCGCGCGCTCCATCTGCTGCGGGGTGCGCGGCGGCTCCACGGCTATGGTCGGCACCTCGCTCGGCACCGCGCCGTAGGACCGCAGCTGCTCGGAGAGCGACGCCGCCTGCTCCTTCGTCCGCGGTATGAGGACCTTCCAGCCGAAGAGCGGCTTGGACTCGAACCACGCCAGCTGGTCGCGCTGGGCGGCGGAGCTACGCTCGCCGACCACGGCCACGACGGACTGCCCGCCGTCCGGCGACGGCAGCACCTTCGCCTGCTTGAGCACCTGCGCGATCGAGCCCAGCGTCGCCGTCCACGTCCGCTGCCGCGTGGTCGTACCGGCGATGGTGACGGTCAGCGGGGTGTCGGGCTTACGGCCCGCCGACACCAGCTCACCGGCGGCCGCCGCCACGGAGTCGAGCGTCGTCGACACGACCACCGTCCCGTCGCTGGCGCCCACCTCCGTCCAGCACCGGTCGCCCGCGGTGCGCGCGTCGACGAACCGCACGTCCGCGCCCTCGGCGTCACGCAGCGGCACACCGGCGTACGCCGGCACACCCACCGCCGTGGCGACGCCCGGCACGACCTCGAAGGGGATGCCCTCGGCGGCGCACGCGAGCATCTCCGCGCCCGCGTTGCCGTCGAGCCCCGGGTCGCCGCTCACGGCACGGACGACCCGCTTGCCGCCCCGCGCGGCCTCCATGACAAGATTGGTCGCATCCCTCAACACGGGGACACCGGCGGGCATTGACGCATCGTCAACAACCGCCAGCTCTGGCGTGCTCACGCCCGCCCGGGCATGGCCGCGTACGACATCGAGCACATCCGGCTCCGCGATGAGTACGTCAGCACCCGCCAGCGCCTCGACGGCGCGCAGTGTCAGCAGCCCCGGATCCCCGGGTCCGGCGCCCAGGAAGGTGACGTGCCCGCACGCGGAGAACGCCGAAGAAACCTTGGATGCAGTGGTGGGGCTCAAAGTGCTCGCTCCCCCATAAGACCGGCCGCACCCTTGGCGAGCATCTCGGACGCGAGTTCGCGACCGAGCGCGACGGCGTCGCCGTGCGACGTGGGTACGGGACCGGTGGTGGACAACTGCACCAGCGCGGAGCCGTCGGTCGTGCCGACGACGCCCCGCAGGCGCATCTCATGAACAACCTGCCCATCGGCCAGCAGGTCGGCCAGCGCACCCACGGGTGCGGAGCAGCCGGCCTCCAGGGCGGCGAGCAGGGACCGCTCGGCGGTCACGGCGGCCCGGGTGTGCGGGTCGTCGAGCCCGGCGAGCGCGGCGGCGAGGTCGGTGTCGGCCGCCGTGCACTCGATCGCCAGCGCCCCCTGACCGGGAGCGGGCAGAACGGTGTCGACCGACAGGAAGTCGGTCACTTCGTCGATACGCCCGATACGGTTCAGCCCGGCCGCGGCGAGAACCACCGCGTCCAGCTCACCGCTCCGCACGTAACCGATGCGCGTGTCGACGTTCCCCCGGATCGCGACGCACTCGATGTCCATGCCGTGGGCGCGCGCGTACGCGTTGAGCTGCGCCATGCGCCGCGGCGAACCGGTGCCCACGCGGGCCCCGGCCGGCAGCTGCTCGAACCGCAGCCCGTCCCGGGCGACCAGCACGTCACGCGGGTCCTCGCGGAGCGGGATCGCGGCGAGCACCAGGTCGTCCGGCTGCGCGGTCGGCAGGTCCTTCAGCGAGTGCACGGCGAAGTCCACCTCCCCGGCGAGCAGCGCCTCGCGCAGGGCCGTGACGAAGACGCCCGTCCCGCCGATCTGCGCCAGGTTCTCGCGGGAGGTGTCGCCGTACGTGGTGATCTCCACGAGCTCCACGGGACGCCCGGTCAGCTGCCGTACCGCCTCCGCGACCTGCCCGGACTGAGCCATGGCGAGCTTGCTGCGCCTGGTCCCCAGCCTCAGTGCCCTCTGGGCCCTCTCGGTCATACTCGCCCTCGGTTCTTGAGATCGGCGTCGTTCACGTCGGCCCGGCTGACGGAGGCGACCGCCTCCGGGTCGAGGTCGAAGAGTGTGCGCAGCGCGTCCGCGTACCCGGCGCCGCCGGGCTCGCTGGCGAGCTGCTTGACCCGTACGGTCGGCGCGTGGAGCAGCTTGTCCACGACGCGGCGCACGGTCTGGGTGATCTCGGCGCGCTGCTTCTCGTCGAGACCGGGCAGCCGCCCCTCCAGCCGGGCCATCTCCCCGGCCACCACGTCGGCGGCCATGGTGCGCAGGGCCACGACGGTCGGGGTGATGTGCGCGGCGCGCTGAGCGGCGCCGAAGGCGGCGACCTCGTCGGAGACGATGCCCCGCACCTGGTCCACGTCGGCGGCCATCGGCGCGTCCGCCGACGCCTCGGCGAGCGACTCGATGTCGACCAGCCGGACGCCCACGAGCCGGTGCGCGGCGGCGTCGATGTCACGCGGCATGGCCAGGTCGAGCAGCGCGAGCGGCGCGCCCGTACGCCCGGCCACGGCGGACTCGACGGCCGCCCCGGTCAGGACGAGACCGGTGGCACCGGTGCAGGACACGACGACGTCGGCACGTGTCAGTTCGTCGCCGACGGCGGCCATGGCCACGGCACGCGCGGCCACGCCCGTGCCGCCGGGCTCGGTGAGGATCTGTACGAGCCGCTCGGCGCGCTCCGGCGTCCGGTTGGCGACGACGATCTCGTCGACACCGGCCCGCGCGAGCGTGGCGGCGGCGAGCGAGGACATCGAACCGGCGCCGATGACCAGCGCCCGCTTGCCCTTGGCCCAGGTGTCCACCGGGGTGCCGGCCGCCAGCTGCTCGAGACCGAAGGTGACGAGCGACTGCCCCGCCCGGTCGATGCCGGTCTCGCTGTGCGCCCGCTTGCCGACCCGCAGCGCCTGCTGGAACAGGTCGTTCAGCAGCCGTCCGGCGGTGTGCAGCTCCTGGCCGCGTGCGAGGGCGTCCTTGATCTGGCCGAGGATCTGCCCCTCGCCGACGACCATGGAGTCCAGCCCGCACGCCACCGAGAAGAGGTGGTGGACGGCCCGGTCCTCGTAGTGCACGTACAGGTACGGAGTGAGCTCCTCCAGCCCCACCCCGCTGTGCTGGGCGAGCAGCGTGGACAGCTCGGCGACGCCCGCGTGGAACTTGTCCACGTCGGCGTAGAGCTCGATGCGGTTGCAGGTGGCCAGGATGGTGGCCTCGACGGCCGGCTCGGCGGCGAGGGCGTCCTGGAGCAGCTTGCTCTGCGTGTCGGGGGCCAGGGCGGCCCGCTCCAGCACGCTGACGGGCGCGCTGCGGTGGCTGAGTCCGACGACGAGGAGGCTCATGCCGGCATCACGGCGGGCATGTCCCCGTCAGGTCCCTTGCGTCCGTCGGCCTGGACGGTGGCACCGGCGGCGCCGCGCACCACGGGGGGCACGGGCGCGCCCGGCTCCTCGCCGGCCTTGCGCTGCTCGTGGAAGGCGAGGATCTGCAGCTCGATGGAGAGGTCCACCTTGCGCACGTCCACGCCGTCGGGCACCGACAGCACGGTCGGCGCGAAGTTCAGGATGGAGGTCACCCCGGCCGCGACGAGCCGGTCGCAGACCTGCTGGGCCGCTCCGGCGGGCGTCGCGATGACACCGATCGACACGCCGTTCTCGTCGACGATCTTCTCCAGGTCGTCGATGTGCTGCACCGCGATGCCCGCGACCGGCTTGCCGACCATGGCCGGGTCGGCGTCGATCAGCGCGGCGACGCGGAAGCCGCGGGAGGCGAAGCCGCCGTAGTTGGCCAGGGCGGCGCCGAGGTTACCGATACCGACCATGACGATCGGCCAGTCCTGGGTGAGCCCGAGCTCGCGTGAGATCTGGTAGACGAGGTACTCGACGTCGTAGCCGACGCCGCGCGTCCCGTACGAACCGAGGTAGGAGAAGTCCTTGCGCAGCTTCGCGGAATTGACCCCCGCCGCCGCCGCGAGCTCCTCGGAGGAGACCGTCGGTACGGAGCGCTCCGACAGTGCGGTGAGCGCCCGCAGATACAGCGGAAGCCTGGCGACGGTGGCCTCGGGGATTCCTCGGCTACGGGTCGCCGGTCGGTGTGTTCGGCCAGTTGCCACGGTGCTCCTGCGGGATGAGCGGGGCTGCAGGCGGCCATGCGTACCGAGGCCGCCCCGTCGACAGCAGGCTATGTCTTTGTGAACGCGTGCACAAAGATGGTGTCCCTTTTGTCCGGCCAAAGTGACCGGGGTCACGCGATCCGATCGCGCCGCCCCGGAACCGAGACCGCGCTCAGCCCGTTGGGAACACGAAGGGGGCAAGACGGTTCACACTCCTCACGGCTCCGCCCCCGAAACCCAACAAAACGCACACGATGGTAACCGCCCTTTCCGGTCACCCCCCGTGCGTCACCCTCCGAGCGCGCGCCGCAGCCGCGCCGCGTCCACCTTCCAGAAGGTGTGCTGCTCCCCGTCCACCAGCACCACCGGGATCTGCTCCCAGTAGGCGCGGTGGAGCGCCTCGTCCTGGAGGATGTCCTTCTCCTCCCACACCGCGCCGGTCTCGGCGCAGACCCGCTCGATCACCGCCCGCGCGTCATCGCACAGATGACACCCGGGCTTCCCGATCAGCGTCACCGTCCGCGGACCGCCGGCCTTCTTCGTACGTCGCCCGAACATGCCCCCCATTCTCCTTCCGTTCACACCGTCGCCGCCCCACAAGGCGGGAAGGACCGAACACAGTGGCTATGCTCACGACATGGCCGCACTGGGATGGCTCACCCCTCGCAGGCGCTCCGCCACCGCGCGCAGTGTGCTGGCAGGCGAAGCGTCGGCCGAGGCCGCCCGTAAGACCTCACAGGAGTTCCCCGTCCACGGGGACGAGCGCGCGGCGGCCTTCTTCGACCTCGACAACACCGTGATGCAGGGCGCCGCCCTCTTCCACTTCGGCCGGGGCCTGTACAAGCGCAAGTTCTTCCAGCGCCGCGAATTGGCCAGGTTCGCCTGGCAGCAGGCGTGGTTCCGGCTCGCGGGGGTCGAGGACCCCGAGCACATGCAGGACGCCCGCGACAGCGCGCTGTCCATCGTCAAGGGCCACCGCGTCTCCGAGCTGATGACCATCGGCGAGGAGATCTACGACGAGTACATGGCCGACCGCATCTGGCCGGGCACCCGCGCCCTGGCCCAGGCGCACCTCGACGCCGGCCAGAAGGTCTGGCTGGTCACGGCCGCCCCCGTGGAAACCGCGACGATCATCGCCCGCCGGCTGGGCCTGACCGGCGCGCTCGGCACGGTCGCCGAGTCCGTCGACGGCGTCTACACCGGCAAGCTCGTCGGCGAGCCCCTCCACGGCCCCGCCAAGGCCGAGGCCGTCCGCGCCCTGGCCGCCGCGGAGGGCTTGGACCTCTCGCGCTGCGCCGCGTACAGCGACAGCCACAACGACATCCCGATGCTCTCGCTGGTCGGGCACCCGTACGCGATCAATCCCGACACCAAACTGCGCAGGTACGCGCGCGAGCGCGAGTGGCGCCTGCGCGACTACCGCACGGGCCGCAAGGCCGCGAAGGTCGGCATCCCGGCGGCCGCCGGTGTCGGCGCCCTCGCCGGCGGCACCGCCGCCGCGGTGGCCCTGAGCCGCCGCCGCCGCTGATCCCTTCCCGCAGCACCGGCCCCGCCCCCGGGGCCGGGCGAGTCGCGCCCAAACCGGGGTCTTACCCGCGCCATCCCCGCGCCAGTCCCCCGCCCCCGCACTCGACCACAACACACCGCCACCCACCCACATCCGAAACTAAACCGATCAATTAACGGTCATCAAGTGCGACTTGATCAGCCGCCGAGTCGTCACAGAAGCGACTGAATCGATGATTTGAGCAACTCGGTGTAGCGCTCCCTGCACGAAGCGTTATTCTCCTCAGACGCATACGGAACCCTCACACGTCGCTACGACGGGTGAACGGTTCCGCACTGCACGTGATGGAAGCTCTGCCTCTGGGAGTCCCGTGTACCCACACGTCGGGGTTGACGCCTCGGGCCTGGCTACGCTCCGCGCAACGGTCCTCGACCACTTGCGCGGCTTCGTCCCCACCGCGTACGCCGTCCCCGCCTTCGCCGCACCGGCACCCGCCGGCCCCTGCTATGCCCTCGCCGACGGCGGTGCCGCCGTCGGCAGACGGGGTGGCCGGGGCGGAGCGGGCACCTCGACCACCGCGCGCCGGCCCACCGCCGACAGCGACAGCGCCCGCATGATGGACCTGGTCGAGCGCGCCCAGGCCGGGGAGGCCGAGGCCTTCGGTCGCCTGTACGACCAGTACAGCGACACCGTCTACCGATACATCTACTACCGCGTCGGCGGAAAGGCGACGGCCGAGGACCTGACCAGCGAGACGTTCCTCCGCGCCCTGCGCCGCATCTCCACCTTCACCTGGCAGGGGCGCGACTTCGGTGCCTGGCTGGTCACCATCGCGCGCAACCTGGTCGCGGACCACTTCAAGTCGAGCCGATTCAGGCTCGAAGTGACCACAGGCGAAATGCTCGACGCCAACGAGGTCGAGCGCAGCCCGGAGGACTCCGTGCTGGAGTCCCTATCCAACGCCGCTCTCCTGGAGGCCGTCCGCAAGCTGAACCCCCAGCAGCAGGAGTGCGTCACCCTGCGCTTCCTCCAGGGCCTGTCGGTCGCCGAGACGGCGCGCGCGATGGGCAAGAACGAAGGAGCGATCAAGACCCTTCAGTACCGGGCGGTGCGCACCCTCGCGCGCCTGCTCCCCGACGACGCCCGCTGACCCGTACGGCACCCTCCGTGACGACGCGACGACGCACTGGTCGGATCATCCTTCGTCCGTAACCCAGGTGCCGCGACGCTCGTTGTGCGGGATGCAGGCTCCCTGTGGACACACCATGACCGCATCCACTCACTCGTTCGTGTGGATGTACTCAAGGTGTGCAACTTCCCGCCCTTCCTGGGAGTCGACCGTGATGACGAGAGGAGGTGCCGCCAGTGATCGCGAACGTATCGGCGCACCGGCGGGCGAACGCCTTCGCCCAGGCCCTGGAAGATCAGGCGGCCGAGCAGCCCGACGCGTCGGCCGAACCGACCGAGCGGGGTCGGCTGTTGGCCCTGGCGAGCGGTCTCGGCAAGCTGCCGAAGCCGGAGTTGGACCCCGAAGTCAAAACCGTGCAGCGAGCCCAGCTGGTCGCCGCCATGGAGGCGATGGTCGCCGAGGGGGGTGCGTCCGCGGGCCCTACCGTGCCGGAGCAGCGGACGTCCTCGGGGCGGGGGGCTCACCGGGCCACCGCGCTCCGGAAGTTGCGCCCGCGCTCCCGCTGGTCGAAGGGGCTCGCCGCCGGCGGCCTCACGGTCGGGGTGGCCGCGGGGGCCTTCAGCGGAGTGGCCGCTGCCAGTTCCGACGCCCTCCCAGGTGATTCGCTGTACGGGCTGAAGCGTGGCATGGAGGACCTCAAGCTCGGCCTCGCCGACGACGAGGCCGACCGCGGCGAGCTCTACCTGGACCAGGCGTCCACCCGCCTCAGCGAGGCCCGCCGCCTCATGGAGCGGGGCCGTTCCGGCGTCCTGGACCACGAGTCGCTGAACGAGATCCGCCGCGCCCTCAACGGCATGCAGCACGACGCCTCCGAGGGCCACCGCCTGCTGCGCATCGCGTACGAACGGGACGGCGCCATCGCCCCGATGGCCACGCTCAACTCGTTCGCCCGCAACCACCGCGAGGCGTGGAACGGCCTGCGCGACCGGCTCCCTCCCCAGCTCACCGACGTACGCGACCAGGTGAGTTCGGTCTTCGCCGCCATAGACGAAGAGGTCGGCCCGCTGCAGTCCAAGCTGCCGCGTGCCCCGGAGGAGAAGGACGGCCGCAGCCCCTCCGGCACCGACAGCGGCCCGCAGGACTCGACCGGCTCCGGCAGCCCGTCGCACGAGTCCCCGTCCGCGCCGGAATCCCGCCCCTCGGGCAGCCCCGCCAAGCCGGGCCCGTCGGGCTCCGGCTCGGGCTCCGCGCAGGACGACGGCCTGCTCGGCGGCAACACCGGCGGGCTCCTGGAGCCCGACCCGACGACACCGCCACCCGACTCGGGCCAGGAGCCTCCCGCACCGGCTCCCGACGTCACGATCCCCCCGCTGCTGCCAGGCATCCTCCCGGGCCTCGGCATCGACGAGGAGGACGCGCGGTAGAACGAAGGTGGGGCGCCTTCCCTCACGGGGGGGGCGCCCCACCTTCGTACGCGGACGCGGCACGAGAAGAACTCAGAAGAACACCGAGCGCCGCTGCACCAGCAGCTTGTACAGCGTGTGCTGGATCTGCTCCCGCACCTGGTCCGTCAGGTTGAACATCAACATCGGGTCCTCCGCCGCCTCCGGCGGGTACCCGTCCGTCGGGATCGGCTCGCCGAACTGGATCGTCCACTTCGTCGGCAGCGGCAGCGCACCCAGCGGCCCCAGCCAGGGGAACGTCGGTGTGAGCGGGAAGTACGGGAAACCGAGCAGCCGCGCGAGCGTCTTCGCGTTGCCGATCATCGGGTAGATCTCCTCCGCGCCCACGATCGAGCACGGCACGATCGGCACCCCGGCCCGCAGCGCCGTCGACACGAAGCCGCCCCGCCCGAACCGCTGCAGCTTGTACCGCTCGCCGAAGGGCTTCCCGATGCCCTTGAAGCCCTCCGGCATCACCCCGACGACCTCGCCGCGCCGCAGCAGCCGCTCGGCGTCCTCCGCGCACGCCAGCGTGTGCCCGGCCTTCCGGGCCAGCTCGTTCACGACCGGCAGCACGAACACCAGGTCCGCGGCGAGCAGCCGCAGATGGCGCCCGGCCGGATGGTGGTCGTGGACGGCGACCTGCATCATCAGCCCGTCCAGCGGAAGCACCCCCGAATGGTTCGCCACCACCAGGGCCCCGCCGTCCGACGGGATGTTCTCCACGCCCTTCACCTCGACGCGGAAGTACTTCTCGTACAGCGGCCGCAGAAGCGACATCAGGACCTGGTCCGTCAGCTCCTCATCGAAGCCGAACTCGTCGACCTCGTACTCCCCGGTGACGCGCCGCCGGAGGAAGGCCAGCCCGCCCGCGAGCCGCCGCTCCCAGACGCTCCCCGCGCTCTCCGCGCCCTCCGGAGCCCCCGCGGCCCCGGCCGCCTCGGAGGCCACCTCCCCGGCCGCCTCGGGCTCGTACGAGCCCGGCAGCGGGCTCACCGGGGCCGTCTCGCCCCTCCGCCGCGCACCACCGCCCAGCGGCGGCCGTCGGCGCGCCGGCCGGGGGGCCGCGCCCGTGCGCGACCGGTCGTCGTCGAACGGAATGACCTTGGCGTCCGCCATCGTTGCTCGCGCTCCTTATTCGGCTTCGGCGCTTGTCGTCGTCTTCGCACCGCCCAGCAGCGGCGACGCGGCGATCCGGTCGACCGCCCCGGCCACGGCCTCCGGCGGCAGCAGCCCCGGGCCCCGGCTGCGCGCGAAGTCCGCGAAGGCCTCCGCGGTGGTGTACGCGGGCTCGAACCCGAGCGTCTCGCGCATCTGCGCCGTACTGACCACCCTGCCGTGCGTCAGCAGGCGGATCTGCTCCGGTGAGAAGTCCGTCACACCCACCGTACGCAGCGCCGTACCGACCCACCTGACGGCCGGCAGCAGCACCGGCACGGTGGGCCGCCCCAGCCGCCGCGAGCACTGAGAGAGCGTCAGCACGCCGTCGCCGGCGATGTTGAAGGTGCCGCTGTTCAGCGTGGCCCGCCGCGGCTCGTGCGAGGCGATCCGCAGGACGTCGATGACGTCCTCCTCGTGGACGAACTGGAGCCTCGGGTCGTACCCGAAGACCGTGGGCAGGACGGGCAGCGAGAAGTACTCGGCGAGCGGCGAGTCCGCGCCGGGCCCCAGGATGTTCGCGAAGCGCAGCACGCACACCGCCACATCCGGCCGCCGCCGCGCGAAGCCGCGCACGTACCCCTCGACCTCGACGACGTCCTTGGCGAAGCCTCCGCTCGGGAGGGACTTCGCCGGCGTCGTCTCGGTGAAGACCGCCGGGTCGCGGGGCGCCGAGCCGTACACGCTCGTGCTGGACTTCACCACCAGCCGGCGGATCGTCGGCGACTTCTGACACGCGCCGAGCAGCTGCATCGTGCCGATGACGTTGGTCTCCTTGACCGCCGTCCGGCCGCCGCTGCCCAGCGGTCTGCCCGTGACGTCCAGATGGACGACGGTGTCCACGGCGTGCTCGGCCAGTACGCGCCCGATGCCGGGCTGCCGGATGTCGGCGCGGACGAACTCCGCCGCGCCCAGCCGGTGCGCCGGCTCCACGGCGTCGACGCCGATGACCCGGTCCACTTCGGGGTCCTGCTGGATGCGCCGTACGAAGCGGCCGCCGAGCTTCCGGGCCACCCCGGTGACGAGCACGACCTTCCCCAAGATCAGCGCCTTCCGTTCGGTCCTGTTCGCCTACGCGCCACCGTAGCGTTTCACCCTCGCGGTGCGACGACCGCCGCACTCACGCCCGTACCGCGCAAACACCGCGGCCCTCCCACCGGAACCGGTGGGAGGGCCGCGAATGCCGCACGTACAGCCGTCGCTTACTTCTTGTTGCGACGCTGAACGCGGGTGCGCTTGAGCAGCTTGCGGTGCTTCTTCTTGGCCATCCGCTTACGCCGCTTCTTGATAACAGAGCCCACGACTACCCTCGCTCACTTCTCGGAACACCCCCGCGCCAGCGGGGATCTCGGTGCGGGGCGTCTGGGCCCACACGACCTACGTCGGCCTAGCCTACCCGGCCGAGCACCGAGCTTGTAATCGAGGGCTCGTGAAACCCCCCTCGCGCCCCGCTACGCGGTCTCCACCCCCACGAAGGACTCTCGCAGGTACTCGTGAACCGCTTGCTCCGGCACCCGGAAAGACCTGCCCACCCGGATGGCCGGCAGATGACCGCTGTGCACCAAGCGGTACACGGTCATCTTCGACACTCGCATCACCGAGGCGACTTCCGCCACGGTCAGGAACTTGACCTCGTTGAGAGGCCTTTCGCCAGCAGCAGCCATGACCCACCTGTACCTTCCGCACACGACGCCCACCGGCTTCCCCTCCGGTGACTCTTCGTCGTTGTGCGCTCACTCCCCAGAGTAGGGGCGGGTGATGCGAGTGGGGAAGAGGAGCTCCATCGGCCCCCTACCGTGACAGACACGCCCGATTGAGTACATAGCGAGTAAGCGGCCGGTAGTAAGCGGACCGCACAGCGTCATCGAGCGGCACGGCCACGGACACCCGTCCCTCCGCTTCTCCGACGAACAGCGCGGGATCGTCCGTATCGGCCAGGCCGATGGCCTCAAAACCCAGCTGACCTGCTCCGCAGACCCATCCGTGGTCCCCGACGACCAGCTCCGGCAACCCCTCTCGACCCTCCGCCGCGGCCTCCAGAGCGACCCTAACGGGGAGGGGGGAGTGCGTGTGTGCGCCGGTCTCACAACCGGCGCCTTCGGCCCCGGGTTCCCGCACCAGCGCGACACCCCGTACGTAGTCCACGGTGTACGTACGTACGCCAAACCGGGTCGTTATGTCGACACATCGCCCCTGCGCGGGTGTGAGGACGGGGCATCCCGCCGCCGACAAAGCGTCTGCCAACTCGGCGTAGAACCCCAGCAGACGGTGCGGGTGCCCGGTCCCGAACAGCACCGCGCCCCGCCGGGCGGCCACCTCCGCGAGCCGCGCCGCGAACGCGTCCAGCGCGCTCAGCGTCCGCTCCGGATCGATGACGTCGCACCCGGACCGGTGCGCCGGATCCCCGGAGACCCCGCACCGGTCCGCCATGAGCCGCAGCACCTCGCGTTCGCTCCACCCGCCGTCGGGGTCGAGCCCGATCGTCACCCGGGGATCCCGGACCGCGAACAGCCGATAGTTGCGCAGGCTGCGCTCCCGCGCGGTGGCCACCGTCCCGGCCAGGCCCGAAGCCACCAGATGCGCCCGGAGCGCCTCGACACTCAGCACCCTCCCGATGCTGCCGCACCCCGGCCGCCCGAGCGCCGAAACGCACACGGGCTCCCACCGTTGGCGTAACCCCGCCAAGCCGAGGCGCTCCTACGCCAGCAGCCCCCGGAGGGGGAACACCGCACGCCGCGTCGCCAGCACCGCCTGGTCCAGCCGGTCCGCGGGGTCGTACCCCTCCTCCCAAGGGCGCCACTCCACCGGCCACCGCCCGTCCGTCATGCGCCCCGGCGCCAACTGCCGCGTCCGCGCGTACACCTCGTCCCGCCACGACGACGGAATGACCGACTCCGGCTCCACCGGCGCCCCCGCCGCGATCCCCACCAGGTGCGTCCACGACCGCGGCACCACGTCCACCACCGCGTAACCGCCCCCGCCGAGCGCGACCCACCGCCCCTCGGCGTACTCGTGCGCCAGGTCGTGGCAGGCCACCTGCACCGCCCGCTGCGCGTCCAGCGACACCGCGAGGTGCGCCAGCGGATCCTCGAAGTGCGTATCGGCCCCGTGCTGCGTCACCAGGACCTGCGGCCGGAACTCCGCCAGCAGCTCCGGCACCACCGCGTGGAACGCCCGCAGCCACCCCGCGTCCCCGGTCCCGGCCGGCAACGCCACATTGACCGCGCTGCCCTCCGCCTCACCGGTCCCGCCCGTCTCCTCAGACCACCCGGTCCCCGGGAACAGCGTCCGCGGGTGCTCGTGCAGCGACACCGTGAGCACCCGGGGGTCGTCCCAGAAGGCCGCCTGCACGCCGTCGCCGTGGTGGACGTCGACGTCCACGTACGCGACACGCTCCGCGCCCAGTTCCAACAGCCGGGCGATCGCCAGCGAGGCATCGTTGTAGATGCAGAAGCCCGCCGCCGAGCCCGGCATCGCGTGGTGCAGGCCGCCCGCGAAGTTCACCGCGTGCGCGGCCTCGCCCCGCCACACCGCCTCCGCCGCGCCCACCGACTGGCCGGCGATCAGCGCCGACGCCTCGTGCATCCCCGCGAACGCCGGATCGTCCATCGTGCCCAGCCCGTACGCCTGGTCCGCCGCCTTCGGGTCCGCCGACGCCGCCCGTACGGCCGCCACGTAGTCCTCGCGGTGCACCAGCCGCAGCGTCGAGTCCCCGGCCGGCTTGGCCGCCACCACGTCCACCGCGCGGTCCAGGCCGTACGCCCGCACCAGGCCCATGGTCAGCGCGAGCCGCACCGGATCCATAGGGTGGCTCGGACCGAAGTCGTAACGAGTTACTGCGTCATCCCACATCAACAGTGCGCGGCCGCTCATGCCCGCCACCGTATCGGTCCCGTTCAATCCCGAACGACCGGGCATACCGGAGCGTCACCAACACCAACAGCATCGGCACCACCATCGCGCCGCGGTAGCTCCAGGCCTCGCCGAGCGCCCCGACCAACGGCGAACCGACCAGGAACCCGACGTAGTTGAAGACGTTGAGCCGCGCCACCTCCGCATCCCCCCGCGCGGCCGCGAACGTCTGCGGCACCACGACGCTCAGCCCGAGCCCCAGCACCGTGAACCCGGCCACCCCGGCCCACGCCCCCGGCGCCCCGGCCACCACCCCGAAGCCGACCGCCGCGAGCAGCGCACCGCCCCGCACGACGGCCACGGCCCCGAACCGCCGCACCCCGAAGTCCCCCACCGCCCGACCGAGCAGTGTCGTGACCATGTAGGCGTTGTACGGAACCGTCGCCAGCTCCTCCGAGCCGCCCAGCACGTCCGTCAGGTACTTCGCGCTCCAGTTCGACACCGTCGCGTCACCGATGTACGCGAACGTCATCACCAGGCACAGCGGCACCAGAAGTCCCGCCGACCGCCCTGTGGAGGCGCCACCGGTCGGCTCACGCTCCCCGTCCACGTACCACCGGCTCGCCGCCAGCGCCACGGGCAGCAGCACGGCCACGACGGACCCGTACGACAGCGACAGCTCCAGCCCCCAGCGCACCGAGGCCCACGCGAGCGACGCTCCGGCGATCCCCCCGAGGCTGTACGCCGCGTGGAAGCCGAGCATGATGCTGCGCCCGTACGCGCGCTGGAGGCTGACGCCGAGCATGTTCATGGAGGCGTGCAACGCCCCGACCGCCAGCCCGAACACCCCGAGCGCGACGGCGACCTGCCCCATCCGGTCCCCGGCCCCGACCCCGACGAGTGACAGCAGCACCACCGGCTGCACCCACCGCAGCACGGCGGCCGGCGTCGCCCCGCGCCGGACCAGCTTCCCGGTGACCAGGCTTCCTACCCCGGCGAGGACGGGGACGGCCGCCAGGAAGAGCGGGAGCAGGGCGTCGGATATCCCGTACCGGTCCTGGATGGCGGGGATACGCGTCACGAGCAGCGCGAAGGTCACTCCCTGCACGAAGAAGCAGACCGCGAGCGCGCCACGCCCACGCCGTAACCGCCTCGATCCCCTGTCCACCATGGCGGCAGAGCCTAGGGCGCCCCCTTACCGCTGGGTAGATCGCTCACACGAGAAGACCCGGCAGCCGGCTCATGTCGTCGAAGCAGCCCTTCACTCCGGCCAGCCGCTCCGCCGGGGTCATGGCGGTGAACCCGTATACGTCCATCCCGGCCGCGAGGGCCGCCTGCACTCCGAGGGGGCTGTCCTCGACCACTACGCACCGCTCCGGGGCGACCCCCATCCGCTCGGCGGCGTACAGGAAGAGGTCCGGCGCCGGCTTGCCCTGCCCCACGTCCTGCGCGCTGAAGACGGTGTCCTCCGGAAACCACAAATCCAGCCCCGTCTTCCGGTGCCCCACACGGATCCGCTCATGGCTCCCGGACGACGCGACGCAGTACCGCACCCCGTCCGCCACGAGCTTCCCCAGCACCTCCGTCACCCCGTCGACCGCCTGCAACTCGCGCTCGAACGCCGCGAAGACGCGTGCGTGCAAGGTCTCGTCGAACTCCTCCGGCAGCCGCTGTCCGGTCCGCTCCAGGATCACGTCGTGGACGCGGTGCACGGCGGCCCCCATGTAGTCCCTGAGCGAGTCCTCGTACGAGGTCGGGTGACCGAGCTCGGTCAGGTAGCCGGCGAGGATGGTGTTGGAGAGGTACTCACTGTCGACGAGCACACCGTCGTTGTCGAAGATAACCAGTTCATAGCGCATGGAGCCACCTTAGAAGGGCTGTAAACGCAGAAAAGCCCCGCACCATAACGGTGCGGGGCTCCCCCACAATAATTGTTCGGCGGCGTCCTACTCTCCCACAGGGTCCCCCCTGCAG